>JAOPXY010000088.1 GCA_025964895.1 Aeromicrobium sp.
CACTGGCCCGAGGACAGCTACGCCGACCTCCTGCGCCGCGGACTGGACGGTCCCGCGCTCGTCAACGCGATCCGGGCCGAGCCCGAGCTGGGTGCCCCGGCGCGGGGTGGCGTGCCTCGGACGACGCTGACCCGCACGGCGACGGGCTGGTCACTCAGCGGCCGCAAGGCGTACGCGACCGGCGGCTCGGCGCTGACGTACCACGTCGTGTGGGCCCTCGCCGACGAGCCGGACAGCGGTGCCGAGCACCCGCGCCTGGGACACGTCATCGTCCCGGCCGACCTGCCGGGCATCACGTGGGTGCCGACGTGGGACCACCTCGGCCTGCGCGCGTCCAACACGCACGACGTGATCTACGAGGACGTCCAGCTGCCGTTCGACGCCTTCGTCGAGATCCCGCGCGGCGCCGACGGCGTCTACCGGGACCCGGCGGCGGCCGCCTCGATCGGCAGCTTCGGCCACCCCGCCCTGTACATCGGCGTCGCCCGCGCCGCGCGCACCGCCTTCGTCCGCTACGCGCTCGATCGGGTGCCCACGGCGCTCGGACGTCCCATTGCGGCGACCGAGCGCATCCAGGTCGCGGCGGGCGAGATCGACGCCCAGATCGCGCAGGCCGAGACCCTGCTGTTCGGCGCGCTGCTGCGTGCCGAGGCCGGCGACGAGGACCACCTGCCGCAGCTGTCGCTGCTCAAGATCCAGATCGCCCGCTCGGCGATCGCCGCGGTCAATACCGCCGTCGCGGCCCTCGGCAACCCGGGGCTGACCCGCCACCTTCCCTTCGAGCGTCTCCTGCGGGACGTCCTGTGCGTGCGGGTCCACCCGCCGCAGGAGGACACGGCACTCCTCGCAGCCGGTCGCCGCCTCCTCGGCCAGTAGCCACGCCGGCTGCTGGTCCCTTCTCGAGAAAGACACCACATGTTCACCACCTCCTCGGTCCCACGCCGCCGCGGCGTGGCCGCCCTCGCGATCGCCCTCGCGACGACCCTCGGCCTCAGCGCGTGCTCGTCCGGGTCGTCGGCCGGCTCCGACGACCTCGGCAAGCCCCAGGCCGGCGGCACCCTCAAGGTCGCCTTCTGGCCCGACAACGCCGCGTTCTCGTGCGTCGACCCCTTCCAGACGTACTGGATCGAGCACCGCACGGTCATCCGCAACCTCGCCGACTCGCTGACGGACCAGGATCCCGAGACCGGCGAGATCACGCCGTGGCTCGCAAAGAGCTGGGCGATCGCGCCCGACGGCAAGGCGTACACGTTCCACCTCCGGGACGGCGTGACGTTCAGCGACGGGACCCCGGTCGACGCCGCCGCGATCAAGGGCAACGTCGACGGCTGGTTGGAGACCGTGAAGGCCACCAACGGCGCCGCGTTCGGGTCCAGTTACATCCTGGGCCTGAAGTCGGCCACGGTCGTCGATCCCTTGACGGTCGAGCTCGACTTCAGCACCCCGAACTCCTCCTTCCTGCAGGCCACGTCGACGACGAACCTCGCGATCGTCGCCCCCGACGCGTTCACCCGGACCCCCGAGCAGCGCTGCCTCGGGGAGTACGTCGCCTCGGGCGCGTTCACGCTCGACAGCTACAAGCCCAACGAGCTGCTGACGATCTCGAGGCGGCCGGGCTACACGTGGGGGTCGGCGCTGTCGAAGAACACCAAGGAGGCCTACCTCGACAAGGTGGAGTTCAGCTACGTCGCCGAGGACAGCGTCCGCACGGGCAACCTGGTCAGCGGTGCCGTCGACATCGCGTGGCCCCGCAACCCGTTCACGGTCGAGGACCGCGCGCTGATCGAGGCATCGGACGCGACGGTCGAGTCGCGCTCCCTTCCCGGAGTCTCGCAGTCGCTGTTCCCCAACGTCACCGACGGCCGTCCGCTGTCCGATCTCGACGTCCGTCAGGCCTTCGTCAAGGCGCTGGACCTCAAGAGCTACGCGACGACGATCTACGGCGACGACTACCCCGTGGTCGGCGGGGCGTTCGACGAGACGACCACGTACTACGTGTCGCAGGCCGACAAGCTGGCCCACGACAAGGCCGGCGCCGAGAAGCTGCTCGATGCCGCCGGCTGGACCCTGGGCAAGGGCGGCTACCGCTACAAGGACGGCGAGAAGCTGACGCTGAAGAACCTGATCCAGGTCTCGACCCCCGGTGACGAGCTCATCCAGGACCAGCTCAAGCAGGTCGGCATCGACCTGGTGCTCGACGTCGTGCCGGCCGCGGAACGTCCGGCCGCGATCACGAACGGCGACTACGACCTCGTCGGGACGTACTTCACGCGCGCCGATCCCGGCGCGCTGCAGTTCATCCTCGATCCCGACCTCGCCAACTCCAAGGCCCTCGCGGTCAACAGCTCGTCCCCGGAGACCCTGGCCGAGATCAAGGACCTGTTCGCGACGGCGGCCCGGACGACCGACGACGCGGTCTCCAAGACGGCCTACGCCGATCTGCAGGCCCTGCTGGTCGACCAGGGCGTCACGATCCCCGTCGTCGAGCGCCTCCAGTACGCGGGCGTCAGCAACAAGGTCGGCGGATTCGCGTTCACGTCGGAGAGCTTCCTGAAGCTCAACGACGTGTGGAAGAAGCAGTAGGGGGCCGGGCGATGTCTCGATACATCCTGGGGCGCGCAGCCCAGGCGGTCGTGGTGCTGTGGGCCGCGTACACCCTGACGTTCGTCGTCCTCTACCTGCTGCCGAGCGATCCGGTCGCACTGCAGCTGGGCGCGGCGGGTATCGAGACCGACAAGCTGAGCCCCGTCCAGCTGCAGGCGGCGATGGCCAAGTACGGCCTGGACCGCCCCGTGCTGGAGCAGTACCTCAGCAGCCTGTGGGGGGCGCTGCACGGCGATCTCGGCACCTCGATCGCCAAGCAGCGTCCCGTCACCGCGCTGCTGGGCGAGCGCATCGGCTCGACCGTCGCGCTCGGCGCCGTCGCGGGTGTCCTGATGCTCGTCGGCGGCACGGTGCTGGCCTACCTGGCCTCGTACGTGCGGTGGCGTCCGGCGCGCATCCTCCTCACCCGGCTGCCGTCGGTGGGGGCGTCGTTCCCGCAGTTCTTCATCGGGCTGCTGCTGATCCAGCTGTTCGCGTTCACGCTCGGCTGGCTGCCGGCGACCGGCAGCGACGGCTTCTCGTCGCTGATCCTGCCCGCGCTGACGATCTCGTTGCTGACGTCGTCGCTGCTGGCCCAGGTGCTGATGCGCAGCTTCGACGACACCCTGAGCCAGGCCTACATCGTGACGGCGCGGGCCAAGGGTCTCTCCCGCGCCGCGGTCCAGTGGAAGCACGCGTTCCGCAACGCGGCACTGCCGGCCATGACGATCCTGGGCGTCATCGTCGGCCTCACGGTCACCAGCGCGATCGTGGTCGAGACGGTGTTCGCCCGTAACGGCGTCGGAAAGCTCGCCCAGGAGTCCGTCGTGGCGCAGGACGTCCCGGTCGTCCTGGCGATCGTCGCGCTGGCCGCCGCGGTGTTCGTCGTCGTCAACCTCGTCGTCGACCTGCTCTACCCGCTGCTCGATCCCCGCATCGTCCACGTCCCGAAGGTGAGCCGATGACCGTCCCCATCCCCCCGGCGGGCCAGCCCGTCCCGTCCGGCCTCGACCGCGCGGTCGAGGAGTCGCTGCTCGACGACGCTCCCGTCGTGGGGCGCCGCGGCAACACCGTCAGGACGCTCAAACGGCTCGGCCGCAAGCCGGGCTTCGTGCTGGCCCTCGTCCTGATCGTGTTCGTGGTCCTGACCGCGTTCGTGCCGTCGTGGTTCACGGGCTTCGACCCGACCGCGACGTCGCCGAAGGACCGCCTGCTGTCGCCGAGCCTCACGCATCCCTTCGGCACCGACGACCTCGGCCGGGACCTGTGGACGCGCATGCTGCACGGCTCGGCGCTGACGATCAAGGCGACGCTGATCGCTCTGAGCATCGCGATCGTCGCGGGCCTGACGCTGGGCGTCGTGTCCGGCTTCTTCGGCGGCCTCGTCGACGTCGTCCTGATGCGGTTCGTCGACGTCCTCCTCGCGGTGCCGAGCCTGCTGTTCGCGCTGGCGATCGTCACGGCCCTGGGCTTCGGCACGGTTCCCGTTGCGATCGCGGTGGGCGTCGGCATCGTCCCGGGCTTCGCCCGCACGACCCGCGCCGAGGTGCTGCGGGTCAAGACGCTGCCGTACGTCGAGGCCGCCCGCGCCGGCGGTGCCTCGTGGCTCCGGGTCCTGGTCCGCCACGTCCTGCCCAACTCATGGGGGCCCGTGCTGGTGCTCGCGGTGCTCGACACGGGCGTCGCGATCATCGCCATCGCGTCCCTCAGCTTCCTCGGATTCGGTGCCGCGCCGCCGGCCGCCGAGTGGGGGACGTTGATCTCCAACGGCCGCAACTTCCTCATCACCGCGCCGTGGGTCTCGCTGCTGCCGGGCCTGTTCGTCGGGGCGGTCGTCCTGAGCCTCAACCATCTCTCCAAGACCCTCCAGGAGCTCGGCCGATGAGTCCTCTCGTCACGATCAACGACCTGCACGTCGGATACGCCCGGGGCGATCGGGTCGCACCCGCCGTCCGCGGCGTCGATCTGACGATCGGCCGCGGGGAGATCGTCGCCCTGGTCGGGGAGTCCGGCTCGGGCAAGACGACGGTCGCCAACACCGTCATCGGGCTGCTCCCCGACAGCGCCCTGATCTCCGGGGGCAGCGTCGTGGTCGACGGCGTCGAGGTCGTCGGCGCGAAGGAACGCGCGCTGCGCGCCCTGCGCGGCAGCGTCATCGGCCTGGTGCCGCAGGACCCCATGGTGGGGCTCAACCCGACGCACCGGATCGGTCGCCAGGTCGCCGAGGCGGTGCGGCGGCGCGGGGTGTCCGGCCCGCAGGTCGACCTCGGCGTCATCGAGGCGCTCGAGCAGGCCGGCATCGACGATGCGGTGCTGCGGGCGCGCCAGTTCCCGCACGAGCTGTCGGGCGGGCTGCGCCAGCGGGTGCTGATCGCGATCGCGCTGGCCGGGCGACCGCGCCTGATCATCGCCGACGAGCCCACCAGTGCGCTCGACGTGACGGTGCAGAGCCGCATCCTCGATCACCTCGAGGGCCTCGTGCGCGAGTCCGGCACGTCGCTGCTGATCATCACGCACGACCTGGCCGTCGCGGCGGACCGCAGTGATCGGGTCGTCGTGCTGCAGGACGGGCAGATCGTCGAGCAGGGCCGGCCTGCGGACATCCTCGTGAGCCCCGAGCAGGACTACACGAAGCGGCTCATCGCCGCGGCCCCCGGCCTGGCCCACGGCGGACGCATCGTGCCGCGGTTCGAGCTGGCGCCCGACCAGGTCGCCACGGCCGATCCGGTCATCCGGCTGGAGTCGGTGTCGAAGCGCTACGCCGTCCCGGGTGCCGGGGGTTCGTTCCTCGCGCTCGACGACGTCTCCGTCGAGGTCGCGCGGGGGCGCACGCACGCGCTGGTGGGGGAGTCGGGCTCGGGCAAGACGACCACGCTGCGCCTCGCGCTGGGCCTGGAGAAGGCCACGAGCGGACGGGTCGTGCTCGACGACGTCGACATCACCGACCTCGGCTGGAAGCAGACCCGGCCGCTGCGCCGCAAGATCCAGCTCGTCCACCAGAATCCGTACGCCTCTCTCGACCCGCGGTTCACGATCCGGCAGAGCATCACCGAGCCCCTGGTGTCGTTCAAGGTCGGCGACCGGCGCAGCCGTGCCGCCCGCGCCACGGAGCTGCTCGACCAGGTGGCGCTGCCGGCGTCGTACCTCGACCGGCTGCCGTCGGAGCTGTCCGGCGGCCAGCGCCAGCGGGTCGCGATCGCCCGTGCCCTCGCTCTCGAGCCCGGGCTCGTGCTGCTCGACGAGCCCGTGTCGGCCCTCGACGTGTCGGTGCAGGAGCAGATCCTCGCGCTCCTGAGCGAGCTGCAGGAGCGCCTGGGGCTCAGCTACCTGTTCATCTCGCACGACCTCGCCGTCGTCGCCCAGGTCTCGCACACGGTGTCGGTGCTCAACCGGGGCCGGGTCGTCGAGTCCGGCTCCGTCGCGCACGTGTTCGGCTCTCCGCAGAGCGAGTACACGCAAGAGCTCATCGCCGCCATCCCCGGCCAGCGCGCCGAGGCCGTCGCGCGGTCGCGGGAGCTCGTCCATGACTGATCGCCCGTTCCGGTGAGGGTGGCCGACGACGTGAGGACGTCGTCGCACGGCGAAGCGGGCACGTTCTGGCCGGGGCTGCGCACGATGGTGGGGGGATCGTTCGCGCATCCCGTGCCGGCCCTGATCGCCACGACGGCCGGCGTCGTCAACGGCGCGACGATGGTGCTGGGTGCCGCGGCCGTCGGCTGGGCGACCGACCACCTCGTCGTGCCCGCCCTGGACGATGGGGACGTCGCGACCGCCACGTGGTGGATCGCGATCGGCGCGATCCTGGGCGTCTCGACGATCCGATGGATCACGATCGTGCTGCGCGGCATCGCGACAGGGCACGTCCAGCACGGCTCGCAGGCTCGCACCCGCCGCGACGTCGCCCGACGCTACGTCGACCTCGACCTCGCGTGGCACCGCAGGCACTCGCCCGGACGCCTGCTGTCGACCGCGGTGTCCGACGTCGACGCCCTCTGGCTGCCCGCGGTGTTCCTCTACTTCGCCCTCGGCATGGCCGTCATGCTGGTCATCGCCCTCGCGCAGCTGTTCGCGCGTGACAGCGCCCTCGGGGTCGTGGGCGCGGTGCTCGTCGTCGCGGTCCTGGGCCTCAACCTGCTCTACCAGCGGCTCCTGACCCCGCGAGCCCGCGTCGCGCAGGCCGCGCGCGGTGAGCTCGGCGCCGTCGCGCACGAGAGCATCGACGGCGGACAGGTCGTGCGGACGCTCGGCATCGCCGATCGCGAGGAGGCACGCGTCGGCGCGGCCGCCGAGCGGCTGCGCACCGCGAACGTCCAGATGGGCGACGTGACGTCGTTCTTCGACCCGCTGCTCGAGCTGCTGCCGACGGCGGCGATCCTCGCGGTCGTCGCGGTGGGCGCCCAGCGGGTCGAGTCGGGTCGGCTCCCGGTCGGGGTCGTCATCGAGGTGGTCTACCTGCTGCTGACGATCTCGATCCCGCTCAACGTCATCAGCCGCTTCCTCGGCATGCTGCCGATCTCGGCGGCCGGCCGGGCCCGGGTCACCGATGTGCTCGAGGCCGAGGACCTGACCCCGCACGGCGACCGCGTCCTGACCGGAGACGGTCCGCTGGGGCTCGTGGCTCGCGACGTGGGAGTCGTCCGCGGCGGCACCACCCTGCTCGACGGGGTGACGGTCGAGATTCGGCCGGGGGAGATCCTCGCGGTCGTGGGGGCCACCGGATCGGGCAAGAGCACCCTGGTCGACCTGCTCGCCCGGCAGATCGATCCCACCACGGGGGCGGTCGCGATCGGTGGGGTGCCCGCGACCGCGCTGGCCGCGGGCGAGGTCGCGGCCCACGTGGCCGTGGTGTCGCAGTCGCCGTGGCTGTTCGGCTCGTCGGTGCACGACAACCTCGTCCTCGACGGCCACCCCCGCGAGCGGCGTGGGTACACCGACGCCGAGCTGTGGCACGCGATCGGCGCCGCGGGAGCGGACTCGTTCGTGCGCGCGCTGCCCGACGGTCTCGCGACGCGGGCGGGGGATCGCGGTGCGCGATTGTCGGGCGGGCAGCGCCAGCGGCTGTGCCTAGCCAGGGCTCTGCTGCGTGAGCCCCGGGCCCTGCTCCTCGACGACGCGACGTCCGCGCTCGATCCCGGTGTCGAGGGCGACGTCCTGGCGGCCGTCGACGGACTGCGGGGGCGGACCACGGTCGTCCTCGTGGGCGGCCGCCCCGGCTCGGTCGCGATCGCCGACCGTGTCGCGTTCCTCCGGGGCGGCCGGCTCGTGGGGATCGGCACCCACGCCGAGCTGCTCGTCGCGGAGCCGGACTACCGGCAGATCCTCCAGGCCTACGACGAGGAGGTGTCCCGTGCCTGACCCGACGACGTCGGGGCTCGCCGCGCTGGACGGGGTGCCGTTGCGCGTCCTCGTCCGGCTCGTGCGCGCCACGACGCCCACGATCGTCCGCGGGCTCGGGCTGACGCTCCTGCTCGCGGTGGTCGCCGGAGCGGGTCGCATCGTGACGCCGCTGACGGTCCAGTACGCGCTCGACCACGGCCTGCTGCACCCGGGCGACGGGACGGCCGGCGTCGTCGCGCGGGCCGTCCTGGTCGGTGGAGCCGCCGCGGTCGCCGCGGTCCTGGCGTCGTGGTGGCTCAACCAGCGCATCTACCGCCGCACCGAGCGCGCCCTCGCCGACCTGCGCGCAGCAGGCATCGCCCGGATCCATCAGATGGCGCCCGAGACCGCCGCGACGACGCGCGGCGCCGATCTCGTGACCCGGCTGACCAGTGACGTCGACGCCGTCACGAACTTCGTCCAGAACGGCGGCGTCGTGCTGCTTGTGAACCTCGCGCAGATGCTGCTCGCGGCGGTCATCATCACGTTCTACTCGTGGCAGCTCGCACTGTCGATCCTCGGGCTGGCAGCCGTGCTGCTGGTCGTGATGCGACGCATCCAGGCCGTCGTCGCCCGGCGCTTCACGGTCGTCCGCGAGAGCGTCTCGGCGCTGCAGTCGTCGGTCAGCGAGGCCGTCACCGGCATCGCGGTCGTCCGCGCGACGGGCACGGGCGACCGGGTGCGGGCCGATCTCGACCGGGCGATCGAGCGCACCGCCACCGCGCAACGGCGCACCCTCGTGCCGCTGCACCTGAACACGGCGCTGGGCGAGCTGGCGATCTCGCTCATGACGGCCGTCGTGATCGTCGCGGGCGTCCGCTGGTCGACGTCGCCGGCGTCGTGGGAGCCACGGCTGGACCTGTCGGCGGGTGAGCTCGTGGCGATGCTCCTGCTCGTGACGTTCTTCGTGCGTCCCCTCCAGTCGCTGGTGCAGATGCTGGGGGAGGCGCAGAACGCCCTCGTCGGCTGGCGCCGTGCCCTCGAGGTCGTCGCGACCCCGTCCGGGGTCGTCACCGGCCCTCACGCGCGCCGCCTGCCGGCCGGACCCGTCGCGGTGGAGCTGCGCGACGTCACTGCCGGCTACGGCGAGGACCCTGCGGTGCTGCAGCACCTCGACGTCCGGCTCGAGCCGGGGGAGCACGTCGCAGTCGTCGGTGAGTCGGGCTCGGGCAAGAGCACGTTCGCGAAGCTGCTGACCCGCCAGATCCCCGCGCGTGCGGGCGAGGTGCTGCTGAGCGGTGTCCTGGTCGGCGAGATCGCGGACTCCTCGTTCCAGCGGCGGGTCGCGATCGTCCCGCAGGATCCGTTCCTGTTCGACACGTCCATCGCGCACAACATCCTGCTCGGGATGCGCGACGACGCCACGGTCCTGGACGAGATCGTCGCGTCGCTGGGTCTCGGCCCATGGCTCGCGTCGCTGCCCGACGGCCTCGACACCGGCGTCGGCGTCCGCGGGGACCGGCTCTCGGCGGGCGAGCGCCAGCTCGTCGCGCTGGCCCGGACGGCGTTGGCCGACCCCGACCTGCTGGTGCTCGACGAGGCGACGAGCGGCGTCGACCCGGCCACCGACGTGCGCGTCCAGCGGGCGCTGGGTGCGCTGACCGTGGGCCGGACGACGGTGTCGATCGCCCACCGCATGACCACGGCGCGGGGTGCCGACCGCATCCTCGTCTTCGAGCACGGCCGCATCGTTCAGGACGGCCGGCACGACGAGCTCGTCTCCGTCGGTGGCCGGTACGCCGATCTCGACGCGGCCTGGACCGGCTGAACCCGGCACCCACCCATCCACCGATCGGAAGGATCCCCATGACCACCACGACGAGCACCTGGACCGACGACTGGCTGTCCGATGTGCCGCTGGTGATCGACGGCCTGCGCGGGCGCTGGTTCGACCGCGACGGTCGGGCCACCGCGATCGACGTCGACCGTCCGTTCGTCCTCGCGCCCGGGGAGGAGACAGTGAGCGGCGACCTGCTGATGCGCGCGCTGGCTCGCGACGGCGTCGTGGCCCTGCGGGTCCTCGACCCGAACGCCGCGACGCGGGTGTCGCTCACCGGCATCGACACCTTCGCGCCTGACGAGCGCTGGGTCGTGACCGGTCGGCTCGAGACCGCCCCCGACGACGCGACGATCGGCATCGACCACGTCGACGGCTCCCGCAGCGACGACCGTGTGGCCGGCGTCGTCCGCCTCGAGCTCGACGGCCACGCCATCGGCCTCGTCGCCTTCCCGGCGCCGAGCGGCCGCCTGCAGGTGACGTTCGCCGACGCCACGAACGGCGGCACGACCCAGCAGTTCCGGTTCCTGACCCTCCCGGCGCCGGACGCCGACGGCACCGTCGCGGTCGACCTGAACCGGGCCTACCTGCCGCCGTGCGCGTTCACCGATCACTACCTGTGCCCCATACCGCCTCCCGAGAACTGTCTTCGGGTCGCGGTGACCGCGGGGGAGGCGTTCGTCTCCCGTCGGGCCTAGGCTGGGCGATCCACGCCATCTTGAGGAGACGCACCATGGAGACACGCACGCTGGGACGCACGGGACGAGACGTCTCGGTGGTCGGCCTCGGCACCTGGCAGCTCGGCGCGGACTGGGGCGACGTGACGCGCGAGGACGCGATCGCGGTGCTCGACGCGGCGGTCGACGCGGGGGTCACGTTCTTCGACACGGCCGACGTGTACGGCGACGGGCGCAGCGAGCAGCTGATCGGCGAGTACCTCCGAGCGCGCCCCGACCTGGACGTCTTCGTGGCGACCAAGATGGGCCGCCGCGCAGAGCAGGACCCCGCCCACTTCACGATGGACAGCTTCCGGGAGTGGACGGACCGCTCGCGCGCCAACCTGGGCGTCGAGACCCTCGACCTGGTGCAGCTGCACTGCCCGCCGACCGCGGTGTTCGCCGACGACCGGGTGTTCGACGACCTCGACACGCTCGTAGCCGATGGCGTCATGGCCGCGTACGGCGTCAGCGTCGAGACCGTCGATGAGGCGCTGACGGCGATCGCGCGTCCGGGCGTCGCGAGCGTCCAGATCATCCTCAACGCGTTCCGGCTCAAGCCGCTCGACGAGGTGCTGCCCGCCGCGCGGGAGGCCGGCGTCGGCATCATCGCGCGCGTCCCGCTCGCGTCCGGCCTGCTCTCGGGGCGCTACACCGAGCAGACGACGTTCGCGGCCGACGACCACCGCACCTACAACCGCAACGGCGAGGCCTTCGACGCGGGCGAGACGTTCTCCGGCGTCGACTTCGCGACGGGCGTGGCGGCGGCGCGCGAGTTCGCCGCGCTGGTGCCGGACGGCGTCCACCCCGCGCAGGCGGCGATCGCCTGGATCCTGGCGCAGGACGGTGTGACCGCGGCGATCCCCGGCGCCCGCAGCGTCACCCAGGCGCGCTCGAACGCGGCCGCGGCGACGGTGCCCGTGTCAGAGAAGCTCGACCGAGCGGTGCACGAGCTCTACGACCGCGAGCTGCGCGAGGCCGTCCACCCCCGCTGGTGACCCACCCAGTCGGGACGTCAGTGCTGCTCGGCCCAGGTGAGCGCGTAGTCGGCCACGTCCTCCCAGCCGTCCTGGCCGACGACGTAGTGGGTGCGGCCCTCGAACTCATTGACCTCGACGACGCCGCTCTTGTATGCGGCGGCGTTCTTGTGATTGACCTTCGTCGGGACGATGTGGTCGGCCGTGCCCGCCGTGAACAGCAGGGGAGCGCGGCCGGTCTTGGCGTAGTCGATCCGCGACTCGCCGGTGTTCATCAACAGGTGCAGCGCCGCCTGCCACAGGGGCTTGCCGGGCGCGGGGATCTGCAGCTCCTGACGCACCTTCTCCGACTCGTCCATCGTCAGCGTGTTGGTGAACGCGTAGTGGAACTGCTTCGCGTTGAGCAGCACGGTCCGGTTGATCGTGAACGGGTTGCCCAGCACGGGCATGCCGGCCTTGACGACGCTGGGCGGAAGCACCGGCACGCCTGCGGACTGCGCCGAGTTGATCGCTACGCCCGCGCGTCCGTACCCGCGGTCGAGCAGCAGCTGGGTCATCAGGCCACCGAACGAGTGGCCCATGATGATCGGCTGCTCGCCGGTCTCCGCGACGATCTCGTCGATGACGGTCGCGAGGTGGTCGACGACGGTCTTGATCCGCAGCCCGTTCAGCGCCGACGGATCCTTGCGCAACCCCTCGACGTCATCGCTGACGCCGGGCCACGCGGGAACGACGACGTCGTACCCGGCCTGCTCGTACCTGGACTTCCAGCCGGCCCAGCTCTTCGGTGTCATCCAGAGTCCGTGGACCAGGACGATGGTGCCCTTGCCGTTCTCTTCGCTCATGACGCTCTCCTCGTGGACGTGACAGGGTGGTGCCTGCTGTCGACGGTAGAGGTCCCGGCCCCCTCAGCCCAGCCCCCACCGCTGGGCCGGGGTGGGGTGGGGTGGGGCGCGGGTCAGGACTGTTCGATGCGCAGGGCGGCCCACGCGTCGTCCAGCAGGATCGACTCGACCGCGTACCAGCCGTAGTCGGCGGTGAGCTCCTGGATCGCGTCCTCGTCGATGTCGACGTCGCGCACGGGGTAGGTGATCCACACCAGCGGGATCGACCCCAACTGCGGCAGGACGTCGTCGAAGCTGTCGGCGAGCCCGACCCGGTCGGCGGCGAACAGGATCGCCGCGTCGACGGACTCGGTCTCCTCCTCGTCGAGCACCTCGATCATCTCCGCGCCCTCGGGCATGGGGTCGAGCACAGAGGTCTCCTCGACCGAGGTGCCGATGATCCACACGACGAAGCCGTCGGAGATGCGCAGCTTCTCGGCGTTGCCCAGCTCAGTCATGCCGTCATCCTAGGGGTGCGGCGGACCGCGAGGAGATCTCGGATGTCGCGGTCGACGCGCAGTCCCTTGTCCTCGAACCGGGTCACGGGACGTCCGTCGAAACGCGGTGCCCAGTCGCCGGAGAAGTCGAAGTCGGGTGCGTCCGCGAGCACGAGCCGCATGTGGTCGGCGTAGTCCTGCCAGTCCGTCGCGAGCCGCCACGCGCCGCCGGGCTCGAGGATGCGGGCCGCGAGCGCCGCAAACTCCGGGCTCACGAGGCGCCGCTTGTGGTGGCGCGTCTTGTGCCACGGATCGGGGAACCACAGCCGCAGCTCGCGCACCGAGCCGGCCGGCACCATAGTCGTGAGCGCCTCCGCGGCGTCGACGACCGCCAGGCGGATGTTCGTGACGCCCCGGTGACGCATCGTCACGAGCGTCTGCGCGACTCCCGGGACGTAGACCTCGAGCCCCAGGAAGTCGACGTCGGGGTGCTCGAGCGCAGCGTGGACCAGCGACTCGCCGCGTCCGCTGCCAATCTCGACGACGAGCGGCGCCTCGCGCCCGAACACCGCCGCCGGGTCGAGCACGTAGGCGGGGTCGACCGACGTGCTGGTGCCGTGACGCGGAACGTCCAGCATGTGCGTGGCCGCGAGCTCGTCCCACGCGCTCTGCTGGCGCGGCGTCAGGCGGCCACCACGCCGGGTGAAGGAGACCGGCCGAGCCCGGTGCAGCGAGGATTCCACCCGCGCTAGCGTAGCCGCGTGGACATCGAGCCGGACGGCAAGGACTGGACGTGGGTGCTGTCCGAGCGGTGTCCCGAGTGCGGGCTCGTCTCCGGCGAGGTCCCGGCGCGTGACGTGGCTCGCCTGGTCGAGGCGGACCTGCCCCGGTGGGAGGCGGTCCTGCGCAGGCCGGACGCGCGAGAGCGTCCCGACCCCACGACCTGGTCTCCGACCGAGTACGCCTGCCACGTGCGCGACGTCTTCGTGACGTTCGAGGGGCGCCTGCGGCTCATGCTCGACGAGGACGACCCGCTGTTCGCGAACTGGGACCAGGACGTGACCGCCGTCGAGGACGACTACGCCTCGCAGCGTCCCGAGGACGTCGCGCCGCGGCTCGTCGCCGCCGGCCGCTCGGCCGCCGCGGCGTTTGGCGCCGTGCCCGACGACGCGTGGGGCCGGATGGGACGGCGCAGCAACGGCTCGTTCTTCACGGTGGAGACCCTGGCGCAGTACTTCGTGCACGACGTCGTGCATCACCTCCACGACGTCGCCGGCTGACGCGACACGCCCGCGGTGCCGGGATGCGCGCTCGGCACGGTACTGCGGATTGCGTGGTACCGTCCGATCCATGGATGCCACTCAGCTGTTGAAGGGAGTGCTCGACGTCGCGGTGCTCGCGGTCGTCGAGGACGAGGACGGGTACGGCTACGACGTCGTGCGCAGGCTGCGCGCCGCCGGCCTCGAGGACGTCGGAGAAGCCTCCGTCTACGGGACCCTGCGCCGGCTCTACACCGCGGGAGCGCTGACGTCCTACGTCGTGCCCTCCGAGGAGGGGCCGCACCGCAAGTACTACGGCATCAACGCCCAGGGACGGGCGACGCTCGAGCTCCAGCGCAAGGTCTGGGCCGAGTTCTCCACCACCATGAACCAGCTCCTGGAGGCCGCATGAGCACGTCCACCGTCGCGCCCGAGATCGTCGCGTTCGCCCGGGACGTCCGTGAGGCGCTCGCCGATCTGCCCGCCGACGAGGTCGACGACCTCACCGAGGGCCTCGAGGCCGATCTCGCCGAGTCGCTGGCCGAGGACCTGCGCCGGACCCTGCCCGACCCCGTCGCCTACGCGGCCGAGCTGCGCGCCGCCGCCGGGTTGCCGACCCGCGCGCCCAGCCGTGGTCTGTGGGGCGGATTGGCCGATGCGTGGCGTGACGACGTGGCACGGACGAAGGAGGCGATCACCCGCAGCCCCGCGTTGGCTTCGGCGCTGGCGTTCTTCGTGCCGTTGCGACCGGTCTGGTGGATCGCACGGGCGTGGGTCGCGATCTGGATCTCGGCCGCGGCGTACGGCGACGAGCAAGGATTCGCCTTCGAGCCGGTCTGGATCGTCCCGCTGCTCGGCGCCATCGTCGTCAGCGTCCAGTGGGGCCGCGGCCTCTGGCAGTTCCCGAGACTGCGCGGCCTCCTGGTGGTCGGCAACATCCTCGCGGGCGTCGCCTTCTTGCCGGTCACCCTGTCCGCCTACGGCAATGTCGACGACGACTACGTCCGGGCGGAGTACGTCGACGAGGGCTCGTACGACGTCGACGGCCTGGCCATGTCGGGCGAACCGGTCACCAACATCTACGCCTACGACGCGGCCGGCAATCCGCTGACCGGCGTGCAGCTGTTCGACATCGAGGGCAAGCCGCTGGTGCCCAACCGTGACGTCGACACCACCTCGATCCAGCAGACGCCGGCAACGCTCGAGACCGGTGCGAAGGTGTTCAACGTCTACCCGCTGGCCCTCACCCAGATGATCTGGGACGAGTTCGGCGAGCTGGTGCCGGATCCGGACGTCGATCCCGCCAAGCTGGCCGCGTACGCCAACGGACCCTTCCTCAGGGTCCCGGCCGTCCAGGCGCCCGCCGCCGTCCAGCCCACGGAACCGGTTGCACCACTCAACGAGTAAATCGGGATCAAACAGACTGTCGAGAGCGTTGGATAGGGTAGAGCCAACGACTCCACCTAGGAGCCGATCCCACGGAGGGAAACCATGAAGAGCAGCAACCCTGTCTTCGCCCGCAGCGCCGAGTTCAACGGCCGCGGCGGCGCGATCGCCAACGACCCGTCCCAGTGGCAGATCGATCTGAACGGATCGCCCACGCACACCCAGCCGGGCACCGGACGCATGACGATCGACTCGGTCGTCGAGAAGACCGGCATCACGCTGGGTTTGCTCACCGTGGCCGCTGCCGTCACGTGGTTCGCCATCGGTGACGTCATCGACCCCACGACCGGTGAAGCGATCATGGGCAAGGCCGCCACCTTCGCGATGGTCGGTGCCCTCGTCGGCTTCGTGCTGGCAATGGTCAACTCGTTCAAGAAGGTCATCAGCCCCGCGCTGGTCCTGGCGTACGCCGTCTTCGAGGGCGTCTTCATCGGCGCCTTCTCGAAGGTCATCGCGACCTACGTCGGCGACACCACGATCGTCTTCCAGGCCGTGCTCGGCACGGTCGTCGCCTTCGCCGGAACGCTCGCGGCCTACAAGTTCTTCAACATCCAGGTCACCGACAAGTTCCGCAAGATTATGACGATCTCGGGCTTCGCGATCGTCGGCGTCCTGCTGATCAACATGGTGCTGAGCCTCACCGGTGTCTTCGAGTCCGGCGGACTGCGCGGCTTCAACACGCTGGGCCTGCTCGTCTCGTGCGCCCTGGTCGTCTACGCGACGTTCATGCTGATCATGGACTTCGACTACGCCGAGAAGGGCATCGCGGCCGGCCTGCCGGAGCGCGAGTCGTGGCGCGTGGCCTTCGGCCTCACCGTCACCCTGGTGTGGCTGTACATCGAGATCCTGCGCATCCTCGCGATCCTGCGTGGCGACTGATCAACCGCTGAACCCATGACGATGGCCGGTCCCCTGGGGGGCCGGCCATCGGTCTGTTCTGGGCCGTCACGGGACGTCATACCCAGCGTGGCGCATGGGCCTCGTTCGCGATGACGTCCCGGGCTTTGACGTCGTGGGCGGGTCAGCCGGCGCGGCGGCGACGCAGCACCGTCGCCCAGCGGCCGCCGCCCTGAGGGCCGTCCTGCACGACCTGTGTGCCAGGGTGTTGCGATGCCTCGGCGGCGGCCTCGCGCACCGACATGAGGTCGCGGGGCTTCTCCGACGTGGCGTAGCTCGTGTACGCGTAGGAACGGGCGCGCTCGCGCAGTGACGCGGCGACGGCGGGGATCAGCACCGAGACCATGTTGGCGTAGCCCGTCTCGGACGGGTGGAAGCGGTCGGTGCCGAACATGATGTCGCGGTTCTCGGTGAACAGGTTGCCGAGCAGGTCGCCCAGCGACACCGCACGCCCACCGGCGCCCACGACCGCGATCGTCTGCCGACGGGCCAGGTGGCGGCTCCAGCTGCGGGCGACCGCGCGCAGCGGCTGCATGATGGGCCGGACGGAGCCGAGGTCGGGGGTCGTGCCGACGACGACCTGGCAGTCGGCCGTCACGAGGCGGCGTACCGCGTCGGCCAGCAGTCGCGCCGACGTCGCCGGCGGCACCTGGTGGACGACGTCGTTGGTGCCGATCACGATGACGGCGACGTGCGGCTCCCAGTCGATCTCCTGGTCGATCTGGTCCATCAGCTCCGACGTCTGCGCGCCGACGACGGCGCGGCAACGCACCTCGACGGGAGCGTCCATGACGTGCGCGAGGCCGATGCCGAGCATCGCCGACGGGGTCGCGTCGGCCGTCGACATGCCGTAGCCGACGGCGGCCGAGTCACCCAGCACGAGCACGCGGATCGTCGCGCCCGGCAGGTCGTAGCCGTAGACGCCGTCGGGCGAGGGTGGACGCTCGTCGGACGTGCCGATCGCACGGCGCGCGAGCATCGCCTCGCCGATCAGGAATCCGTAGAACCCGGAGACGGTTGCGCCGCTGCCGATCAGTGTGGTGGCTGCGAGTCTGCGGGGTCGGACCATAACTCGATTTTACGATGACCGTCTATCGCCCCGTGCCCCAGGACCGCCTACGTGACATGCCTCTCGCCGCCCCTAGGGTTGCGGCGTGCCCGAGCTGACTCCCAACCTGCGCGACATCGGCGATCTGCCAACCCATGACGGCCGCGTCGTCGCGCCGGGCAGGGTGCTGCGCAGCGCCGTCCCCGCCGCGAAGGACGCCGGGCCGGACGGTCTCTCGTGGCCGCCGACGGTCGTCATCGACCTGCGCTCGCCGGGTGAGGTCGAGCCGATCCACCCGCTGGCGCAGAACGGAGTGAGGGTCGTCAGCCTGCCGTTGCTCAGCGCGCTGCGGCCAGGGCAGGCGCGCGTCGAGACGCTGCAGGCGCTGTACCTGCAGATGCTCGACGAGGCGTCGGTGTATCTCGTCGAGCTGGTGCGGGAGGTCGGTCAGGCCAGTGGCGCGACGCTGATCCACTGCGCGGCCGGCAAGGACCGCACCGGGGTGTCGATCGCGCTGCTGCTGCGGCTCGTCGGGGTGTCGCGAGGGCACGTGGTCGACGACTACCTGCTGACCGCCGACGCGGGGCGCGAGATCATGGCCCGACTGCGCCGCGGTGCCGGGCACCGTCACCGCAGCACGCTGCCCGCCGCGTTCTTCGACGTGTCGCCCGACGCGATCGAGGCGGTCCTCGACGTGTGGGACGGGCACGCCGGGGGCACCGAGGGCTGGCTGCGGGAGATGGGCGCATCCGCCGACGACGTCGACCGGCTGCGACGTACGCTCCTGGCATGACGATCGACCTGACGCTCGAGGCCCGCGAGGTGCCGCTCGGCGGCCTGCGCGGCCTGACGGTCCACCGCACGCTTCCGCAGCGTGGATTCCCCACGGTGGGTGCGTGGTGCTTCGTCGACCACTTCGGACCGACCGATCAGCCCATGGCGGTCCTGCCGCACCCTCACACGGGCCTGCAGACCGTCACGTGGCCCATCGCCGGGGAGATCCGTCACCGCGACAGCCTCGGCAGCGATGTCGTGCTGAGGCCCGGCGAGCTGAACCTCATGACGTCCGGCGACGGTGTCTCGCACTCGGAGTTCTCCGTCGGCGACCCCGACGCCCCCATGCACGGCATCCAGCTGTGGGTGGCCCTGCCCGCCGGCGCACTCGACGGTGCGGCCGGCTTCGAGCACCACCCCGATCTCCCCGTCGCCGAGGGGGAGGGTTGGTCGGCGAAGGTGCTGCTGGGCGAGGTGGCCGGTGCGGTGTCGCCCGCGACGACGTACACCCCCATCGTCGGCGCCGAGCTGAGCGTCAGCCACGGCTACGCGACCGTCCCGCTGCGCCCCGACTTCGAGCACGCGATCCTCGCGGTCGACGGTCCCGCGGTGCTCGACGGCGAGCCGGTAGCGCACCGGGAGCTGCGGTACCTGGCCCCGGGACGATCGAGCGTCGGCATCCAGGTGCCGGTCGACACGACGCTCCTGCTCATCGGCGGCGAGCCCTTCGAGGAGGAGCTCGTCATGTGGTGGAACTTCATCGGCCGGTCCCACGACGACATCGCGCTGGCCCGCGCCGACTGGGAGCGGGCCGCCGGACGGTTCGGCCACGTCGACGGCCATGGCGACCAGGTCATCCCGGCGCCGCCCCTTCCGCAGGTGCGACTCACCCCGCGCCGGCGCTCTGTCGTCTGAGCGATTTCTCTGGTAGCGTCCGATTTCAGATACCTAGGGTATCTGGATTGGAGCTGTTCATGACCCATGTCACCGGCAAGGTCGCCGTCGTCACCGGCGCGGCATCGGGCATCGGCCGGGCGCTGGCCGTCGAGCTGGCCCGCCGCGGCGCGCGACTGGCCATCAGCGACGTCGAGCTCGCGGGCCTGGCCGAGACCGAGGCACTCGTGCGGGCTGAGGGAGCGCAGGTCCGCTGCGACGCGCTGGACGTCTCACAGCGCGAGCTCGTGCTGGCGTACGCCGACACCGTCGTCGAGCACTTCGGCACGGTCAACCTGGTGTTCAACAACGCCGGCATCGCCTTCACCGGCACGGTCGAGAAGATGTCGTTCAAGGACATCGACCGGGTCATGGACGTGGACTTCTGGGGCGTCGTCAACGGCACCAAGGCCTTCCTGCCCCACCTCATCGCGTCCGGCGACGGGCACGTCGTCAACATCTCCAGCATCTTCGGGCTGTTCTCGGTGCCCTCGCAAAGCGCCTACAACGCGGCCAAGTTCGCGGTGCGCGGCTTCACCGAGTCGCTGCGCCAGGAGATGCTCAACGGCGGGCTGCCGGTCAAGGTCACCTGCGTGCACCCCGGCGGCATCAAGACCAACATCGCGCGCAACGGCGAGCAGGTCGAAGGGCTCGACCACGACGACCTGGCGTCGTCGTTCGACAAGCTGGCCCGCACGTCGCCGCAGAAGGCCGCGGAGGTGATCCTCGCGGGGGTCGAGAAGAACCGGGCGCGCGTCCTGATCGGAGCCGATGCGTGGGTGCTCGACAAGCTGGTCCGCCTGACGGGCTCGGGCTACCAGCGTCTCGTGGCGGCCGCCAGCAGACGCAGCGGTCTCTGAGCTGGCGACGGGAGGACCACGATGCTCAACGACTGGTCGGGGCAGAGGTTCCCGCATCCCCCTGGCCGCCGGCCCTTCGTCGGTGACACGCTGGGCACCGATGCGGTCGCGCCGCTGCAGAGCACGATGCGGCGGGGTGCCGAGCTCGGGCCGATCTTCGAGCTGAAGATCTTCGACCAGAAGTTCGTGTTCGTCTCCGGGGCCGAGCTGGCCGCCGAGCTCGCCGACGAGTCGCGGTTCGAGAAGGCCTTGTCCCCGGCGCTCGTCGCGCTGCGTCAGTTCGCCGGCGCGGGCCTGTTCACGGCGTACAACGACGAGACCAACTGGGCGCTGGCCCACGATCTGCTGCGTTCGGCGTTCACGAAGGACGCGATGCGCCGCTACCACCCCGTCATGCTGGCCGCGGCGCAGGAGCTGTTCGACACGTGGGACGTCCGCGAGGCGCCCGTCGACGTGTCGGCCGACATGACGAGGCTGACGATGGAGACGATCAGCCGCACGGCGTTCAGCCAGGACTTCGGCTCGTTCACCCGTGACGAGCCGCACCCGTTCATCCCCGCGATGATCGCCGCGCTACGGGCCGGACAGCGCAAGGGTTCGTTCAGCGGCATGCCCGGCGCGCGTCTCATGTCGCGCCGCATCGACCAGCGCAACGCCCACCACCAGGCGTACATCGACGGGCTGCTCGACGACGTCATCGCGACCCGTCGGGCCAGCGCGGCGTCCGACCACGACCTCCTCGGCATCATGCTCGACACACCGCACCCGGAGACCGGCGCACGGCTCGACGACCTCAACATCCGCCACCAGATCCTGACCTTCCTGGTCGCGGGCCACGAGACGACGTCCGGTGCGCTGTCGTTCGCGCTGTACTACCTGACCCGCGATCCCGCGCTGCTGGCCCGGGCGCACGAGGAGGTCGACACGATCCTCGGCCCCGATCGCGAGGTCGAGCCCGCGTTCGAGCAGATCGCCAAGTTCCGCTTCCTGCGCCGGGTGCTCGACGAGGGCCTGCGGCTGTGGCCGACCGCACCCGGCTACGGGCGCAGCCCACGGGAGGTCACGACGCTGTCGACGGGGCACGTCATGCGCCCGCAGGACTGGGCCCTCGTGGTGCTGCCGATGGTTCACCGCGACCCCGACGTGTGGGGCGACGACGCCGGCGAGTTCGACCCCGACCGGTTCCTCTCGGAGCGGTCCCGCGGCCGTCTCGCGCACAGCTACAAGCCGTTCGGGACGGGCGAGCGCTCGTGTATCGGCCGCCAGTTCGCCGTGCACGAGGCCGTCCTGGTGCTCGCGCGCATGCTGCACCGGTACGAGCTCACGCCGGATCCGTCGTACGAGCTGACCATCACCGAGCGGCTGACGCTCATGCCGGAGGGGTTCAGGCTGGCGCTCACGCCCCGCGTGCCGAGTGGTGCGAACCCGCCCCCGAGCGGTGCGGAACGGACAGACGCGCCGTCTCAGAACGTCCGGAACGCACCGCTCGCGGGATAGGGAGCGCGGTGGGGGGCTAGACGGCGGCGCGGAGCGCGTCGACCAGGGGAGTCGTGGGCCGGCCGATCAGGGCGCTCAGGTCACCGGTGGTCACCTCGAGCTCGCCGGCCCTGATGGACGCATCCGTCGCTACGGTGAAGCCAGCCCAGAAGTCCGGCACACCGGCGGCGGCGAGCGCGGCGCTCTGCTCGTCGGGGGAGACCTGAGCGACGGTGACGGGCGAGCCGATGACGTCGGCGATGGCCGCGGCGAGCTCGTCCTGCGTCCACGCGACGTCGCCGCCGAGCTCGTAGACGGGCTGGAGCGGCTCGTCGGTCGTCAGCACGACCGCTGCCGCCTCGGCGAAGTCGGCGCGCGCGGCGCTGGCGACCCGGCCGTCTCCGGCGCTCGTCAGGACCGAGCCGGTGTGGCGGGCGGCATCGATCGAGGGCACGTAGTTCTCGTGGTACCAGCCGTTGCGCAGCAGGACGGTGTTCAGGCCGCTCGTCGCCAGGTACTCCTCGGTCGCCTTGTGGTCGGCTGCGACGGGCAGTGTGGACGTGTCGGCCGCCGGTGCGCTGGTGTAGGCGAGCAGCGAGACGCCGGCGGCGGCAGCGGCGTCGATGACGTGGGCGTGCTGGGCCGGGCGGTCCTTCGTGACGTCGTTGCCCGAGATCAGCAGCACCTTGTCGACGCCCTCGAGGGCGGTGCGCAGTGCGGCCGGGTCGTCGTAGCTCGCGATGCGCACCGTGACGCCCCGGTCGGCCAGCGGCTGGGCCTTGGCGGCGTCGCGGACGATCGCGACGATCTCGGCGGCGGGGACCTTCGTCAGCAGCGAGTCGACGACGAGGGTGCCCAGCTGTCCGGTGGCGGCGGTGACGGCAATGGTCATGGGGGGATTCCTTTCGGTGCGCACCACGGCGGGATCCGGGTGATGGATCGAGCATACGCTCACTAATCGAAAGTGCAAACCATCGGATAGCGCTAACGAAGTGATAGCATGGACGGAGAGGAGGCAGTGCCATGGCGCAGGATCTGAGACCGTTCGACGTGCTGGCGGAGGGCTGTCCGTCGCGCGCCGTGCTGGAGCACGTCACCAGCCGCTGGGGCGCCTTGACGCTGGCCGCCCTCACGAACGAGCCCGTCCGCTTCGGGGAGCTCCGGCGCTGTATCGACGGCATCAGCGACAAGATGCTGTCGCAGACGCTCAAGTCGCTCGAGGCCGACGGCCTCGTCGACCGAAGGGTGCAGTCGAGCCTGCCCCCGCACGTTGACTATGCGCTCACGCCGTCCGGCGAGACGATCGCCGCAGCCGTCCAGACCCTCATCGTCGCGGTCTACGAGGTCATGCCGGACGTCCTGGCCGTCGCCGGCGACGGCTAGTCGATCACGCCCGCGGCGCGGGCCGCGGCGCCGTACGCGGCGGCCAGGGACGTCACGGTCTCGTGGGCGTTGAGACCGCTCGGATTCGGCACGACCCACACCTCGGCGCCGGCGATGGTCCGCTCCTGGCGTCCCGCACGGGCCTTCTTCTCGCCGAACGCGATGCGGTACGACGTGATGCCGGCGAGGGCGACGACCCGGGGAGCGTGGTCGTGGACGAACGCCTCGAGGCGCTCGCGCCCGGCCACCAGCTCGGCGTCGTCGAGCTCGTCGGCGCGCGCCGAGGCCCGTGCCACGATGTTGGTGATGCCGACACCCCGGGCGAGCAGGGCGGGCGCGGCGTCCTGCGGGGTCATGGCGTCCTCAGGCAGGATGCCGGCCAGACGAAGCGCCGGGTAGAAGCGGTTGCCGGGCCGCGCGAAGTGCAGGCCCGTCGCGGCGCTGACCAGTCCGGGGTTGATGCCGACGAACAACAGCCTCAGGTCGTCACCGACGAGATCGGGGATCGTCCGGCCGGCGAACGACTCCAGCTCCGCGCGGGTGAAGGTGACCATGGGCCCGCAGCGTAGCGCTCGTTCTGCTCGTCGTGGAGACCGTCTGACGGGGGGACGGACGATGAGGGTCTCGGGTAGCGGTGGCTGCCTCAACCCCTCATCGTGCGTCCCAGCACGGACCGACGATGAGGGGTAACGGCGGTACTGGCTACCAAAGACCCTCATCCATGGGTCGACGCCGGTTCCTCGGGCGCGTTCGTCAGTAGTATGCCGGCGGCTTCTCGGCAGGGTCAGCCGCGACGAGGTCGAGGGAGCTGTCCAGAAGCGCTTCGACTGCTGCGGCGCTTCCGCCGATTCCCGCCCAGTGTGGGTCCACATCACTGGCGAAGCACCAGGCTCGATCAGCGGGCCAGACGAAGGCCGGTACCGGCCCGCCGTCGTCGAACAACGCTTCCCACTCCTGCACATCGTCGCTCGCGCCCTCTGCCATGAAGTAGAGCCGTTCCGGCACGCCGACCAATCGCCCGCGGAACACCTCCGGCGGCAGCGTATGGCCTGACCCCTCCCACGCGCAGACGTACCAGGGTCCGGGCATGGTGGTGAATCGTCGAAGAATGTCCAGAGCCGCCCATGCCTGTGACCACTCCGACGGGTGGTCGTCGGGAAGGTCGACGGTGTGCTCAGGCTGGCCGTCCCGCACCGGGTCGGGGATGAACCGAAGGCGGGCGTAGGCGTCGAATCCCGACGGGCCGAAAGTCACGAGCTGCTCCCAGGGCAGACCCGACCGGAACAACCAGTCGGCTTCGAAGGCCCGGGTGCACGGTCGGAGAGTCACTCGTCGAAGGTATCGCTCGTCACGCGTCGATCGTGAACGCGGAAGATCCCAGTCACCGGGTGACTGGGATCTTTCCCCCATAACGTGTTGATGCTGTCAGGCGTACTGGACGCCCGTCGCGTGCAGCGGGCAGTAGCCGAAGGGATTCTTGACGAGGTACTGCTGGTGGTAGTCCTCGGCGTAGAAGTAGCGCTCGAGCGGCTGGATCGAGGTAGTGATCTCGCCGTAGCCGGCGTTGGTCATCTGCACCTGGTAGGCCGCGCGGGACGCCTCGGCCTGCTCCTGCTGCTCGGGCGTCGTCGTCAGGATGATCGAGCGGTACTGGGTGCCGCGGTCGTTGCCCTGGCGCATGCCCTGGGTCGGGTCGTGGTTCTCCCAGAAGACCTTGAGCAGGTCCTGAAAGGTCAGCTTGGCGGGGTCCCAGATGACGCGGACGACCTCGGCGTGGCCCGTGCGGCCCGAGCACACCTCGTCGTACGTGGGGTGCTGGGTCTGACCGCCGGCGTAGCCGACCGACGTCGACCAGACGCCCGGGACCTCCCAGAACGTCTTTTCCTCGCCCCAGAAGCACCCGAGGCCGAAGACGGCCGACTCGAAGCCGTCCGGAACCTGTGTCTCGACGGGGGTGCCGAGCACGAGGTGCGTGCCGCCGACCTGGAACTGACGGCCCTCGCGGCCGGGCAGGGCGGTCTCGGGGGTGGGGAGCTCTGACTTGCTGCGACCGAAGATCATGCTGTTCCGCCTCTCGTTGGGGAAAGTCTACGAAGTCGTGGCACGGTCGAGCACGTCAGCGATCTCGGTGTATCCCCGGCGCCTGGCGTGCTGTGCGGCGGTGATCCCGTCGCTGTCGGCGATCGACACGTCTGCACCGTGCTCCACGAGTGATTCAACAATCCGCTGCCACGGTTCTGTTCCCTCGCCCAGGATCACCGCCTCCAGCAGCGCTGTCCAGCCGGCGGCCCAGGAATGCGGGTGACCAGGGTTCAGCTCCTGGCGCGCATCCGGGGTTCCTTCGACGTTAGGGTGTCGCGAAGGAGCGTGAGCCAGTGAGCGAGAAGTATCAGGTGCCGCCGGGCGTCGAGATCGCGACCCAGTGGGCGTGGCGCCTGCTCGTGATCGCCGCGGCCGGGCTGGTCGGGATCTGGCTGCTGCGCTACTTCTCGGAGATCACGGTGCCGATCGCGGTGGCAACGCTGGGGACGGCGCTGACGGTCGACGCCGTCAACTGGCTGCAGGCGCGCGGACTGCCCCGCCTCGTCGCGACGTTCGCCGTCGTGATCTTCATGCTCGTGGCGTTCATCGGCATGCTCGCCCTGGTCGGTCAGCAGCTGGCCTCGCAGGTCGCCGAGCTGCGGTCCAGCGTCGTCGACGGCATCTCGCAGGTGCAGGACTGGGCCAAGACGGGCCCCTTGCACCTCACGGACGACCAGGTGCAGGGCTGGGTGGACAGCGCGAAGGAGTCGATCGCGTCGAGTGACACCTCGATCGTCACGCGAGTCAGCGAGCTCGGCACGACCGTGACGCACGTCCTCGCGGGCTTCTTCATCGCGCTGTTCTCGGCGTTCTTCTTCCTCTACGAGGGCCAGCGCATCTGGGGCTGGGTCGTGGCCCTGTTCCCGCGCGCCGCGCGCGACCGCGTCGACTCCTCGGGTCACACCGCGTGGGCGTCGCTGACCGCCTTCGTGCGGGCGACGGTCCTCGTCGCGCTGGTCGACGCGATCGGCATCGCCCTGGGCGCCTGGGTGCTGAACGTACCGCTGACGCTCGCGATCGGCGTCCTCGTCTTCCTGGGCGCGTTCATCCCGATCATCGGCGCGCTGCTGTCGGGCATGGTCGCGGTGCTGGTGGCCCTCGTGGCGCAGGGCCCGTGGACGGCGCTGGCCATGCTGATCGTCGTCGTGGCGATCCAGCAGGTCGAGTCGCACGTGCTGCAGCCGTTCCTGATGGGCCGGCTCGTCGCGGTGCACCCGCTCGCGATCATCTTCGCGATCGCCGCGGGCGTCACGGTCGCCGGCATCGTCGGTGCCCTCATCGCGGTGCCGCTCGCCGCCTGCCTCAACGGCGTCGTGCGGCATCTCGTCTCGGTCGCGCAGGACTATCAGAACGATCCCGAGGACGACGTCGGACTGGAGCCGCGGGCCACATGACCGACGTCTACGCGCTGTGTGCGGCGCTGCCCGGTGCGGTGCTGACCTTCCCGTTCGGGGAGGACACCTGCGTCTACAAGGTTGGCGGCCGCATCTTCGCGCTGACCGGCGTGGGCAGCTCGGCGAGCATCAACCTCAAGGCCGAGCCGGCGGACGTCACGGGGCTGGTCGACACCTATCCCGCCGTGACCCGCGGGTACCACATGAACAAGAAGCACTGGGTGACCGTGCAGCTGGACGGCAGCCTGCCGCCGGGGCTGCTCGAGGAGCTCATCGAGGACTCGTACGACCTGATCGTTGACAGGCTGCCGGCCCGCGACCGGCCGTGACGGCGTCAGACCTCGGGCAGCGCGCGGGTCAGGCGGGCGACATCGTCGCGCAGGCGGTCGCGGTCGGCGCCGCTCCAGTCGGCCATCGCCTCGGTGATGAAGGCGCGCCGCTGGTCGAAGGTGTGCTTGAGCGCGGCCCGTCCGGCGTCGGAGATCGCGATGATGCGGGCGCGACCGTCGCCCGGATCGGGCTCCCGGTCGATCAGCTGCCGGTCGCCAAGCTGCTGCACGTGGCGGCTGACGGTGGACGCGTCGAGGCTCATCGCCTCGGCCAGATCGCCCAGCCGCATGGCGCCGTGGGCGTTGAGGACGTGCAGCAGGGACGCCTGCGACGGCTCGACGCTGTCGCCGTTCATGCGGGCGCGGAAGCGGCGCCCGACCGCGAGCATGAGGACCACGACGGCGTCCTCGGCGGTGGTCGCCTCGGTGGCGACGGATGCTGATTGCATGATGCAAGCATATACACGTTGCGTCCTGCAACCAACTCCTCTCGTGACCCGTTCGTCACATGCCGCGCGGGCTACGCTGCTCGGATGGATCTGGACGACGTACGGGCGGCCCGCGGCCTGCTGAAGGGCGTGACCGAGACGACGCCGATGGCGCACTCGCGCTGGCTGAGCTCGCGCACCGGCCAGGACGTCTTCCTCAAAGCCGAGAACCTGCAGCGCACGGGGTCGTTCAAGATCCGCGGCGCGTACGTGCGCATCGCCCGGCTCAGCGAGGAGGAGCGGGCGCGAGGCGTCGTGGCGGCCAGTGCCGGCAATCACGCGCAGGGCGTCGCTCTCGCCGCGTCGCTGCTCGGCACGAAGGCGACGATCTTCATGCCGGTCGGGGCCGCGCTGCCGAAGATCGCCGCGACGGAGGGCTACGGGGCGGACATCCAGTTCCACGGCGCCGGCGTCACCGAGGCGCTCGTGCCGGCGAAGGAGTTCGCCGAGCGCACCGGCGCGGTGTTGATCCACCCCTTCGACCACGAGGACATCATCGCGGGCCAGGGCACGCTGGGCCTGGAGGTCCTCGAGCAGTGCCCGGACGTCAGGACGATCCTGGTGCCGCTCGGCGGCGGCGGCCTGGCCGCCGGGGTGGCGCTGCTGCGCAGCGAGCGTCCCGACCTGCGGATCGTCGGCGTGCAGGCCGCGAGCGCCGCGGCATACCCCGCGTCGATCAGCGCCGGCCGTCCCACGGCCGGCGTCATGGGCTCGACGATGGCCGACGGCATCTCGGTCGCACAGCCCGGCGACATCCCGTTCGAGATCCTGGCGTCGCTGCTCGACGAGGTCGTCACGGTGAGCGAGGACTCGATGAGCACCGCCCTGATCCACCTGCTCGAGCGCGCCAAGCTGCTGGTCGAGCCGGCGGGCGCGGTCGCGGTCGCGGCGGTGCTCGATCGTCCCGACGAGTACGAGGGGCCGGTCGTCGCGGTGTTGTCCGGCGGCAACATCGACGCGCTGGTGCTGCTCGACGTCATCCGGCACGGCCTCGCGGCGGCGGGACGCTTCCTGAGCTTCCGGGCCCGCATCTCGGACCGGCCGGGCGAGCTGATGCGCCTGCTCGGCGACCTGGCCGCGATGCAGGTCAACGTGCTGACCGTCAACCACGACCGCAACTCCGACTCCCTGGGCGTGCGCCAGGTCGACGTCGACGTGCAGGTCGCGACGCGTGGCCCGCTGCAGCGGGCCGAGGTGCCGACCCGGCTCCGCGCCCTCGGCTACGAGCTCCTGTAGCTCCTCTGCACACCCGTCACGGACGCCGGGTCAGAAGGGCTTCGCGGCGACGATCTCGACGCCGAGGCGCTTGCCGTTGGGGGTCTCGTACGTCGCGGAGTCGCCGACGTTCTTGCCCAGGATGGCCGCACCCAGCGGCGATGTGGGGGAGTAGACGTCCATGTCGACGCTGGAGTCCATGCTGAGCAGCTCGCGCGAGCCGAGCAGGAACTCCTCGGTGTCGGTGTCGCCCTCGAAGCGGATCGTGACGAGCATGCCGGCCTCGACGAGGCCGTCGTCGGCGGGCTTGTCGCCCACCTCGGCGCGGCGCAGCATGCTCTCGAGCTGGTCGATGCGCGCCTTGGTCTTGCCCTGCTCCTCAAGCGCAGCGTGGTAGCCGCCGTTCTCATTGAGGTCGCCCTCGTCGCGAGCGGCGGCGATCTTGGCCGTGATGTCGGCCCAGACGTCACCCTTGAGGTGCGCGAGCTCCTGCTGCAGACGGTCGTACGCCTCCTGGGTCACCCAGATGGTGTCGGTCTCTGTCGGCTGAGTCATCGGTGCGCTCCTTTACGTGCGGCACCCCGGGATAGCGCCCGGGGTGAACTCACAAGGCTAGCACTCAATCAGCGGGCACACACGTCCTCAGCACACCGTTGACGGCCCGCCGCTCGGTCTCGATGTCGATCACGACCCGGACCTTTTCCTGCTTCGATGCCGGGACGTCGACGGTCTTCTCGCCGACGATCGAGTGGTCGTCGGCCTGCGCGTACACGGTGCACGTGACGTCGAGCGGGTCGGGACGGACGACGTCGAGCTTGACCGACACCTTCGAGTCGCTCACGACCTCGTAGCCCCACAGCCGGCCCGTCACGGGGTCCTTCTGAAAGCCCACCCACGCCGCGAAGGCGATGCCGAGCGTGATGCCGACCGCCGCGACAGCGGGCCAGAACCATCGGGGGCGCTGGCTGGATCCGTAGCGGGAGCTGAGGTCGGTCACGTCGTCCAGTGTCTCAGGTAGGGCCCACCCGTGGCGGACGGCCTCCCGGCCGGACGGAACACCCGGGCCGTGCGCCGTGTTGCTCTGGATGCGAGGATTTCCGTACCCCTTCGAAGGAGAACCGTGGCCGAGAAGCTCCGTCTCATGCACGTGCACGCCCACCCCGACGACGAGTCGAGCAAGGGCGCGGCGTCGACCGCCCGCTACGTGGCCGAAGGCGTCGACGTGCACGTCGTGACGTGCACGGGCGGCGAGCGCGGCTCGATCCTCAACCCCCAGTTCAAGCACCCGGGCATCGAGGACAACCCCGAGCTCATCTCGGAGATCCGCCGTGAGGAGATGGACCGAGCCCGCGAGATCCTCGGCGTCACGCAGGACTGGCTCGGCTTCGTCGACTCCGGCTGGCCCGAGGGTGACCCGAAGCCGCCGCTGCCCGAGGGCTGCTTCGGCCTGGTTCCCGTCGAGGAGGCCGCCGAGCCGCTCGTCCGCCTCATCCGCTCGTTCCGGCCGCACGTGCTGACGACGTACGACGAGAACGGCGGCTACCCCCACCCCGATCACATCAAGTGCCACGAGATCAGCGTGTACGCCTACGAGGCGGCTGCGGATCCCGAGCGCTACCCCGACGCGGGCGAGCCGTGGCAGGTATCGAAGCTGTACTACCACCTGGGCTGGAGCTGGAAGCGCATGGATGCGATCGGGAAGGCCATGGAGCGGCACGGTCTGGAGAATCCGTACGCCGAGCGGTTCAAGGACTGGGAGCGCAAGCCCGAGGACGAGGCGCGGCTCACGACGCAGGTCGAGTGTGCCGAGTACTTCCCGGTGCGCGACGCGGCCCTCATCGCCCACGCGACGCAGATCGACCCCGAGGGCTGGTTCTTCGCCGTGCCGCACGAGGTCCAGGCCGAGGCGTGGCCTTACGAGGACTACCAGCTCGTCGACGCGAAGGTCGAGACGAGCACCCCCGAGGACGATCTGTTCGCCGGCCTGCGCGACGTGGTGCGCACCGGCCATCCTGCTGACGAATCCCCCGTGGCCGCCCGCTGACGTGAACGTCACCGTCGTCCTCGCCTTCACCGCGAACGCGCTGGTCGCGGTGGCGAAGTCGGTCGCGGCGGTGCTGACGGGATCGCCGTCGATGGTCGCGGAGTCGGCCCACTCGTGGGCCGACACGGGCAACGAGATCTTCCTGTTGGTCGCCGACCGGCGGTCGCGTCGGCGGCCCGACCGGACCCACCCGCTCGGATACGGACGCGAGGCGTATGTCTGGTCGATGTTCGCGGCGGTCGGCCTGTTCGTCGCCGGTGCGGTCGTGTCGGTCGCCCACGGCGTCCAGCAGCTCACGGCGGACGAAGCGTCCGAGAGCTTCACGATCGCCTACGTCGTGCTCGGCATCGCCTTCGTGCTCGAGGGCGTCTCGTTCCTGCAGGCGTTCCGCCAGGTGCGCGGGCAGGCCGACAAGCTCGAACACTCCGTGCTGCGGCACACTCTCGACACGTCCGATCCGACACTGCGCGCGGTCTTTGCGGAGGACTCCGCGGCGCTCGTCGGCATCGTGATCGCGGCGGCCGGCATCGCTCTGCATCAGGTCACCGGGTCGCCGGTCTACGACGCGATCGGCTCGATCCTCGTCGGCGTGCTGCTGGCGGTCGTCGCCTTCGTCCTGATCGACCGCAACCGGCGGTTCCTGGTCGGCATGGAGGTCGCGTCATCCATCCGCGCCTCCGTGATGGACCGCATCGCGGGCATGGACGAGGTCTCGAGCGTCGGCTACCTGCACGTGGAGTTCGTCGGGCCGCGCCGCGTCTTCATCGTGGCCAGCGTCGACCTGGTCGGCGACGCCAGCGAGTCGGCCGTGGCCGACCGGTTACGGTCCCTGGAGCACCGCCTGGAGCTGGAGGACGAGGTCGTCGAGGCCGTCCTGACGGTGTCGCGTCCGGGTAGTCCTCCCGATGCCGAGCTCGACGCGGCCGCCGACTGATCACAGGTCGTAGGCGAGGGTGATCTCGTACCCGTCCTCGCTGTGGCCCGCGATCTCGACCGTCGCCTCGCCCGTCATCGTCTCAAGGCCGCCGGTGCCCAGGCCCTCGACGATCGTCAAGGTCGCGCGGACGCCGGACGGGTCGTGCTCGCCGCGGTGCTGGAGGACGAGCGAGCCGTCGTGCCCGTCGATCGAGCCCTCGAAGCGCTCGAAGCCGGTCACGGGGGCGCTGCCGGGACGGTACGAGATGAGGTAGGCGACGACGCCCGTCCCCTCGATGGGTCCGGTGTAGGCGTAGCCGGCGTCGACGCGCGAGAAGCCGCGGCTGGGGTACTGGACGCCGTTGACCTCGGTCGTCTCGCCGTCGATGTCGACGACGACGTGCTCGTCCCACGAGGTGACGGCGAAGCGGGCGGTGGTCGTGTGTGCGTGGCTCATGCGACCGACGGTAGGGTCCGCGCCGCGCGTCGCGCTTGGACAAACGCGACACTGGTGCCATGACCGATCCGCGTGGCCGGGGCGAGGCCGCGATCCTCCGCCCCACGGCGGCGGCGCAGCGCATCGACGTGTCCCGCGTGGCGCCGTCGCCGCGCTGGGCGCCGTTCGTCGAGTACCACTGGATCGTGCGCTGGGAGTGCCCCGAGCCGTTCGCGCAGCAGATCATCCCGCAGCCGTGCGTGCACCTCACGGCCGAGCCCGCGGACCGGGTCGCTCGGCTGCTCGTCAACGGCGTGACCCGCGAGCCATGGGTGCGCACGCTGCACGGCACGGGTCACGTCGTCGGCACGGCGTTCCGCCCCGCCTCGTTCCGCGCGGTGCTCGGCGCCGACCTCGGCACCGTCGCCGGCCGCGTCGTGCCGCTGGGTGACGTCATCGGCCCGGACGATCGGCCGGCCGCCGCGGCGGCGCTTCGGCCTGGCCTCTCCGACGCGGAGATGGTCGAGCCGCTGGAGCGGCACCTCGATGCGTGCGGCGCGGTGCTCGACCCGGTGGCAGACGGCATCAACGCGCTGGTCCGCGCGGCCGAGCTCGACCGGACCATGACCCGCGCAGACCAGCTGGCCGAGCGGGCCGGCGTCGGCCTGCGGACGCTGCAGCGCCAGTTCACGGCCTACCTCGGCGTGGGACCGAAGTGGGTCGTGCAGCGGTTCCGGCTGCTCGACGCGGCCGCCGCGGCGCACGTCGGGGAACCGACCGACTGGGCCGCCCTCGCGAACGACCTCGGCTTCGCCGACCAGTCCCACCTGATCCGTGTGTTCACCGCCGTGGTGGGCACCCCGCCGGCGACGTACGCACGCGACGCCTGACGTCCGCCCGGCACGGTCCGGCGCGGGGTTGCAGGCGTAGACTCGACCTATGCGCGCTTACGTTCTGCTCGCGGACCTGGCCCAGGCCGGCACCCGCAAGACCCCGTTGGACCCCAACGACGTCAAGCCCGGCTGGCTCGCTCTTGGCATCGTGGTCATCCTGATCGTCGCCGTCTTCTTCCTGTGCCGCTCGTTCCTGGCCCACGCTCGCAAGGCCCAGCAGCCCTGGGAGGGCGAGGACGCCGAGTCCGACACCCGCCGCACCACCCCGCACGACCGCGGCTAGCGCTCGCTCGGGGGTGTCCCGGCGAGGCGCTCGGACAGTTCCGCCGCCTCGGCCGCGGTCCTGGACATGTGGACGCGGACCGTCGACGCCGGCCGCTGCGCCAGCGACAGGCCGGGCCGCCACCCGGTGGACGGCCGGATCGGGCGAGGGGTGAATCCGCCGCCGCAGTTGGGGCACACGTTGCGCAGCCCGTCGACGCACGCGAGGCAGAAGGTGCACTCGTAGGTGCAGATCATCGCGATCTGGGAGCCGGCCGGTAGGTCGAGGTCGCACGACTCGCAGTTGGGTCGCAGCTCCAGCGCCATCGTCGGTTCCTGTCGTCGTGGTGGGTGCCACAGGCTTGCACAGTCCACCCCGCGGATCCGACCTAGGGTGGACGTATGCCCAATCGTCTCGCCGATGCCACGAGCCCGTACCTCCAGCAGCACGCCGACAACCCCGTCGACTGGTGGGAGTGGAGCCCCGAGGCGCTCGAGCTGGCGCGGACGCTCGATCGTCCGATCCTGCTGAGCGTCGGCTACGCCGCGTGCCATTGGTGTGACGTTACAAACCGCACGCTCAGGATGTTCCTCAAAACGGTAAAACCGCAGGTCAGAGGCGCTATTTCGGTTCAGATCAGTTCACGCAGTTTCGCCGTTTAACACCAATTCCTGCCCTTCGTGTATCACTCTCGTGTATCACTTGGGGCCCATCTGACGACTCGCAGGGCGACCTGGGTGGCCCGAGATTGTCGGTTCGGGCTGGGAGACTTCAAGGATGACCGACAAGGTGCCCGCGCTCACAGATCCGCCGGACGGTTACGACGAATGGCTGAACGACCTCAAAGGCCGCGTTCACGCTGCCCAGCAGCGTGCAGCGTTGGCGGTCAACACCGAACTTCTACAGCTTTACTGGCAGATCGGGCGCGGCATCCTTGATCGGCAGGCCGAACAGGGCTGGGGTACGAAAGTAATCGACCGTCTATCCCACGATCTGCGCCGATCCTTCCCTGAGATGAAGGGTTTCTCGTCGCGCAACCTGCGGTATATGCGCGACTTCGCTAAGTCGTGGCCAGACGAGGCAATTTGGCAGCAGGCTGCTGCCAAATTGCCGTGGGGGCACAACATGGTCTTGATCGATCGGCCCGGGAGCTCTGACGAGAGGCTGGCCTACGCGAAATGATCGCTGGAACACGGTTGGTCCCGCAACGTCCTTGAGATGCAGATCGAGACGAAGTCGATCGAGCGTCAGGGCAAGGCGATTACCAACTTTGATCGCACGTTGCCGGCCGCACAGTCCGACCTGGCTCGCGAGACCATCAAGGACCGCACAAGCTCGACTTCCTCGGATTGGAGAATGACGCCAGGGAGCGCGAGATCGAGCAGGCCCTCGTCGACCACGTTGCTGATTTTCTCATTGAGTTAGGTGCTGGGTTCGCCTACGTCGGGCGCCAGGTCCACCTGGAGGTAGGCGGAGATGATTTCTTCATTGACCTGCTCTTCTATCACCTCAAGCTCCGCGCATACGTCGTGATTGAGATCAAGACGGGCAAGTTCAAGCCAGAGCACGTCGGTCAGCTCGGCTTCTACATGACTGCGGTCGACGCGCAGGTCAAGCACGATGATGATGCGCCGACCATAGGCCTGCTCCTGTGCAAGACGAAGAATGAAGTCGTCGCTGAGTACGCCCTCCGTGACAGTGCGCGTCCATTAGGAATCTCGGAGTATCAACTCGTCGAGTCTCTCCCCGAGCAGCTACAGTCCAACCTCCCGACGATCGAGCAGATCGAGCGCGAGCTTGCAGATGGTGCTGGGTAGATCCTCTATGCCGATTGCCATCCGCCGCTCTCAGCGGTGCCGGCTATCCGATGATTCGACCGCCGGGAGAGGAGTGCCTGAGCCGCAATCCGCGCGCCTTCAGTTGGGGTAAGGCGGGAACTATGAGTCGGGTTCGCCACCGGTGCAGGCGGCGAGCAAATCTGTCGGGGTCGGCCGTGCGACCAGCCTAAATAGGCCAAGTGATCGAGGCTCGCTCATCGTCGTCAAGTGGCTCGAGGGTGACCCGCACGCCGATGGTGGCTGCGACGTCGGCCAAGGTACCGGTGTCGGGTCGGACTTTTCGGACGCGAAACGTCGTTGGATAGTTGGGGGCTCTACCTGAATAGCGCGTGCCTGTTTTGAAAAGCCCGGCCGATTCGCGGGCATCGTTTACGGCGAGGGTTTACATCGGCGCCGGCGTGGATCGACCCCATCCTGAGCCTGCAGTGATGTGGTCGAGCAGGGGCTGAACTCGATAGGGCACCGGCGTGGCGACCGAGAACGTCGATGTCGTCTTGCGCACGCCTTCGATGTCGACGATCGATGCGGTCAGAATCTGCAGCGCCTCCAAGGAGCTGATGGCGACGTAGACGAGCAGATCCTCCCGTCCAGCCTGGATCTTGATCTCGAGGACCTCTGGCAACTTTTCGAGGCCTTTCACGACCTCGGGCATCTTGCGCTGATCTAGCTCGAGGCTGATGAGGGCCTGTACAGGCATGCCGACCGCGGAGAGATCGATGATGGGGCGGAAACCGAGGAGTACACCCGTCTCCTCAAGCCGACGAATCCTGGTCTGGATTGTTGCCCGGCTGACGCCGAGTTCAGACGCCAACTCGGCAATGCCCGCGCGGGCATTGGCCGTCAATCGGTCGAGAATCTCCGCGTCGAGGCGGTCGATGCTGTTCATGATGTGCAACTCCGTCGAGATCGTCTGCGAACAGATAGCCAGAATGCCATGTTGTTAGGAAGAGACTTGACCAAATTTAACCAATTTAGCATGATCATGGTGTCAGAAGGTCGGTGCGATCCACCGACCGTCGAACAGAGGAACACGGTCCTACAGGTCCTGTCCTCGCATTAGAGACGAGCAATGGCATGGCAGTTGATGTTCAGGCACACCCTCGCGAGACCGATCGCGTCTTCGATCAGACCGACGATCTCGGCTTGCCGGCTCACGAGCAAGTGGTGTTCTGTCGCGACGAGTCCTCAGGGCTCCGCGCGATCATCAGCATTCACTCCACGGCCCTCGGGCCAGCGCTGGGCGGCACGCGTTTCTTCCCGTACCGGTCCGAGAATGCAGCTCTCACGGATGGGCTGCGCCTCTCGCGAGGAATGACCTGCAAGGCCGCGCTCGCTGGGATGCCGTTGGGCGGCGGCAAGGCCGTGATCATCGGTGATCCGGCGCTGATCGGATCACCTGATTTGCTGCGCGCATACGGACGATTCGTCGAGACCCTTGGTGGCCGCTACGTCACCGCGGCCGATGTCGGCACGACCTCGGACGACCTCGACGTGATCGGCGAGCAGACGCAACACGTAGTCGGCAGGACGATCCGTGCAGGCGGCTCGGGAGACAGCGGTCTTTCGACTGCTTACGGCGTCTTCTGCGCTATGCAATCGGCCGCAGAGAGAACCTGGGGATCGGACGGTTTGCGTGGTAGGACGGTCGGTATCGAGGGCGTTGGAAAGGTTGGGTTTCACCTCGTCGGGCTGCTGCTGGAGGAGGGAGCGCGAGTCATCGTGTCGGATCCCAACCCGCCAGCGCTCGACCGGGTGACCGAGCACTACGAGGGAATTTCGACGGTCGCGTCAGTGATCGATCAGCGCCTCGACGTGTACGCGCCGTGCGCCCTCGGTGCGACCCTCACCCACCAGTCGGTCAGCACCCTGTCGGCCCAGTTGGTGTGCGGAGCGGCCAACAACCAGTTGCTCACTTCGCAGGTTGAACAAAGCATGCGAGACCGAGGCATCGTGTGGGTGCCCGACTTCGTAGCAAACGCCGGCGGGCTGATCCAAGTTGGCGGCGAACTGTTGGCCAGGACCGAGGAGCAGATGCTGAGCCAGGTCGAGCAAATCAGGGGCACGGTCTCCGAGATCCTCGCGACGGCGCAGGACCACGACGTGCCGATCGGGACCGCGGCCCTGAGAGTCGTGCGGTCGCGTCTAGAGGCGGCGCGTGTAGCGCCAACTTCGTAGCACGCCGCCAACATCCGTCCCCGACGCGAGCCTCGGCCCGCGCGATCGATCCCACCATGACCAGAAGCAGAGCACGAGGAGCCCCCATGACCGCACCGACCCGCCTTGACGCCTACGTCGACGGCCCCCGAGCTGATAGCGAGGGCAGGCCGATGTTCCAGCTGATCGCTCCCGACGGGACATTGACGAACGCCGGAGAGCAGCTCGGCGTCTCGGTCGAACTCGCTCAGGAGCTCTACAGCGACATGGTGCTGGCACGCCGGCTGGATCAGGAGGCGCTGTCGTTGCAGCGTCAGGGCGAGCTCAGCCTATGGCTGATGTCGTGGGGCCAGGAGGCCGCGCAGGTCGGGTCAATCCGCGCTCTGCGGCCGTCCGACATGGTGTTTCCGAGCTACCGCGAACACGCGGCGGCGCTGTGCCGGGGAATCTCGCCGGCTGACTTGATGCGGCAGTGGAAGGGTTCGTCGCACTCGGGCTGGGACCCCAAGGGCCCGAGGTTCCATATCTATTCGTTGGTGCTCGGCACCCAGACCCTGCACGCGACGGGTTACGCGTCGGGCGCCGTCATGGAACGGACCGACGAGGTCGTGGCGACCTACTTCGGCGACGGTGCCGCAAGCCAGGGCGACGTCAATGAGGCGTTCAACTGGGCCGCTGCAGGCTCGCTACCAGTACTGTTCTTCTGTCAAAACAACCAGTGGGCCATCTCGACCCCCACCACGATTCAGATGCGCACCCCGCTGCATGTGAGAGCGGCCGGTTTCGGCTTGGACGCTTATCACGTGGACGGCAACGACGTCATGGCCGTTCACGCCGTGACCACGTTAGCGACTGAACGCATTCGTGACGGTGGGGGACCGGCACTGATCGAGGCTCAGACCTACCGCTTCGGTGGTCACAGCAGTTCGGACGATCCGAAGCGCTACCGGTCCGATGACGAAGTCGCGGGCTGGGAGCTGCGTGACCCCCTCAGGCGGATGGAGACCTTTCTCCGTGGAGCGAACGCCGGCGACGAATTCTTCGACGCTCTGGCACAGGAGGCCGACACCTTCGCCGCGACCGTCCGGGAACAGTGCAAGGGGCTGGCGGGTGCCGACCTTGGAGACCTGTTCGACCGCGTATACGTCGACGCGCACCCAGTACTCGACGAGGAGCGCCTGGCGCACGCACATCACCTGACGACGCTCGGATCGGAGAACTGACATGACGACGATGACCGTCGGTGCGGCAATCAACGCGGGACTACGCAAAGCGATGGAGGACGACGACAAGGTCCTCGTGATGGGCGAGGACGTGGGTGTGCTCGGCGGTGTCTTCCGTGTCACCGACGGCCTCCAGAAGGACTTCGCCGAGGGGCGGGTCGTGGACACGCCCCTGGCGGAGTCAGGCATCGTGGGCACTGCGATCGGGTTGGCCCTGCGCGGGTATCGTCCGGTGTGCGAGATCCAGTTCGACGGGTTTGTCTACCCGGCCTTCGACCAGATCGTCAGCCAGCTTGCCAAGATGCGTGCTCGATCTGGTGGACGCTTGGCGCTGCCGGTCGTCATCCGGATCCCAGTGGGGGGTGGAATCGGCGCGGTCGAGCACCACAGCGAGTCCAACGAGGCCTACTTCGCCCACACGGCCGGCTTGCGGGTCGTGTCGTGCTCGAACCCCGACGATGCCTTCCACATGATCCAGCAGGCAATCAACTCGGACGACCCGGTCATCTTCTACGAGCCAAAGCGGCGCTATTGGGAGAAGGGTGAGGTGTTGACCTCGCCGACTCGTGGGCTTCACGACGCCGCAGTGCTGCGGTCAGGCACCGACTGCACGTTGGTCGCCCACGGACCGACGGTCAAGACCGCACTGGCCGCTGCGGCGGCAGCGGAGGAGGACGGTTTCTCTGTGGGCGTCGTCGACCTTCGCTCAATCTCGCCGCTCGACACTGAGACCTTGCGCAACGAGGCGACTTCCTCCGGCCGGGTGGTGATAGTGCACGAGGCGTCGACGTTCGTCAGTATCGGCTCGGAGATCGCCGCATCGATCAGTGAGTCCTGCTTCTACGACCTGCAGGCGCCCGTGCTTCGGGTCGGCGCTTACAACATGCCCTACCCGCCCGCCTCCGTCGAGGACGACTTCCTCCCAGACGTCGACCGTGTCCTGGCTGCGGTCGACCGCAGCCTGAGCTACTAGAGAGCGAGCAGCATCATGATCGAGTTCTCACTGCCGGACGTCGGCGAAGGACTGACCGAGGCCGAGATCCTCACATGGTTCGTCGGAGTCGGCGACACCGTGCAGATCAACGAAACCCTGGTCGAGATCGAGACGGCCAAGTCGGTGGTCGAGCTCCCATCACCCGCCGCTGGCGTCGTCTCTGCCGTGCACGTCGACGAAGGGGCAACAGTTGACGTCGGGACAGTCATCATCAGCATCGAGGACGGGCGGGGAGCTCCTGCACCGGTCCCCGTGGTACCCACCGTGGAGACCGCCCCGGTCGATGAGGTCGAGACGGTGGACGACGAGCCGTTGGTGCTCGTGGGCAAGGCGCCAACTGACTCGGCTCCCCGGCGCCGTCGTCTCGGGTCCCGTGGGCGGGACGGCTCCGAGCCTGCGCCCGTCGCCCCGACCTCGATCCGTAACGCTGCGCAGCCGTTGGTCGGAACAACTCTCGTCAGGACGAAGCCACCGGTCAGGCTCCTGGCCAAGCAGCTCGGGGTCGACCTGACCACGGTGATCGCCTCGTCCGGCGATCTGATCACTCGGGCCGATGTCGAGGTGGCGGCCGCGAGCCGCACAGCGATCACGACCCCTGTGCAGCACTCCGCGCCTCCACGGCCGGCCACTGCCAGTGAGGTCGCGTGGGAAAGGGAGACCCGGATCCCGATCAAGGGCGTCCGTAAGGTGACAGCCGCGGCCATGAGCCGGTCGGCCTTCACGGCTCCACACGTGACTGAGTGGCTCACCGTCGACGTCACCCGCACCATGGACATGGTCGCCAGGCTCAAGGCCGACCGTGCCTGGCAAGGTGTACGCCTGACGCCGCTGGTCTTCGTGGCGCGCGCCTTTCTTCTCGCCGTCCGCAGGTTCCCCGACATCAATGCCCGCTGGGACGAGGAGGCTCAGGAAATCGTCCTCCAGCACTACGTCAATCTCGGTATCGCTGCGGCCACTCCACGCGGACTGATGGTGCCCAACATCAAGGACAGTCACGTGCTCGACCTCACGGGTCTGGCCCACGCCCTCGACGGTTTGGTGCAGACCGCCCGCGCAGGTAAGACGTCACCTGAAGAGATGTCGCGCGGCACCATCACGATCACCAACATCGGCGCTCTGGGCGTAGATGCAGGCACGCCCATCCTGAATCCCGGAGAATCCGCGATCCTCGCGTTCGGCGCGGTCCGCGACACACCTTGGGTTGTGGACGGCCAGATCGTGATCCGTAAGGTGACTCAGCTGGCGATGTCTTTCGATCACCGGTTGGTCGATGGCGAGCTGGGTTCCCTCGTCCTGGCCGAGGTGGGGCGACTGCTCTCCGATCCCGGGGAGACGTTCCTCTACGTATGACAGCGCGGACGCACACGGACTTCGTGGTGCTCACGGTGTACATGCGACCTGAAATCGCCGAGGTGTCTCGGGTGCTTCAGACCCTGGTCCTCCAGCCGCTGAGGGTTGAACGCTTCAGCGCCCGGCTCGTGCCGGTGGACGTCAGCGGAGTGGGCGGTCTCGACGGCCTTGGGGTGCCCGTCATGAAGCTGGTCGTGACCGGCACGGTGACCGGGCCACATGAGGTCGAGCGGGCAGTCAAGGCTCTGAACAAGTTGACCCAGGTGTACAAGGTACGAACCGATGGAGAGTGACGACATGGGGCGAGAGCGTCAGCAACGGATACGACCGGGTGGGGCCCCGGCGCGGTGGTATCTCGTCACGTCCCACCGCCGGTTCAGTCAGCCCGCGGGCGACCGTCACGTGGCCGAAGTTGGCCAGCGCATCGCCTTGTGCGGGGCTAATCAACAGTTGTGGAACTTCTGGTTCGACCGGCCGCAGGGCCCCCAGCGTGAACTCGCTGCGGGCTTGTGCGCCGAGTGTGCCAGGCTTCTTGCGTTGCAGCCGGGGAGGCTGCCCCCACGACGCCGGTGATCACCGGTGCCCCGCCGGCACTGCCTCCTCGTCCCAGCCCTTGCCGGTCACTCGTCGCGGATCAGCAGGTCCAAGACCTTGCGCTTCAACCGCGAGACACTCGAGGTGCGCTACATGGGCAAGACGATCCCGAGGGCGCAACATCTACGTCCTGGACGAACCCCCGACCGGTCTGCACACTTCCGACATCGAACGGCTCCTCGACCTGCTAGGACGCCATGTCGACAAACGGGACACCGTCGTGTTGATCGAGCACAACCTCGACGTGATCAAGACTGCTGACTGGATCATCATCTCGGCCCCGAGGGCGGGGCGGATGGGGGGCACGTGGTGGCCCAGGGCCCGCCGGAGGACGTCGCCCGGATACCGGAGTCGATCAGGGGCACCTATGTCGCGACGGCCTTGGCCTAGTCCGGCCAGTTCACGATGCCCTGCCCGACGGGGACAGGCGCGGGGCCCCTCCTCCGCAGTTTGGTCCTGGGCGGACGACAGGACCTGGCGGGGGTCAGCGGGTGACGACGTTGTCGAGGGGTTTGCCGTGGGCAAACGCCTCGAGTTGGCGTTGTACCAGGGCGCGGACCCGGGGGCCCATTGCGGTGGTCCCGCCGCCCACGTGGGGGCTGATGATGACGTTGTCCAGCGCCCACAGCGGGTGGTCCGACGGCAGCGGCTCAGGATCGGTGACATCCAGCGCGGCGTGCAGTCGCCCGCTGGCCGCCTCGCGGATGAGGGCTTGCTGGTCCACCACGCCTCCTCGAGACATGTTGACGAGCAGGGCGCCTTCCTTCATCGAGGCCAGGAACGCAGAGTCGACGAGGTGGCGGGTGGCCTTGGAGAGGGGAGTCAGGACGATCACCACATCCGCGAGCGGCAGCTGCTCGGGTAGCCGACTGATTGGCAGGCAGTCGTCGTCACCGCGGCGAGACACTCCTATGACCTGGCACTCGAACGGCGCGAGGCGGCGCCCTACGGCCCGGCCGATGCTTCCATAGCCGACGATCAGCACGGTCGAGTCCGCCAACGACCGACCGGTGTTGTCGGCGTCCCACGTGCGCGCCCGCTGTGCGCGGATGAACCGCGGCAACTGTCGCAGCGAGGCAAGTATCAGTGCGACCGTGAATTCGGCCGTTGCCGCATCGTGGACGCCGCGGGCGTTGCACAGCTCGACGGAGGCGGGCAGAAACGGTGCGATGTGCTCGGTTCCTGCGGACTGGGCCTGGACGACACGCAGGCGCGGCATGGTGGGCAGGATCGCTCGAAAATCGACCGGCTCGAGGTAGGGCGGCACCCAGAAGGCGGTGTCGCAAAGTACGGCCGGATCGTCGGCGGCGGTGTACGTCGTGTACGTCAGCCCGTCGGGGTGGTCGGCAAGCTCGTCGACTGGGAAGGGGAGCGTCGCGACGGGCTCAACTGGGGTGGCGGACGTCGTCACAGCGGTGCTCCCTCCTCGGCCCGCAGGCGTACCATCGTCGGGTCGATCTGCTCGATCGACGAGGCACCAAGGAGTCGCATCGTCCGTTCGGCATCGGTGTGCAGGATCTCGAGCGCACGTTGGACCCCCTGCTCGCCGCCGGCCATGAGCGCGTAGAGGTAGGCGCGCCCGATCAGGCAGGCCGTGGCTCCGAGGCCGACGCAAGCGACGATGTCGGCACCGCTCATCACGCCTCCGTCGACGAAAACCTCGGCTCGGTCGCCGACGGCCGCGACGACCGCGGGTAGCTGCTCGAGTGGCGTCGCGGTCCGGTCGAGCTGGCGACCACCGTGATTCGACACCACGATCGCGTCTGCGCCGGCGTCGACGGCCAACGCCGCGTCCTCGGCGTTCTGGATCCCCTTGACGACCAGCGTTCCGTGCCACGCGTTCCTCAGCCACCGGAGGTCGGCGTAGGTGGCCTCGGGGTCGAAGACCCGATCGACCATCTCGGCGACGGTCCCGTCCGTCGACGACAGACTGGCGAACGTCAGCGGCTCGGTGGTGATGAGGTTAATCCACCAGCGGGGGCGTCGGGCCATGTCGAACAGGGTCCGGATCGTCAGGGCGGGGGGAATCGACATTCCGTTGCGCTTGTCGCGCAGTCGCGCTCCTGCCACCGGGGTGTCGACAGTGAGCACCAGGGTGGTGTAGCCGGCCGCCTCGACATCGCGGATGAGCTGCGCAGAGGCTTCTCGATCCTGCCAGAGATACAGCTGGAACCAGTTGTCGCCATCAGGCACGTGGGCACACAGGTCCACCGGCGACACCGTGCCCATCGTCGACAACACGTATGGCACCTGAGCGCGGTCCGCAGCAGAGGCCACCGCGAGCTCACCCTCGTGATGCATGAAGCGAGTGAAGCCGGTCGGCGCGAGGACGAGGGGCAGGGAGGCCAACTGTCCGAGAATCTTCGTCTCAGTGCTCACGGATCGCACGTTGCGCAGGACACGCGGGGTGAACTCGACCCGCTCGAAGGCCCGTCGCGATCGGCGCAGGCTCTGCTCGTCCTCCGCGGCCCCATCGACGAAGTCGAACACTGATCGAGGGACACGTGTCCGGGCGATCTCGCGGAGGTCGCCGATCGTGTCCGCCCGCGCGACCCGCCATTTGACGCCCAGCCGCGGTCGCCGGATGCGTAAAAGCGAGGAGAAGCTCGACCAGCGGGGGACGATGCGACGCGTCATTACAGATCTCCTTCGAGGACGTGTGGCTCGGACCGCGAGCGCAGCCAAGGACGAGATCGCAGATGGGACCGCGATCGCCTTGAACGTAATGCGCCGCACGCGGTCAAAGCGATGGGGATCTGTCGCGAAATCGGACACTAGGAGTGTGGATCCGCACACTGTCACCCCGCAGTGGCATCGGTACTTTGTGTACCGATCGACTGTGAGGTCGATCACTCGAAGCTTGGTAACGAGCGACATTGTCAGCGTGGAGGATCGTGATGGATTCAATGGATCAGGTGCCCGTATCTGGGACCGCTCCTGTCGTGGGCGTTGACCCCGTACGCGCTCCGCTGCTGGTTGCGACGGATCTTGTGAAGGCCTATCCGGGGACGCGCGCCCTGGACGGAGCGAGCTTCAGCCTGGCCGAGAACGAGATCCACACACTGGTGGGCTCGAACGGCGCCGGCAAGTCGACGTTGGTCAGCGTGATCTGCGGTCGCACGCAGGCCGACAGCGGATCACTGACGATCGGAGGTCGTCCCGTCGATTTCGGCGCCCGCAACTACCTCGCAGCCAATTCGATCGGCTATGTCAGCCAAGAAGGCAGCCTCGATGTCGAATCGACTGCGTACGAGAACGTCTTCCTGGCTCGTGAGCGCACCCGCCGCGGGTTGATCTCATACAAGACGATGCTCCGCGCGGCGCAGGAGCTGGCCGACGAGTACGAGTTCGACCTCGACCTGCGTCGATCGGTTCGGTCACTGTCACCGTCGGAGCGCAAGATCGTCGAAATACTCCGAGCGCTCTCCCTGCGGCCGAAGGTCCTTGTGCTCGACGAGCCCACGGCTGCGCTGCCCAAACCGGACATCGACCACTTACTGGCCATCATGAAGGGATTGTCCAAGTCGACGTCGATCGTCTTCATCTCCCACTACATGAACGAGATCTTCGGCGTGAGCGACCGCATCACGGTGATGCGAGATGGCAAGGACGTCAGTGTTCAGGCCGTCACCGACACCAGTGAGGACCAGCTGGTCGCCGAGATGGTCGGCCCCCAAGCTATGAAGAAGCACCAGGGTCTCGAGCAGGCCACGCGTCGATCCGGCGGCGCTGACGGCGAGACAGTGCTGTCGACCACCGCGCTTGCGACGAAGGACGGGCGGGTGGTCAATGCGAACCTGTCGGTCGCCAAGGGAGAGATCGTCGGGCTATTCGGCATGGTCGGCGCCGGCAAGTCCGAGCTGCTTGAAGCCCTGTACGGTCTTCGTCCACTCGGCGACGGTGAGCTGGTCATCGGTGGACAGCCGAGCGCGACGGGCTCATGGTCAGTTCGTCGCGCGATCGCGCGGGGCCTCGCGCTGGTGCCCGAGGACCGACTGAAGAACGCCTTGGTGGCCGCAGAGTCGGCGTCCTGGAACCTTGCTGCGCCTCACTGGCGTCGCCGCTCCGGTCTGTTCGCACGTCTGCGCTCCTTGGAGGGATCGCTGGCCCAGAAGGCCTCGACCTTGGTCACGATCCGTGGCGAGCTGATCAGCCAGCCACTCTCCAACCTGAGCGGGGGCAACAAGCAAAAGGTCTCGGTGACGCGCTGGCTGGTCACCGATGAGTCTCCTGACGTCCTGCTGCTCGACGAGCCCACCCAAGGCCTCGATGTCGTCGCACGCGAGGAGATCTACGCCCTCATCCGGGCTCTCGCCGAGCAAGGCACGTCAGTCGTGCTGTCGTCATCGGACCTGGCTGAGGCTCTCACCGTGTGTGACCGCCTGTACGTGATGCGCGCGGGCGAGACGGTTCCGGTTCCCGACGACCTCCGCACCCGCGAGCACGTGCTGCTCACCGCTATCAACGATACGACGAACGAAGAGGGACGCCATGAGTGACACAGGCACCATCCAGACCACGGTGAGGGCGAGCCGCGGCAATAAGGAAGGCAGGTCCCCCTACGTGTCCTTCCTTCGCAACTATGGCACCGCGCTCGCGCTGGTCCTGCTGATCGTCTTCTTCGCGTTGGCCAGCGACAAGTTCGCGACCACAGGAAACTTCAAGAACGTTCTGCTGCAGATCGCGCCGCTGCTGATCGTCGGGCTAGGGATCACGGTGCCGATGGCCGCCGGCGACTACGACCTTTCAGTCGGAGCCAACGCCAGTCTCGCGGGACTGCTGGCCACAGGCATGCTGGCTGACGGCTTCATCGATTCCGTCCCCCTGGCGATCGCGGTGACCATCCTTGTTGGCGCGGTGATCGGCCTAGGCAACGGACTGCTGGTGGCGGTGATCGGGCTGCCGAGCTTGATCGCGACCCTGGCGATGATGAGCGTGCTGGCGGGAGTCAACACGACGTACTCGGGCGGACTGTCGATCTTCCAGGGCATTCCGGACGAGTTCAAGAACATCGCGGCCGGTGGGATCCTCTACGTGCCCACACTCATCGTGATCGCCGCGGCCGTCGCACTGGTGGTGTACCTCCTGCTGCATCGTCGTCCGACCGGACGTCACCTCTACTCGATCGGGTCGAGCTACGGGGTGTCACGGCTCGTGGGGATCAGGATCGCCCCCACCCGCATCATCGCACTCGTGGTCTCGGGCATGGCGGCGGCGCTCGCAGGAGTCCTGCTGAGCTCGCGGCTCGGCGCGGGTATCCCCAACGCAGGCGAGACCTTCCTCCTCGGCAGCCTCACGGTGGTGTTCCTCGGGATGACGATGTACCGGGTCGGTCGGGCCAACGTTCCAGGAACGATCATCGGCGCCCTGTTCTACGGAGTCCTTCAGAACGGGCTCAACATCATGGGCGTCGGCTCGGCCGGCCAGAGCTTCGCAACCGGCCTGGTTCTCATCGTCGCTGTTTCGTTCGCGGTGTTCCGCAAGGAACAGAACTGATGGCCCAGCGCTGGGATTGGCGCACGCGCACCACCACAGATTTCGGGGAGAAGTTCCGCCACAGCAAAGAAATGGAGCAGATCGTGTTCAGAACATCGAAGATTCGCCTGGTCATCGGAACGGGGGTCGCGCTCGCTGCATTGACGCTGTCTGCCTGCACCGGCGGCACCAGCGACGCTAAGAACGAGCCGGCGCCGGCCGAAGGTAGCGCAGCTGCTGCAGATCCGAGCGCCGCGGGAGAGGCGCAGACCGGTGTGTCGAACATTGGACAGCCTCTTGGCCCCTTCGCCAAGAGCCCCGACGGCAAATTGACCATCGGCTGGGTCGAGCTGACCGCCGACTGCCAGAGCTGTGTGAAGGCCTTGGCCGAGTTCAAGTCGTACATCAAGGACAACAACTACGACTGGACCGTGGAGACGCTCAACTCCAAGGGTGACCCGGCAGCCGCTGCCCAGGCCATCGAAGACTTCACCACCCGCAAGGTCGACGCGATCATCACCGGATTCGTGGTCCTCAAGGCCTCGGGTGCCGCGATCGACGGGGCCAACAAGGCTAATATTCCGGTCTTCTCGCTGGATTCTGGCTGGTCGCCAGGTGTTGTCGGCGACGTCACGACCGACAACTTCGCGATGGCCGGCAAGCTGGCCAGCTACGTGGCGGACACTTTCGCCGGACAGGCCAACATCGTGTCGATCTGGTCCGACCAGCACTATGGTGTCGTCATCCGCCAGGAGATGCTGGAGAACATCACCAAG
>JAOPXY010000107.1 GCA_025964895.1 Aeromicrobium sp.
CGCGTCGAGCTTGCCGGCCGAGGCCGCCCAGATCGAGACCACCTGGTGCTCGACGGGGAACGGCGCGTACTGACCCTGCTTGAACAGCTCCATGATGCGCTGACCACGGGCGAGCTGCTGCTTCGACGCGGCGTCGAGGTCGGATGCGAACATCGCGAAGGCCTCCATCGCGCGGTACTGGGCGAGCTCGACCTTGAGCGATCCGGTGACCTTCTTCATCGACTTCTGCATCGCCGCGCCGCCGACTCGCGACACCGAGATGCCGACGTCGACCGCGGGGCGCTGGTTGGCGTTGAACAGGTCCGACTGCAAGAAGATCTGTCCGTCGGTGATCGAGATGACGTTCGTCGGGATGTACGCCGACACGTCGTTGGCCTTGGTCTCGATGATGGGCAGGCCCGTCATCGAGCCGGCGCCCAGGTCGTCGCTGAGCTTGGCGCAACGCTCGAGGAGCCGCGAGTGCAGGTAGAACACGTCGCCGGGGTATGCCTCGCGGCCCGGCGGGCGGCGCAGCAGCAGCGACACGGCGCGGTACGCCTCGGCCTGCTTGGAGAGGTCGTCGAACACGATCAGGACGTGCTTGCCCTGGTACATCCAGTGCTGGCCGATGGCCGAGCCGGTGTACGGGGCGAGGTACTTGAAGCCCGCCGAGTCGGAGGCGGGAGCCGCGACGATCGTCGTGTACTCCAGCGCGCCGGCCTCTTCGAGGGCGCCACGCACGGAGGCGATGGTCGAGCCCTTCTGGCCGATGCCGACGTAGATGCAGCGAACCTGCTTGCTCTCGTCGCCCGACGCCCAGAACTCCTTCTGGTTGATGATCGTGTCGATCGCGATCGCGGTCTTGCCGGTCTGGCGGTCACCGATGATGAGCTGGCGCTGTCCGCGGCCGATCGGCGTCAGCGAGTCGATCGCCTTCAGGCCGGTCATGAGGGGCTCGTGGACGCTCTTGCGCTGCATCACGTTGGGGGCCTGCAGCTCCAGCGCGCGGCGCTCGGTGGTCTCGATCTCGCCGAGGCCGTCGATCGGCGCACCCAGCGGGTCGACGACGCGGCCGAGGTAGTTGTCGCCGACGGGGACCGAGAGGACCTCGCCCGTGCGACGGACGGTCTGGCCCTCCTCGATGCCGGAGAACTCACCCAGGATGACGACACCGATCTCACGGACGTCGAGGTTCAGCGCCAGACCGAGCGTGCCGTCCTCGAACTCGAGGAGCTCGTTGGCCATCGCCGAGGGCAGACCCTCGACCCGGGCGATGCCGTCACCGGCGGTCGCGACGATGCCGACCTCTTCGGTGGCCGCAGCGCTGGGCTTGTATTCGGCCACGAACTTCTGCAACGCGTCGCGGACCTCGTCCGGACGGATGGTGAGTTCCGCCATGTGTGTGCCTGCCTTCTTCTCTGGAGAGTGTGGTGTCAGCCCGCGAGTCGCCGGCGGGCGACTTCGAGGCGGGTCGACATGGAGCCATCGACGATCTCGTCACCGACGGAGACGGCGATGCCTCCGACGATCGAGGGATCGATGACGATGTTGAGGTGGACGTCGCGTCCGTACTTCTTGCCCAGCGCGGCGGCCAGGCGGGTCTTCTCCGTCTCGCCGAGCTCGGCGGCGACGCGCACCTCGGCCAGCAGACGGCTGCGGCGGGCCGCTGCCGTGACACCGAACGCGGCGAGCACCTTCTCGAACGAGCCGGTGCGGGCGGCGGCGGCCTGGGACGCCAGGGCCAGGGTCGTCCCGGTCACCCTGCCGCCCAGCAGTGTCGTGAACAGCTCGCTCTTGCCGGCGGCCGACAGTCCACGGTCGGAGACGACCTGCCGCAGCTCGGCGTCGGAGCGCACGAAGCGTCCGACCTCGAACAGCTCGGTCTCCAGCGCGTCGAGTTCGCCCGCGCTGTCCGCGGCGGCGACCAGTGCGGTCACTCCCGCGGTCTCGAGGCCGTCGGTCAGGTCGCGACCCGACGCCCAGCGTCCGCTGACCGCGACCTTGAGGATCCGCAGGGCGTCGGCGCTGATCTTGCCGCCGAACACCTGCTCGGCGAGGCCCGCCTTGGCGTCTGCCTCGGTCGACGGATCGGTCAGGACCCGGCGCAGGGCCGGCTCCCGATCGAGCGTCGAGACGATGGTGAACAGCTCGACGCCGACGTCGCCCGACCCGGTCTTGACCGCGGCGACCGCGGTCAGGACCTCGTCGAGTGACTTCGCTGAAATGCCTCGCATCAGTTCGCCGACTCCTCGAGCTCGGCGATGAACCGCTCGACCGTGCGCTTCTGCGCCGCGGAGTCGGACAGCTCCTCACCCACGATGCGGCCGGCGAGCGCGGTCGCCATGGTGCCGACCTCGCCCTTCAGCTGGGCCAGGACCTGAGCACGCTCGGCCTCGACCTGCGCGTGCGCCGTCGAGGTGATGCGCTCGGCCTCGGCCTGAGCCTGGGCCCGCAGCTCGGCGATGATCTGTGCGCCCTGCTCCTTGGCCTCCTCGCGGATGGCCGCAGCCTCCGACCGGGCACCCGCGAGCTGCTGGGTGTACTGGTCAAGAGCGGCCTTGGCCTCCTTCTGGGCGGCCTGGGCCTCCTCGATGCCACCCTCGATGGCTGCAGTCCGCTCGGCGTACGCCTTCTCGAACAGCGGGGCGACGACCTTCCAGATCAGCAGAAGGAGGATCGCGAAGAAGACGAGCCCGATGATGATCTCCGCGGTGTGCGGGATCAGCGGGTTGAGCTCTTCTTCCTCGGTCTCCGCGGCTGCGAACACGAGTGTCGTGAACATGTGGATGCCTTACGTCAGATGAGCAGGATCAGGTGTTGCTGGACTTGAGGACGAACGCCAGGGCAAGACCGATGATGAAGAACTGCTCGGCGAGAACGAAGCCGAGGATCGCGATCTGGCGCAGCTTGCCCTCAGCCTCGGGCTGACGGGCGACACCGGTGACGAACGCGGCGAAGATCAGGCCGACGCCGATACCGGGGCCGATCGCGGCGAGGCCGAGACCGACCATGTTCAGTGTGCCGATGGACTCCACGGCATTTCCTTTCGTTGTGACGCTCAGGCGAGCATCCCTGGTGGGGTTATGAAGTTGTGGGTTCTGCTGCTGTCTCAGTGCTCGTCAGCGATGGCTTCGCTGATGTACATCGAGGTCAGGAGGGTGAAAACGTACGCCTGAAGGAACATGATGAGGATCTCCAGGAAGCTGATGCCGATGGCCAGGACCACCGAGAAGACGCCGGCTACCTTGTTCAGGAGCGGGTCGGAGTGCAGGAGCAGGTACTCTCCGCCGAGCGCGAAGAGGATCACCAGGAGGTGACCGGCGAACATCGTGGCGAACAGACGCAGGGTCAGCGTGACCGGGCGCAGCAGGATGTTCGAGAGGAACTCGAGCGGGACGAGCAGCAGCAGGATCGGGCCCTTCATGCCGGCCGGCACGGTCTCGTGCTTGAGGTAGCCGAGGAAGCCCTTCTTGCGGATGCCGGCGCCGTTGTAGACGAGCCAGGCCAGCACCGCGATGCCCAGCGGGTAGCCGATGTGCGACATCGACGGGAACTGGATCACGGGGATGATGCCGTAGAAGTTGTTCACCAGCACGAACAGGAACAGCGAGAACAGGAAGGGCACGAACTTCGCGAAGTCGTGCGAGCCGATGTTCTCGCGGGCGATGCCGTTGCGGACGAATCCGTACACGAGCTCGCCGGCGAACTGCAGGCGTCCGGGGACGACGGCGGCCGGGCGGGCCATGACGTAGAACAGCGCGACGATGATCACGACCGACAGCGCGACGAGCACCATCGGCTTGGTGACAGCCGAGCCGGCAATGCCCGGAAGGTCGAAGTCCGCAGGACCAGGACTCGGCGGACCGGTTACCGCACCGAGTGCGATGGAGGCGAGCGTCACTCATTCACCTTTGTCTCATGGCGCGGTCGCCCCCGACTCGCGTCGGTGAGGCATACGGCCAGCGTCATTGTCGTGGGAGCTGCCACCGCTGTGCGCTGGGCCACTCCGCAGTGCGACCTTATCAGGGCTTCCACACACCTTCTACGTCAGGTCGTAGGTGGGGATGCGGTCATTGCGGTACGCAACCACTTGCAGCAGGGTCCACGCCAGGGACGCTGCAATCGCAGCGATGCCGAACGCCGTGGAGTCGACGTGACGGGCCGCTCCCCCGACGTCGAACAGCAGCACGAGGACGACTAGAACGGCGACGGACTTGGTCGCGAGGAAGGTCAGCGCGACCGGCAGGGACAGCGCCGCACTGGCCCTCACCAGCGGCGTCAGCACGACGGGCGTCGAACCGAGGAACACGATCACGACGGCTCCGCCGAGGGCCGCGCCGAGCACGCCCTCCAGACCGTCCGTGACGCCGAAGACGACGGCGACGAGGGCGGTCACCCCCAGCACGGGCAGCGCGATCCGCATGGCTTGCCTCATGACCAGACCTTCTCTTCAAGCTTGGGCAGCAGGAACACCGCTGCGATCGTGATGACGGCCAGGGCGCCGAACCCGGCGATCGACTGCCAGCCGCTGAACAGGCTGATGACGACGCTGCCGAAGGCGACGAGGCCAGCGAAGGCGTACATCAGCAGGACGGCGCGGCGATGCGAGTGGCCGATCTCCAGGAGCCGGTGGTGGATGTGCATCTTGTCGGGGCTGAACGGGGAACGTCCGGCCCGCGTGCGGCGCACGACGGCGAGCGCGAGGTCGATGAACGGGACCATGAGGATCGTGAACGGCAGGATCAGCGGCAGGAGCGCGGGCAGGAAGCTCGCCTCCGCTCCCCCGATCCCCTCGGAGATCGCGGTGGCCGGGAACTGGCCGGTCAGGCTGATCGATGAGCATGCGAGCACGAAGCCGATCAGCATCGAGCCGGAGTCGCCGATGAACATGCGAGCGGGGAAGAAGTTGTGCGGCAGGATGCCGATGCACGCGCCGGCGAGGGCAGCTGTCAGCAGCGCCGCAGCGATCGCGCGCGTCTCGCCGTTCTCGACCGCGAGGACGAACGCGTACGCGAAGAAGGCCACCGAACCGATCGCGACCATGCCCGCGGCGAGCCCGTCGAGCCCGTCGACGAAGTTGACCGCGTTCGCGGTGCCGACGATCAGCAGGACCGTGAAGATCATCGCCTGAGCCTGGTCGAGCCCGATGTAGTTGCCGTAGAGCGGCAGGTACACGAACTGCACGCCCTGTGCCACGACCACGACCCCGGCCAGCACCTGCCCGGCGAACTTGCTGAGCGCGTCGAGCTCGTACAGGTCGTCGACGACGCCCACGGCGCAGATCACGAGACCGCCCAGGACGACGGCGCGGACGTCCTTGAACACGCCGTCGTCGGCGAGCGACAGGAACGGCAGGTTCGTCGCCACGAGGTAGGCGGCCAGGATGCCGCCGAGCATCGCGGGCCCGCCGAAGTACGGGGTGGGGATCGCGTGGACGTCGCGGTCGCGCACGCGGGCGACCGCACCGAAGTGGTGCGCCGCCTGGCGGGCGATCGACGCCAGCAGATACGTCACGCCCAGCGCGACGCCGAAGACGACCAGGTACTCCCTCACGGGCCCACCCCTCGTTCGACCCCACGCCGGGTCATGCCGGCTCGATCGTGTTGTTGAACGCGTGCAGGACGTCGAGCGCGATCGCGCCCTGGCGCAGGATGCGCGGCGTCGTGCCGGTCGCGTCGAGGATCGTCGAGGGCATGTCGGACGCCGTGGGGCCGCCGTCGAGGTAGACCGCGACGCGCCCGCCGAGCATCTCCTGCGCCTCCTCGACCGTCTGCGCGGCAGGCAGGCCGGTCGTGTTGGCGCTGCTCACGGCGAGCGGGCCGGTCTGCTTCAGCAGGGCCAGGGCGCGCTTGTCGGCGGGCATGCGGACGGCCACGGTGTTGTGGGTCTCGCCGAGGTCCCAGGTCAGCGACGGCTGCTGGCGGCAGATGATCGTGAGGGGTCCGGGCCACAGCGCCTCGACCGTCGAGCGCAGCCACGTCGGGATGTCGATCGCGAGGGCGTCGAGCGTCGTGGGGCTGCCGATCAGCACCGGGGGCGGCATGCTGCGGCCACGCCCCTTGGCGTCGAGCAGGTTCTGGACGGCGCGCGGGGAGAAGGCGTCGGCGGCCAGGCCGTAGACCGTGTCGGTCGGCAGGACGACGAGCTTGCCCTCCTCGAGCGCCGCCTGAGCCGCGAGCAGGCCGCGGTCGTACTCCTCGTCCACGCTGCAGTCGAACTTCACCCCGACATCCTAAGTGCAGGAGCAGATGTCTAGAACCAGCTGACCTGGTGCAGCAGGAAGGCGATCGCGAGGAACTGGATCAGGCGTCCGGTGAACACGCAGGTGAGGAACAGCCACTGCGGCTGCTTCGACGCGCCCGCGAGGATCGTCACGATCGCGAGGGGTGGGATGCCCAGGAGCGACGACATGAACGCCGTCAGACCGCCGGAGTACCGCCGGTCGAGCAGCGTCAGCAGCCAGTCGTTGATCCGCCGGACGACCTTGAATAGCCGGGTGCGCGCGAGCCACCGCCCGACCCGGCGCAGACGGTCGGAGAACGCGTTGCGGGGTGGGCGGGGCTCCACCATCCGGATCTTGTTGGTGCCCTTGCGCGCCAGCTGGAAGACGAAGGCCTTGCCGATCGTCGTGGCGATGACGTGGATCAGGATCAGCAGCGCCAGGAAAGGCCGGCTGTTGACCGTCGCGCCGATCGCGACGACGTAGACCTCGGCGTTGACGAAGACCGGCAGGACAGCCGCACCGAGTCCGACGGCGATGGCAGCACCGATCAGTCCCAGCTCGTCGAGGCCCATGTTGCCCCGAAGCCTAGCGGCGCGGCTTCGTCGCGGTGACGAAGCGGGGGCGGTCGGCCAGGTCGCGATGGTCCTGGACGTCCGCCCAGCGGCCGGCGAACACCGCGGGCGCCGACTCGCCCTGCGCGTCGGCGTGCTCGGCGCCGACGACTCCGCCGGGCCTCAGCAGGCGCCACGCGACCTGGTCGACGACGCGCATCGCGTCGAGCCCGTCGTCGCCCGACCACAGCGCGAGCGACGGGTCGTGGTCGCGCGCCTCGGGTGCCACGCTCTCCCACGCGTCCAGCGGGATGTATGGAGGATTCGCGACGACGACGTCGACGCGTCCGTCGAGATCACCGAACGCGTCGGCCATGTCGCCGAGCCGCAGGTCGACCCCGCTGCCGGCCAGATTGCGTTGCGCCCACTCGAACGCGGGCTCGTCCAGCTCGACGGCGTGCACGCTCGCGCCCGGCACCTCGTGGACGACCGACAGCGAGATCGCCCCGGCCCCGGCGCACAGCTCGACCACGACGGGCGACTCGAGGGTCCTGGCGTGGTCGATGGCCCAGCCCGCGAGCAGCTCGGTCTCGGGCCTCGGGACGAAGACGCCCGGTCCGACCTCGACGTCGACGTAGCGGAAGGCGGCGGAGCCGGTGAGGTGCTGCAGCGGGATGCGGGACGCCCGTGCCGTCACCATCGCCTGGTACTGCTGCACCTGGACCCCGTTCGGCCTGGCGCTGCCGATCAGCATCATGCGCGGGACGCCCGTGACGTGGCTCATCAGGACCTCGGCGTCATGACGTGGCGACGACACCCCTGCGGCATCCAGATCGGCCGTCGCCTGCTCCAGCAGGCGCTCGGCCTGCGACCGGACCGCCACCGTCAGTGGCCCGACTCGACCGCGGACAGGCGCTCGGCGAGGTCGGCGTCGACGAGCGACTTGATGACGTCGTCGAGGGCTCCGTCCATGACCTGGTCGAGGTTGTACGCCTTGAAGCCCGTGCGGTGGTCCGACAGCCGGTTCTCCGGGAAGTTGTACGTGCGGATGCGCTCGGAGCGGTCGACCGTGCGGATCTGCGACTTGCGCGCGTCGGACGCCTCCGCGTCCGCGGCCGCCTGGGCCGCCTCCAGGAGCCGGGCGCGCAGGATGCGCATCGCCTGCTCCTTGTTCTGCAGCTGGCTCTTCTCGTTCTGACAGCTCGCGACGATGCCGGTGGGGACGTGCGTGATGCGGACGGCTGAGTCGGTCGTGTTGACGCTCTGGCCGCCGGGACCCGACGAGCGGTACACATCGATGCGCAGGTCGCTGTCGTTTACCTCGACCTCGACGTCCTCGGCCTCGGCGAGCACCAGCACGCCGGCGGCGGACGTGTGGATGCGTCCCTGCGACTCGGTGACCGGCACGCGCTGCACCCGGTGCACGCCGCCCTCGAACTTCAGCAGCGCGTGCGGCGCCTCGCCGGGCTCCGGGGTGCCCTTGGCCTTGACGGCCATTGTGACGGACTTGTAGCCGCCGAGGGCCGACTCGGTGGCGTCGAGGATCTCGGTCTTCCAGCCCCGCTGCTCGGCGTAGCGGGAGTACATGCGCTGAAGGTCGCCGGCGAACAGCGCCGACTCCTCGCCACCCTCGCCGCCCTTGATCTCCAGCAGGATGTCCTTGGCGTCCTGCGGGTCACGCGGGACGAGCAGGCGCTGCAGCCGCTCCGACAGCCCGTGCAGCCGCGGCTCCAGGGTCTCGATCTCGGCGGCGAAGGACGAGTCCTCCGACGCCAGCTCGCGCGCGGCCTCCAGGTCGTCCGTGACCTCCAGGAAGTCGCGGTACGTCTTCACGATCGCCGACAGCTCCGCGTACCGCTGGCCCAGCTTCTTGGCCAGGCCCTGATCGGAGTGCACCGCCGGGTCGGCCATGCGTTGCTCGAGCTCGGCGTGCTCGTTGACGAGGGTCTCGACGGCCTCGAACATGGATGCCTCCTGGGGTGCGGTCGAAGGGATGGGCGGCACGAACGACAGCGCCGACCCGAGCCCTGATGGGCTGGGGTCGGCGCTGGGAGGACGCTACTTCTTGGCGTAACGCTTCTCGAAGCGGGCCACGCGTCCGCCGGTGTCGAGGATCTTCTGCTTGCCCGTGTAGAACGGGTGGCAGGCCGAGCACACGTCTGCACGGAGGACGCCCTCGGGTGCGGTGCTCTTCGTCGTGAACGTGTTGCCGCAGGTGCAGGTGACCTGGGTCTCGACGTAGTCGGGGTGGATGCTGTTCTTCATGATGTCCTCTCGGCGGTCGCTGGGTCGTCTCGCGGGTTGCGCTCCGTGAACCAGAACCAAGGATGAATTGTGCCAGTCGGCAGTACGTATAAGGAAATCGGGGGCTGGGATATTCCTGGGGTCTTCGCGGGCCGGGTCGCCCTGTGGTCTCCTTCGCAAGATCCCCCGAACGCTGAGGGGAGGGTTGTCGCCCCTCGAGGGGGTGGTTGTCGCCCCGACCTGCGGCGGCTCTTCGCCCCCTCGAGGGGCCACCACAACCCTCTCCTCA
>JAOPXY010000114.1 GCA_025964895.1 Aeromicrobium sp.
CGGTGTCCTCACAAGTCCGATCCTACTCGACCAGCCTGCCGCACTAGAGGCCGAGCGCGAGGCCGCCCTCGACGTACGCCTTGGAGGCCAGCAACATGCGGCGGACGTCAGGATGCTCGACGATCGGCGTCATCGGGCTGGCGGGATCCTTGGACCCGACAGGGCGCCCCTGCGGCCTGCCTCGCGCGTAGGCGAGGGCATGCAGGTAGCCGGTGTAGCCGAGCGTCGCCGCTCCCATGCCCACACCGATGCGGGCCTCGTTCATCATGTGGAACATGCACGCCAGCCCGCTGCCCTCCTCGCCCACCAGGTAGCCGACGGCACCCCCGTCCTCGCCGAAGTTGAGCAGCGCGTTGGTGGTCCCCCGATGGCCCATCTTGTGGTTCAGGCCGGCCAGCCGGACGTCGTTGCGCGAACCGCCCGGCAGGAGCTTGGGAACGATGAACAAGGTGAGGCCCTTCGTGCCGGCGGGCGATCCGACGACCCGCGCCAGCACGAGATGCACGATGTTCTCGCTCAATCCGTGGTCCCCCGCACTGATCCACATCTTGTTCCCACGGATCAGGTACGTGCCGTCGCCCTGCGGCTCGGCGCTCGTCAGCACGTCGGCGAGGGACGAGCCGGCCTGTGGCTCGCTCAGGCACATGGTGCCGAAGTAGCGGCCCTCGAGCATCGGAGCGACCCAGCGGTCGACCTGCTCGGGTCCGGCGTGGGCCAGCAGGAGGTTCGCGTTGGCCTTGGTGAGGAACGCGTAGCCGAGCGTGGCCGCGTTGGCGGCACTGAACCACGTGTCCAGCGCCTGCGCGACCACGAAGGGCGCTCCTCCGCCGCCCACCTCCGTGGGCATCGCGAGCCCGCCGAAGCCTGCGTCGAAGTACGCCCGGAGGGCCGGGGCGACCTCGGGATTCACCGTCACCTCGGCGCCGTCGAACGAGGGCTCCTCGACGTCGTTGCGCCGGTTGTGGGGCGCGAAGTGCCGGACGGCGACCTGTTGGGCGAGCGTCTGCAGCGCGTCGATGGTCTCGCGGTCGTAGTCGCGGTAGGCGTCACGGGCCTGCAGGCTCGCGACGTCGAGCCACTCGTGCAGCAGGAAGTCCAGGTCGCGCCGCGACATGAGCAGGGCCGCGCCCCGCGCCTCGGTGTCACTGGTCGCCATCGGTCCCGATCCCCACCCGCAGGTCTGCCTTCGAGACCTTGCCGACACCGTTGCGCGGCAGCCCTGGCGCCACGATGATCCGCTCGGGGATCCACCACTTCGCGACCCTGCCCGCCAGGTCCTCCCGCACGGCCTCGGGCTCGAGCTCGACACCCGGTCGCGGCACGACGAAGGCCAACGGTCGCTCGTCCCACCGTTCGTCGGGGACGCCGATGACCGCCGCCTCGGCGATGGCCGGGTTGTCCATCAACGCGTTCTCCAGGTCGATGGTCGAGATCCACTCGCCGCCGGACTTGATGACGTCCTTCAGCCGGTCCGTGATGACGAGCTCGCCCACGACGCTGACGGTGCCGACGTCGCCGGTGCGCAGCCAGCCGTCGGCGGTGAACCGGTCGCTCCCGACACCGCCCAGGTACGAGCTCGCGGTCGTGGGTCCGGAGACCTGGATCTCCCCCACGGCTCCGTCACCCGGCGACAGCGGCGCGCCCGTGCCGGGGTCGCCGACCCTCAGCCGGACCAGGGCGTTCGGCGTCCCCGGTCGCAGCAACGCGTCAGCACCGGGAGCCTGGTCGCCATGTGCGAGACGGACCCGCGCGATGGTGCCGCTCGGAGCCAGCTCGGTCATGCCCCAGGTGTTGCTCACGGTCACCCCGCACGTGTCCCTCCACTCCTTGGCCAGGCTCGGCGACAGCGGCCCGCCACCGGATAGCGCACGTCGCAGTCGAGGACGCGTCCCCTGCGCGAAGGGCAGCATGTCGCGCCAGACCGTTGCGACGCATGCGGTCACCGAGACGTCGTGGGTCACCATGAGGTCGACCAACGACTCGGGGCGTGGCTCCGCGCCGGCCAGCACGATGTCCGCTCCGACGAACACCGCCGCGTAGGGCAACCCCCATGCGTTGGCGTGGAACATCGGCACGATCGGCAGCACGACGTCGTCCTCGACCAGCCCGATCGAGTCGGCCTGCAGGATCATCAGCGCATGGAGCAGCAGGGACCGGTGCGTGTAGACGACGCCCTTGGGAGGACCGGTCGTCCCGGAGGTGTAACAGATCGACGAGGCCCGGGACTCGTCCCCCTCGGCGAAGTCACCCTCGTGCGGAGGTGATGCGCGTGTGTCGTGGTATCGGGGCAGGGACGCGGCGGTGGCCAGGTCCGTGTCACCGACCACCACGACGTGCCGCAGGCCCTTGACCCCCCGCAGGACGGGCAGTGACGCCTCGAGCAGTTGCGCGTCGACGAAGATCGCCTCCACGCCGGCGTCTTCCAGCACGTACGCGAGGTGCTCATCGGACAGGCGATGATTCACGGTGTTGAGCACGAGTCCCGAGCAGGGCACCGCGAAGTAGAGCGTCAGGTGCTCGTAGGTGTTGGCGCACAGGGTTGCCACGCGCGCGCCGGGCTCGAGCCCCATGCCGAGCAGGTACGTTGCCGCCCGACGGACGTCCTCGGCCCACGTGGCGTACGTGACCGTCGTGTCCTGGTCGCCGACCCGGAACGTGATGCGGCTGTGGGGGAACAGCTCCTCGGCCCGGTGCAGGATGAGGGGCAGCGTCAGCTGCCGTCTCTGCATGAGTCCTTGCATGGTGGATCTGCTTTCGTCGATGTCGTTGGTCGGGCGGCTGGCGGCGTACTAGGGCGTGGACGGCGCCGGCGATCTCTCCACGTCCCGGCCCGCTCTGTCCGCCCGCAGCCGCACGAGCCAGTTCTTCGAGCTCGGCGCGTTGAAGGCGACGATCACCAGGAGGACGAGCCCGAAGACGAGATCGCTGTAGAATTCCTCGACCCCCGCGGTGAAGAAGATCTGCCCGAGGAGCACGATCGACATGGCGCCGGCGAGGATGCCCGGGACGCTGCCACGACCTCCCGCGAGCGCCACGCCGCCGATCAGCGCGCCGGCCACTCCCAGGGACAACGTGGCAGAGCCGGGGTCGGTGATCGCGGCCCCGGCGCTGAACGCCGACAGCACTCCGGCGATGGCTCCGAGCAGGGACGACGCCGCGAACAACGCCACCAGTCGGCGGTTGACCGGGACTCCCGCGGTGCGGCTGGCCTTGCGGTCACCGCCGAGAGCGCGGACCTCGCGGCCCCACTTCGTGGCCGAGCACAGCAGCGCCACGACGGCGAAGACCCCCAGGACGATCAGGCTCCTCGGGGAGAACAGGGTGGCGACCGGCTCCTGGATCCACAGCGTCGCGTCGATGTCGTCGAACGGGACGCTGGCCTGGTTGTCGCCGATGACCCGGGTCAGCCCCAGCAGCGCAATGTACGTGCCGACCGTGACCGGCATGGACGCGATCTGGAACCACGAGATCAGCAGCCCCTGCAGCGCCCCGAAGGCCACGCAGATGCCCAGCGCGACGGCGACACCCAGCAGGGGATCGTCCTGGCCCACCTTGACGGCGATGACCCCGCTGAGCGCGTAGACGCCCACGATCGACAGGTCGAACTCGCCGGCCATCATGAGCAGGCCGAACCCGAGGGTGACCAGGCCGATCTGCGCGAACGCCTCGAACAGGTTGAAGAGGTCGTACGTCTCCAGCGGCCTGCCCGCATACAGCGGAAGGCAGACGAAGCCGATGAGCGCGGCCGTCAACGCCAGCAGTGGCAGGAGCGACGACCCGCGCCTGAGCGCGTTCAGAGACATCATCACGACCGCCGTCCCGAGCCGCGACGGTGTCCGACCAGCACGACGACGAGCACCAGCAGGCCCTTGACGAGGGTCTGCATGCCGATGTCGGCTCCTCGCAGGAGCAGCAGATCCGTCACCGTCGCGATCAGCAAGGCACCGACGAGCGTCCGGATGGCCGAGCCGGATCCGCCGAAGATGGCGGTTCCACCGGCCAGGACAGCCGCGACGGCGTTGAACGTCAGCTGACTCGCGCCCAGGAGCGTGATGGTGTGGCTCGATGACGCTGAGAACGCGCCACTGACCGCCATGAGGGCCCCGCCGGCGGCGAAGGCCACGACCACCGTCGACACGATGGGCAGCCCCGCCGCGCGCGCTGCGGCCCGGTTCTCCCCCACCGCATACATCAGTCGGCCCAGGCGGGTCATGGTCATGAACAGCTGGACGACGACCGTGAGCCCCAGCAGTGCGAGCACCACCATCGGCACACCCAGCGGCGTCCGGTTGAGCCACTCGTACGCGTCGGACGCCGGCTTGACCGCCGACTGCGAGCTCAGCTGCGCACCGACCGCCGTGAGGATGCTGGCCACCGCGATCGTCAGGATGATCGGGTTGGCCTGCCACGCCCCGACCATGGCACCCTGGAGCGCGGTGACGACGGCTGCGACCGCCATGGACGCCACCAGCGCCGGCAGCAACCCCGCATCAAGACTGAACAGGAACACCATGCCGGCGACAGCGGCCGTCTCGCCGACAGCGAGCGAGACCAGGCCACCGCACACCATGATGAGCGTGACGCCGAGGGCCGCGATGCCGATCGTGCCGGCCGACACCAGGATCGCCTTGCCGTTGTCGACACTGAAGAAACGCGGAGTACGTGCCCCGAGGACGACGGCGACCGTGATGGCGACGACGAGCACCCACGTGCTGAGCTCGCTCACTTCGCGACGGGCGACAGCCCTCAGCCGGTGGGCCAGCCTGGGTGGCCGGTACTCCCGCCCGTCTCGTTCGATCGTCAGCTCTGCAGAACTCATGTGATTCCTTCGGCGTGGGTGATGTCGTTGAGCACGGCGGCCTCGGTCGCGCTGCCCTCGTAGATTGAGACGATGCGGCCTTCCCGCATGGTGACGACGGTGTCGGCCAGCTCGATCAGCTCGTCGAGCTCGGTGGACGCGAAGATCACGGCCATCCCGTCGTTCGCGGCTGCGCGGAGCGTCTGGTGGATGGCGCCGCGCCCCCCGACGTCCACGCCGCGCGTCGGCTCGTCCAGCAGGAGGACCTTGACGCGGTCGTCGGCCAGGCTTCGACCGACCAGCACCTTCTGCTGGTTCCCGCCGCTCAGCTGCTCGACCGGTGTGTGCAGACGGGACGGGTCGATCCCGGCGACCTGCGCGACGTCGGTGCTCTCGCGGCGCACCCGTCCCCGGCGGACGACGCCCGCGGTCGACACCGACGGGAGCCTCGTCACCACCAGGTTCGTGCGGACGTCCTTGGTGAGGAAGAGTCCTTCGCTCTTGCGGTCGCCGGAGGCGAAGGCGATGCCCCGTCGCTGGGCGGCGCCCGGCCGACCCTGCGGCACGGGCCTGTCGTCGAGGTCGATCGCGCCGGTGGAGCTCGGGTACAGACCTGCGACGGACCTCAGGACCTCGGACGCGCCTGAGCCCACCTGACCGGCCAGTGCGTAGATGCGTCCCGCACTGATGTCGAGGCTGACGTCCTGGAACACGCCGGGAACCGCGAGCTCGCGCAGACGAAGCATCACGGGCGCAGCACCGAGCGGCGCCTTCGCGACCTTCTCCGGCAGCGCACCGAGCATCTGGTGGACGATCTCGTTCGGGTGCATCCCCGACGTGGAGGACTCCGCGACCGTCCTGCCGTCGCGCATCACCGTGACGCGGTCGCACAGCTCGATGACCTCGCCCAGACGGTGCGAGACGAAGATGACGGCGCAGCCCTCCGCAGCGGTCGCCCGGACGGCGTCGAAGACCAGCTCGATCTCCGCGCTGGACAGGGTCGCCGTCGGCTCGTCGAGCAGCAGCACCCGTGCGCCCCGGCTGAGGGCACGGGCGATCTCGACGAGCTGACGCTCCCCGATGGACAGGTGCTCCAGGAGGGTGTCGGGCGAGCAGGTCAGTCCGACGCGCGCGAGGAGCTCTCCGGCCCGCCGACGGATGGTCGACCGTCGCAGGAAGGTCGGCTCGCCGACCGACCCCAGCATCAGGTTCTCCGCGACGGTGAGATGGGGGATGACGCTCAGCTCCTGGTCGACGAGAGCGATACCGAGTCTCTGCGCGTCGTGCGTCGAGTGCAGCGAGACGGGTTCTCCGTCCAGGAGGATCTCGCCGCCGCCCGGCTCGAGCAGCCCGCAGATCATCTTCACCACGGTGCTCTTGCCGGCGCCGTTGTGGCCGCACAGGGCGTGGATCTCGCCGGCCCGGATCGACAACGTCGCGTCGGACACCGCCTGGATCGCCCCGAAGCTCCGCCTGACGGAGCGGAGCTCCAGGCGGGCCGGGACGTCTACCCGACCCGCCTGGACCTGCGTGGACTGATCGGTCACGCGTGCGAGCACTGCTCTGCGAACTGGTCCACGGTGTCCTGCGTCACCCGGTCCCAGTCGACCGTCGTGTGCTGCGGCGGCTTCTCGTCGGAGAAGAACTCCGAGACGTACTGCGCCGTGCGGTCCGCCAGCGTGCCCGGGTCCTGCGTGCCCGTCGCGTAGTACGTGCCCGCCTTGATCGCATCGATGCCGGCCTTGAAGCAGTTGCCGCCCACGACCACGACATCCTTGTTGGGAGTGCGTCCGGCCTGCTCGGCGGCCTGGATGCTCGGCAGGGCCAGGTAGTCGGCCATGCCGTACACGGCGTTGAGCTTGTCGCCGTACTTCGCGAACAGCTGGGTCGCCTGCTGGTTGGCCTTCTCAGGATCCCAGCCCGTGTCGGCGATCTCCAGCTCCTTGTACTCCGGGTGGTCCTTCATGTACGCATGGAAGCCGTCGAGCCGGTTGTTCGTCAGGATCATCGAGAGACTTCCCGACAGCACGACGTAGCCTCCGGACGTGATGCCGGCGGACTTCATCCCCTCGACGAGATTCTGCGCGGCGATCTCGCCGAGCTGCGTGTCGTTGGACGACACCGTCATCACGTCGTCGAGCACGGCCGGGTCCGGAGGGCCGTCGAACACCACGACGGGGACGCCGGCCTTGGCCGCCTTCTTGAGCGAGGCGACCATGGCGGAGGTGTCGAGAAGCTCCGTGGCGATCAGGTCAGGACGGGTCGAGATCGCCTGGTTCAGGAGCTGGACCTGCTCGGCCGAGTCGAGGGTCAGCTGCGCATCGACCGTGCCGCCGGCCTCTTCCACCGCCGCGGTGAACACCTTGTTGAAGTGGCCGGCCCACGGGTTGGTGTTGGACCCGGCGAGGAGAACGATCCGCTTTCCCTTCATGCCACCCTGGGCCGAGTTCGTCGAGCTCTGGTCGTCGGAGCCGCCGCTGGAGCCGCCACAACCGGCGAGGAGGGCAGCGATGCTCGCGATGGCGACCGCGCCGGCCCGAACTCTTGTACTACGCATGTCTGTTCCGTTTCTGTAGTGCGGGCATGCCGTCGTGGCCACCCATCGACCCGGGTCTCGCTACCTGTCATCGAGTCCCATCGCCCCCGACCACAGCCTGGTGCGTGACGGGTGCCACATCAATGGGCGAAGCACGCGGATCGAACCCCGCTCGCTGTGCATCTGCACCATCGACAGTGCGAATGTATAGTCCCTCATGTGACGGTAGACACACAGGGGCTCAAGGCCTCCGACGACGACATCCTCGCCGGCATCCACCGCGTCGGGGAGATGCTCATCGACGACATCGACGCGATCGCTGCGGCCCTCATCGACAAGATCCTGGAGCTGGAGCCGGCGTACCAGCCGGGGCAGAACATCACGCTCGACGAGCTCACCACGACGGTCAAGCAGACCGCGACAGGCGTGTTCGCCACGATCGCCGGCCACCCGATCGAGTCGACGTGGTTCGAGCAGAACGGTCGCCGGCGAGCAGCGTCGAGCATCCCGCTGCACGCGGTCCTCCATGCCTACCGGATCGGCGGCCTTCACCACTGGGAGTGCTTCGCGCGGGTCGCGTCCACGCTTCCTCTCGGCGAACGCATCATCACCGAGGGCAGCACCACAGTCTGGTCGACCATCGACCTGGCGTCGCAGTACGTGACGCACGGCTACAGCGACGAGATCGAGTCGCTACGACGCCGGAGTGCGGCCACCCGTGCCGGCCTGCTCCGCCGCCTGCTCGAGGGGAAGCTCGCCGCGGACGTCGAGGTCTGGGACGCCGCGAGCGCACTGTCGATGCCGATGAACGGCACCTTCATCCTCGTCGCGGCACCCAGCATGGCAGCCGACGTCGACAGCATCCCTGACGCCGAACGCATCCTGACCAGACTCAACATGCAGTCGGCATGGCTGTCGGACTCCTCGATCCAGGTGGGACTGATCAACGTGGCCAACGTGTCGCGCATCGGTCGAGCGGCCGAGCACCTGGGGTCGGCGACCGGCGTGCCGATCGGCATGAGCGAACCCTTCGAGGACATCAGCGCGGCACCGGAGGCCCTGCGCCAGGCGCGGATCGCCATGGCGGCCGGGTCCGGAGCTGGGCCGGGCGTCACCCCCTACACGGACGTCCCGCTCCAGGCCATGCTCGTCCTCGCCCCCCAGAGCGCCGAGCACATCCGCCGAGCGGTGCTCGGGCCCCTGCTCGACGCACCGCACGGCGACAGCGCCATGCTCATGGAGACGCTCGACGCCTGGATCCGCGCCGGCGGCTCGGCCGCCGAGTGCGCGAGGCTCATGTACCTGCACCGCAACTCCGTGACGCGGCGTCTGCAGCGCATCTTCGAGCTGACCGGTTGGGACCCGCAGACCCCCCGCGGGATCGCGATGCTCTACGTGGCCGCCGAGGCCCACCGGCTCGCCCGATCGCCCGCCGGCGCCACGCTGCAGTCGCCCGCGACCACCTCGTGACGAGACCCGATCGCGGCTTCTTCTGGCTTCCTGAGATCGACCTGGAGCTGGCGCCAGCTGCACGTAACCGCGTTCACCCAGTCGTCGACACCTTGTTCAACGGGTGCGACGTACTGACGAACACGTAGCGCGCCTGCACCACGTAGCTGATCGAGACGAGAACGATGTCCGTGACGAGCTTCGACGACAGCAGGCCCAAGCCACCGACGAGGAGCGCTGACAGGATCAGGTAGTTCGCGACCACGAGGCCCCCCGCGAGGAGGACGTATCGCGTGGTCGCGCGCCCCCGGTGGTGGGCACGGCGCGGGCCGGGGAACACGAACCGCTGATTCAGGGCGAAGTTGATCGCCCCGCTCAGCAAGCGGGCCATGACGACCGCGATCAGCAGGGAGTCAAGCAGGGCGTGGAACGCGAGGAGGGCGACGGTGTCGATCACGAATCCCACAAGCGACGATGCGAAGAACGTCAGCAACGGCAGGTAGATGCGCACGGAATCGGCGACGGGACGAAAGTGCGACGAGCTGTTGTCGTCCAGGTAGATCGTGCGGATGCCCTCGCTGCGGATGTCGACCCCCTCCCTGGCCGCGCGCAGCAGCATCTGCAGCTCGTACTCGTACCGGTCGCCGCGCACCTCGAGCAGCCACGGGAGGAGGCTCGATGGGAACGCCCGAAGTCCGGTCTGGGTGTCACGGAGCCGGCGCCCGGTGACGGCACGGAACATGGTGCGGGTGACGGAGTTGCCGAGACGGCTGCGCCAGGGCACCCCGTCGTCGAGCAGACGCTCACCGATGACGAGGTGCGCCTCGGCGCCAGGTGAGTCGTCGACGGCGTCGACGACTCGCAGGATGTCCTGGACGGCGTGCTGACCGTCCGCATCGGCCGTCACGACCGGGCCGTTGGCGCGTGTCTCGAGCAGGAGCCGGAAGCCCGCTCGGAGCGCGGCGCCCTTGCCCCGGTTGACCGGCAGCCGGAGAATGCGGGCCCCGTATGCGGCGCAGGCAGTGAACACACCGCGCGTGGCGGGATCGCTCCCGTCGTCGACCAGCAGGATGTCGAGCGATGGGCGGGCCTGCACCAGGCCCTCGACCAAGCGCGTCAACAGGTCAGCAGGCTGATAGGCGGGGATGACGACGTGCACCTGGCTCATCGGCCGATGTACAAGATGTCGGAGGTGCCGCGCTCGCCACCGTTGCTCGGGCGGTTGATCACCTCGCCCTGGAAGTACATCGTCGAAGAGCCGCCGCCGTCGAGGTTGTAGGCGGTCTTCGCGCCCAGACCCTGCATGATGACGGCGAGCTCTGGCAGCGTCACTCCTCGGCTGTAGCCGTTGTCGCGGCCGTCGACGACGACCGCCACGACGTGGTTCGTGTCGACGATCCCGAGCGCGGTGCGCGGCTGCTGGCCCTGGATCGAGTGATTGCCGAAGTTGGTGTCGATCTCGATCTCGTCGATCCCGGAGAGGACCGCGCCGTCCTTGATGAGCGCAGGTCCGAACGAGAGCGTGTTCCAGACGCCACCGGCGAGCAGCTTCTTCGCCGTCGTCGCGGTCTCGTCGTAGAGCTCCGCGTGTCCGTCCGTGAAGAACGCCAGGCCCCCGCGAGCACCCTCGCTGCGAAAGATCACGCCGTTGCGGATGACGATGCCGGCGTCTCGGAAGCCGTAGTAGTCGCCGTTGACCGCGAACACTGCGTCGTTGTCAGCCGCGATGGACGACGTGTTCTCGATGATGTTCTCGCCGAACTCGTTGTTGGCGAAGGCCGACCGGAGCACGGTGGCGTCGGTCAAGGTCAGGTCGGCGACGAAGTAGGTGATGGTGTCGTCACCACTGCCGGACTGGATCTTCGACACCTTGATGGTCGTTCCGTCGGCGCTCCAGGAGTCACTGGTCGATGTGGCGTTCGAGGTGTTCAACGTGGTGCCGGAGCTGCCGGCCTCGCTCTCGAAAGACGTCACGTCGTCGATCTGGACGTGATCGACGACGTACTCGTTCAGAGCCCAGGTGCTTGCCGTCGCGGCGGTCGCCACGGTGGCGAGTCCACCCAGGAGGAAGGACCGTCGTGAGATCCGACGGCGAGGTTCGGTGGTGTCAGGTGCCATGGAACCACTGTGGAGACGCGGTCTGTGGACTCGCTGTGGCCTGCATCGACACCGGATGTGGGTGGGGTCGGGAACCGGCGGGCATGCGCGATGCCCGGAGCTCGAGGAGCTCCGGGCATCGTGGGTTTGCGTCGCGGCGCGGTGTCAGGAATCGGCTGTGGCGTCGTCGCCGGGGCCGCCCATCCGCTGGCCACCGCCTGCGCCTGGTCCGCCGCCGCGGCCGCCGCCCATGCCGCCCGTGAACTCACCCGCGGTCGCCGAGCCGGCGGCGGTCATGCCGGACGTCGTGCCACCGGTCGTCAGACCCGTCGTGCCATCGGCATCGCCGACGAACAGGTCGTAGCTCTCGCCCGCGGTCATGCCGTCAACCGCGACGAGGATCGAGGACGTGGACACCGGGACGACATAACGAGCGACCACGGTGTCGTCGCTGGCGACGACCGCCACCACCTGACCGGCCTCGGCGGGCGTCGTCAAGGTGGCGGCGACCCAGCCGGTGGTGGAATCCGTTGCTGGGGCGGACGACAGGCCACCGAGCGCCACGAGCTGCCCGCCCGTGATCGGGAAGGACCCGTTCACGTCGATCGCTCCGGTACCTCCACCTCCGGCCGATACCGCCTCGACGACGGTCGTGCCGCCGGTGATGGTGGCCGTGCCGTTGGAGTCGATCCCGTCACCGGTGACGACCGTGACGTGGACCGTGCCTCCGCTGATCGTGAGGAGGACACCGTCCTGGGCTTCCTCGCCACCACCTGCGGTCTCGCCGTTCGTGGCGTTGAGGCCATCGTCCTCGGCTGTGACGTCGACGGCCCCTCCGGCGATCGTGATCAGGGCAGCCTCGAGACCCTCCTGGGACTTCGTGACCGTCAGGGTGCCGTCGGCGACGTTGACCGCGCCGAACGCGTCGATGCCGTCGTCGCCCGCAGCGAGGGTGACCGTGCCACCGTCGATCTGGACCATTCCGGTCTCCCCGTCGGTCTCGTTGTCCGACTTCAGACCGTCGCCCCCGGAGGTCACGTCGATCGTGCCGTCCTCGACGACGAGGTAGTCCTTGCCGCGGATGCCGTCGTCCGTGGCGGTGACGTCGATGGTGCCCGACAGGATCGCCAGACCATCCTTGCTGGAGATCCCGTCGTTGCTGTTGCCGGCGACCTTCAAGGTGCCGGTTCCGGCGATCGTGAGGTCGGCCATCGAGAACAGCGTCGCGGTCGGGGCGTCCTCGTCATCGTCGTCGGACGCGGATGCCGCAGCGTCCGCCACAGTGTTGCTGCTGCCATCAGCCAGGATCACGACGGCTTCGTCCGCCTCGGTGACGACCATCGGGGAGGTCGACGCCGACGTGATGTCGACACCGTCGAGGACGATCTTGACCTTGCCGTCGCCCGTGCTGTTCACGACGATCTGGCCGTCGGTGAGCGTGCCCGAGACGATGTAGGTGCCGGCGGTCGTGATGGTCACGACGTCGCCCGTCACCGAGGCACCGTCGCCTGTCACCGTCGTGTCACCGTCGCTGAGGGTGATCGTGGTGGCGCCCTCGGCGGTGTAGTCGCCGTCGTTGGAGTCGGCGTGCGTCTCGGCGGGCGTCGTGAACGACGTGGCGACCGCACTGGTGCCGGTGGACGAGGTGCTGCCGGTCGAGCCGGCGGTGTCGCTGCCACCGCACGCGGCCGTGGCGGCCAGCAGGACGGCGGCCGCTGCGGCACCGAGCTTCTGGCGGATGGTGGTGTTCTTCATGATGCTTCTCCTGTCTGGACGGCGGGGACGCCGAGGTGGCGGTGTAGTGAGCGGTTCCACTTGAGTCGGGGGAGGTCGGGGTCGAGTGCAGCCATGCCGACCCCGTACTTGGAGATGCGAGCCGGACGGTGGCCGCGCGACCACATCAGCCGGTCGACCTCGGACGGGGTCGAGCCGGTCTTGGTCTCCAGGATCGCGATCGTCGGGCGGTCGAGATCGCCGCGGCCCGTGAGCGAGGTCCAGCCCAGGTCGACGTCGATCGTGACCCGGCTGTTCGAGCCCGGCAGGTAGAGCGTTGTCCTGCGGTAGCCCGTCACGAGCACCGGCTCGAGCACGGTCGCGATGCCGGCGCCGAGAACCTCGGTGACGAAAGCCGTGCCCGCGGAGGTCAGGGCCTGCGCATCGTCCGTG
>JAOPXY010000118.1 GCA_025964895.1 Aeromicrobium sp.
CACGGACCTCGTCGGCGGTCAACCGCCACGGCTCCAGCGCAGCAAGCTCCTCTGTCACGGACGACAGCTGCTCGATGATCATGCGCGAACCCCGGAGACGATGAACTAGAACGTATGTTCGATTGTATTCGATGCGCTTGGTGTCCGAAAGGGACCAAGGTCATGAAAAACGCTGCAATGGCAGCCCAAAACTAGGCCCGGCGTACACCTCGCCACCCTAGGACCAGCCCCCGACAGCCCCGTCAGCGAACCTCGAAACCGTTCACACCCACCGGGTCCGCGTCGGTGATCTCGACGTCCGTGACGTCCGCCCCGGGAGGCCCGATCCGGCACCACGCGACGAGGGTGCGGACAGCGGCCGATGGCCCCTCGAGCACCGTCTCGACCGATCCGTCGGGACGGTTGGCGACCCAGCCTGACACCCCCAGCCGGAGCGCCTCCCGTTGGCACGACGCCCGGAAGAAGACGCCTTGCACGGTTCCTCGCACGATCACGCGCCGACAGGTCGTCATGACCGCACGGTACTAGGCTCGAGACGTGGAGACCCTGACCGCCGTCGACGCCCTCACGGAGATCGCGTTCTGGCTGGAGCGGGTCCAGGCCAAGACCTACCGGGTCGAGGCGTTCCGCAAGGCGGCAGCCGCGATCGGCCACCTGACACCCGACGACGTCGCCGAGCAGGCGCGGGATGGCCGGCTCAAGCGGGTCAAGGGCATCGGTGACCGCACGTTCGGGGTCGTCCGCCAGGCGGTCGACGGACAGGTGCCCGACTACCTCGCCGAGCTGCGCGAGCAGGGCCGGGCACCGCTGGCCGAGGGCGGACGCGAGCTGCGTTCGCGGCTGCTCGGTGACCTGCACAGCCACTCGGACTGGTCGGACGGCGGCTCGCCCATCGAGGAGATGGCGCGCGTCGCCCGCTGGCGGGGCCGCGAGTACCAGGTGCTGACGGACCACTCGCCACGGCTCACCGTCGCCAACGGGCTGACCGCGGAGCGCCTCGCCGATCAGCTCGACGTCGTGGCCGAGGTCGACTCCCGATACGACGACTTCCGGCTGCTCAGTGGCATCGAGGTCGACATCCACGACGACGGCAGCCTCGACCAGACCGATGAGATGCTCGGGCGCCTCGACGTCGTGGTGGCGAGCGTCCACTCCAAGCTGAAGATGGAGCGGCGCGCCATGACGCGCCGCATGATCACCGCGGTGGCCGATCCGCACACCAACGTGCTGGGTCACTGCACGGGGCGCCTCGTCCAGGGCGGACGCGGCACGCGACCGGAGTCGCAGTTCGACGCGAAGGCGGTGTTCGCCGCGTGCGCCGAGTTCGACGTCGCGGTCGAGATCAACTCACGACCCGAGCGGCAGGACCCGCCCGACGAGCTCATCGCCCTGGCCCTCGACGCCGGCTGCCTGTTCGCGATCGACACCGACGCTCACGCACCGGGTCAGCTCGACTTCCTGGACCACGGCGCCGAGCGGGCCGACGCCGCGGGCGTGCCCGCCGACCGCATCGTCACGACGTGGCCGGTCGACCGCCTGCTGGCGTGGTCGCACGCCAAGCGGTGACGCCCACGTCCGCGCCGGAGCGTCAGCTGATGCTGTCGGCGAGCTCGCGCACCTCGTCGGGCGTCACGTCGCGCGCGACGCGACCCGTGACCTCGTCATAGGTGTCGATCAGTCCGCCGAGGTCCTTGACCATGCGCCGGGCGCGCGCGGGTCCGTTGGCGCAGTCGGCGCGGCACTCGCCGGCGGCGACCCGGTGTGCCGTCACGAGAGCGGTGAGCGCGTACGCCTCGGCGGCCTCGAGCTCCGGCGACAGGGCGAACGGGAACATTCGCGACATGTCGGCATGGAACTGCGCGTGCTCGGGGTCGAGATCGCCCGACGCGACCGGGAAGGCCACCGCTGCGGCGAACGCCTCGCGGACGTCGTCGTCGGTGCCGTCGCGGTCGATCCACGACTCGGCCCGCTCGACCGCGGCCAGCACCCGCGCGCGCGACGCCCGGTCGAGCAGGCCCACGACCTGGCGCGCCTGGGTGATGCGCAGCCGGGCCCGGAGCTCGGGGGAGTCGTCCGTCGTCCCGAACAGCCGCCCGATCAGCGGCACGAGCCGTGAGCGGTCGCTGTCGCGCAGCAGGTCGTTGGTCGTGCGGGCCTCGTGCGCCAGCACGGGGTGCGTGCAGTCGGGGCGGTCGCTCCACTCCTCGCCTGCGAGCAGCGACACGTACTCCATGACGCAGGCCTCGCCGTGCTCCGCGTCGTGGGAGCCGGCCGAGAGGGTGGGGAGGAAGTCCGGGGAGGGCATGACCCCATTGTCCCGCGCGATGCCGGCCAGGGCGAGTGGTGGGCGCTGTGACGTGTCAGTCCGCGACGAACACGGTCGAGGCGCGGCAGTCGGCGGGCACCTTGTCCTCGAAGGAGCCCAGCTGGTCGAAGTGAGCGGTGTGCCCGCCGAGCGTCACCGAGTCACCCAGCTCGTGGACGGTGCCGTCGACCGTGATGCGCAACGGGTCCGGCGTCTTGATCGTCGTGCCGTGCGGCCACACGACGACCAAGGGGGTTCCTGTTCCCAGCCTCACCCCATCGAGGTCGCCGCGACGGTCGCGCCGAGGTCGTGGGCGCGCGCCAGGTGCTGCTCGTCCGGGGTGCCGAGGAAGCACAGCGGCTCGGCGACCTTGGTCCAGCCGAGCCCCGTCGTGATCGACTCCATGGCCCGTTCCGCGCCGCTCGTGTCGCTGCGCCCGTGCACCCAGTACGAGAACGGTCGCCTCTGCGTCGCCTGGCTCGCCGCGTCGAATGTGACGTCGAAGAAGTGCTTGACGGCACCGGAGATGTACCCGATGTTCGCGCTGGTGCCGATGACGTACCCGTCCGCCTCGAGCACGTCGTCGATCGTCGCCGACAGCGCCTCTCGGACGCGGACCTCGACGCCGCCGAGATCCTCGTGGTTGGCGCCGCGCACGACGGCGTCGAGGATGCTGCGCAGGTTCGGCGTGGGGGAGTGGTGGACGATCAAGAGCACGACCCGATGCTAGTCACGGCGGGCCGGACCTGCCCGGTCGTGATAATGAACCCCTGTCTCCCCTAGGGTTCAGTCATGCTGTCACTCCGCCCGGCATGGGCCGCACGGATCCGCCGGTCGATCGGTCGTCGAGTCGATGGCGCCTCGAAGAGGCCGGCGACCGCCGGAACCACCCCGGCGGCGCGCGGGCGCCGGGCGGCGAATGCGATGGCGGGCCGGTGGATCCGCGTCATCCACCCCGTCACGTCCGGCGAGTCCGCGCTCGATCGGGAGACGTCCGATCCCGGGGAGGCGGCCGCGGTGCGCGCGGGATGGCTGCTGATCGACGCCTACGAACGGCTCAGCAGCAAGGCCGCGCAGCGCGTGTTCGGCCACGAGATCGACGCGTGGGACGCCTATGCCGACGCCACGATCAAGCACCTCGAGAGCCCCGACGGTCGGATCATGGCCGACGTCGAGCAGAGCCCCACCAACCGCCTGCGCTACCGGCGCACGATGGACTTCGCGCAGGAGGGCGACCGGGTCTTCGACGTCGGCTTCGGCCGCGGCTACCTCGCCGCGCAGCTGATCCGTGAGCGCGGGGTCACCGGGTACCACGGCATCGACATCGTCGACACGTGGGTCAAGGACGCCCACCTGCTGCTGGAGGCCAACGGCCTGGCCGGCGCCGACATCGTGCTGCGCCAGGGCGACCTGTTCGACCTGACTCAGGCGGAGGTCGAGGCGACCGGCGCCGACCTCGTCATCTGCTGCGAGGTGCTCGAGCATGTCGACGACGCGGAGCTGGCCCTGCGCGTCCTGGCCGATGCACTGCCGGCCGGCGCCGACCTGCTCTTCTCCGTCCCGCTGCACGGCCGGCTCGAGCAGGTGTGGGGCCACGCCTCGGTGTTCGACGTGGCACGGCTCAAGCAGATGCTCGACGGGGCCGGGCTGTACGCGCACCACGTCGAGCCGCTGGCCAACACCTGGAGCCTCGTCGTGGCGTCCCGCGACCCCAGCGGATCGCAGCGCGTGCGTGACGCGAGCCGGCGTCCCGCGGTGCGTGCCTCCGTGCCGCTCGTGCGGGAACGACGGTTCGTCGACGTCGGGCACGACGAGATCTCGGCCCTGGCGACGGCGGGGAAGGGGACGTCCGAGCTCGGCGCGCCCGACGGACGCCACGTGACGTGCTCGGTCACGTCGATCGGCGGAGTGCGCTTCCCGGTGCGCGGACTGGAGTCCCTGCGCCTGGCCCTCGTGTTCACGGCGTGCGACGACGTCCGCGGGTTCGACGTCATCGCCCGCACAGGCGACGACCAGGTGGCCTCCTGGTCCTGGAAGCCCGGCACCCGGCACCAGGCGAAGGGAAAGCGACGCGTGTGGTTCCGGCCCGGTGAGGCGTCAGTCGGCTTCGTCCCCGGGCCCTACGGCTCGATGCTCGACGTCGACTCGGTCGAGGTGGTCGCCCGCCTTCCCGAGGGCGGGACGGCCACGTTCGGCCTCGCCGCGGCCTACCTCCCGTAGCCCGGACGGCGGTCGTTGGCGCGCCCGGGAGCCGGCCGGATTTCGCCCGTTGTCCGAACGGCGGTGCGCGTTTGCCGCGATGTGCCTAACATCGCGTATGGAGTTCGAGAGAGTCGCGCGGGCCATTCTCGGCAACATCGAGAAGGTCCTCGACGGCAAGCCGGAGGCCGCGGAAGCCGCGCTGGTCGTCTTCCTCGCCGAGGGACACCTGCTGATCGAGGACGTGCCCGGGGTCGGCAAGACCGTCCTGGCCAAGGCCCTCGGACGTTCGGTCAGCTGCTCGGTCCGCCGCATCCAGTTCACGCCCGACCTGCTGCCGTCCGACATCACGGGCGTCTCGGTCTACGACCAGGCCGAGCGCGAGTTCGAGTTCAAGCCGGGCGCGGTGTTCGCGAACATCGTGATCGGCGACGAGATCAACCGCGCGTCGCCCAAGACCCAGTCGGCGCTGCTCGAGGCCATGGAGGAGCGGCAGGTCACGGTCGACGGCACGACGTATGTGCTCGCGAGCCCGTTCTCGGTCGTCGCTACGCAGAACCCGTTCGAGATGGAGGGCACGTACGCCCTACCCGAGGCGCAGCGCGACCGCTTCATGGCCCGCATCTCGATGGGATACCCCGACGCCTCCGCCGAGCTCGCGATGGTCCGCGGGCGCGACGCCGACAACCCCTTCGACACGCTGGCCCCGGTCGCGTCCGTCGAGGACATCACGGCGATGATCGCCGCCGCCCGCGCGATCCACGTGTCGGCGTCGGTCGAGCAGTACGTCGTCGACATCGCGCAGGCGACCCGCGTCGACGCCGAGCTGCGGCTCGGCGCCAGCCCCCGAGCGACCCTCCAGCTGATCCGGGCGGCGAAGGCGCGCGCGGCCGTGCAGGGACGCGACTTCGTGCTGCCGGACGACGTCGACGCGCTCGTGCCCGTCGTGCTTCCGCACCGGCTGATCCCCATGCGCGGAGTCGCGTCGGTCGAGGACGTGGTGGCCCGCATCGTCGCCGAGACCCCCGTCCCCGCCGGCGCCGTCCAGCCGGGCTGACATGGCCTCGACGGAGCCCCGCGGCCGGCTGCGCCAGGCGGCCAGCTCGCTCGTCGTGACCCGGCGCGGCATCGGGTTCGTGGTGGTCGGCCTGCTGAGCTTCGCGGCCGCGCCCCTGCTGTCCCTCCCGGCGATGCTGTACGTCACGGGTCTGCTGCTGGGCCTCGTGATCGGATCGGCGGCCTTCGTCTTCGTCGGGCACTCACGCGTGCGCATCGAGCGGTCGTTCACACCGCAGGTCGTCGCGCCGGGCGCGCAGTCGCGCGCGACGGTGCACGTCACGAACCTGTCGGTTCTGCCCTGCCTCGAGGCGCGGTGGGAGGACCACCTGCCGCACGGGATCTCCGGCGACTCGATGGGCACGCTGCCCGCGCTCAGCGGCAGCCACAGCACGGCGTCCCGGGTCACGTTCACGTACACGCTGCAGGGCCTGCAGCGCGGACGTCATCAGATCGGCCCGCTCCGGGTCGACGTCCAGGATCCGTTCGGGCTCGTCTACCGGCGGCACTCCTTCGGGACCACGGTGCCGTTGACGGTGCTGCCGCGACGCGTCGAGCTCGCGCCCATCGCGGCGCGAGGCGGCAGCGACGACGGCGCCACGGTGCCGGCTCCGCAGAACGTCGGCATCGGCGACGACGACATCATCGCCCGCGCGTACCTGCCCGGCGACGCGCTGAAGCGCATCCACTGGAAGGCCACGGCGCACCGGGCCCAGCTGATGGTGCGCCAGGAGGAGCAGCAGATCACGCCGCGTGCCTCGGTGATCCTCGACGCCGAGCCGTCCAGCCAGGGCACCGCGCGCGACCGCAAGGACGCGTGGGAGTACTCGTCGGGCTTCGAGTGGTCGGTCATCGCGACCGCGTCGATCGCGGCGCACCTGGCGCGCGCGGGCTACGTCGTGACCGTGCTGTCGAGCGGTCGGTCGGTCGACCGGGTCATCGCCGACGGGCAGGACACGATCGAGGACGCGATGGTCGATCTCGCGGTCGTCGAGCCCGAGCCGGTCGACCATCACGGACGGTTCGAGCCCGACCGCGCGGCGTTCGTCGTGCTGGGCCGCCTCAGCGTGTCCCGGGCCCAGCAGTGGGTCGCGGCGCTGGCGACGTCCCGCACGATCCACGCGTTCGTGGCCCGCGGCACGACGTCCGACGCCCTGGACCTGCTCGACGCGGCCCGCTGGAAGGTCGTGTCGTACACACCCGGCGACGACCTGGCCGAGGCCTGGACCCACCTGGCGGGAGTGAGCGCCCGTGCTGCGAGCTGACACCGAGCGCCGCCGGCCGCTGCGCAGCTCACGCGAGACGTGGTTCGACCACGGCGTGCTGGCGCTCGCGCTGGTCCTGCTGCTGTCGGGCTTCGGGACGATCGTCGAGGGCGGCGACTGGTGGGTCACGACGATGCTCGTGGCGGTCATGACGGGCCTGACGTGTGCCCTTCTGCGCGGTCTCGGCTTCCGCTTCGTCGCACCCGTCGCGATCCTCGTCGAGTTCATCGCGGTGACGTGGATCTTCGTGCCCGAGACCCTCGTCGCGATCCTCCCGACGAAGGACACCTTCGTCCGCCTGGGCGACCTCGTCGCGGTCGCCCGCGAGATCATCCTCGAGGAGCAGGCACCCGTCGGGGCGGCGAAGCCCATTATCCTGCTCGTCGCGGGCTCGTTCGGCCTCATCGTGATCCTGGCCGATGCGATGCTCCAGGTGCGCCAGGCGGCCGCGCTGACCGGGGCACTGCTGCTCGCGGTGTTCGCGACGCCCCCGCTGATCTCGGGCGAGACGCCGTCGGTGTGGCTGTTCCTCGGGGTCGCCGCCCTGTGGCTCGTCCTGCTGCGCACGCGCACCGCGACCCCGGGTGTCGTCCGCCGCGGTTACGGCCCCGCCATGGCGCTGGGCGGCGCGGCGCTGGCGGCCGCCGTGGCCTTCCCGGTCGTGTCGCCGGACGTTAGCGCAGTCGCGACGAGCTGGGGCAAGCCGCCGTCGACGGTGTTCGGGCGCGGGATCAACCCGATGCTCGAGCTGGGCCAGAACCTGCGCCGCAACAGCAATCTGACAGCGCTCACCTACCGGACGTCGTTGGGCGAGGCGCAGTACCTGAAGGTCGCGACCCTGCAGGACTTCACGGGCCGGCGGTGGGAACCGACCCGCCTGTCCGCGACGCTCGTCCCCGAGGGCATCCGTGCGATCGACAGCAGCCTCGGGATCGACGTCGAGCGGGGCAACACGACCATCACGATCAAGAATCTGCGCAGCCCCATGCTGCCCGTGCCGTATCCACCATCGGGCGGAGTCATCGGTCTCGACGCCGGCTCGAGGTACCGCCAGACGGGGCTGACGCTGACGTCGACCAAGGACGACAACCGGGGCGAGACGTACACGATCCCGAGCCTCGACGTGCTGCCCACGGCCGAGCAGATGCGTGGCCTGAGCACCGAGTCGAGCCCTGCGCTGGACCGGTACCTCGAGCTGCCGGACGACATGCCGGCGGTCATCGCCGACACGGCCCGCGAGGTCACGTCGGATGCGCGCAACGACTACGACCGCGTCATGGCGCTGCAGGACTAC
>JAOPXY010000138.1 GCA_025964895.1 Aeromicrobium sp.
TGATGAACCAGTCATTGTGGCTGACGATCCCGTTGAGCACCTGCCCCGCCGGTATCCGGCCGGGCCAGCGGACCAGGGCCGGCACGCGGTAGGCGCCCTCCCAGTTGGAGTTCTTCTCGTTGCGGAACGGGGTCATGCCGGCGTCGGGCCAGCTGTTCATGTGCGGCCCGTTGTCGGTGGAGTACATCACGATCGTGCTGTCGGTGAGGCCGAGCTCGTCGAGGTGGTCCAGCACCGATCCCACCAGCTCGTCGTGGTCGCACATCGTGTCGTGATATTCCGACTGCCACCGGCCGGCCCGGCCGCGGCTGCCGTCCTTGACGTGGGTGCGGAAATGCATGTGGGTGGTGTTGAGCCAGACGAAGAACGGCGTGTCGCTCTCCTTGGCCTCGGCGATGAAGCGCAGTGCCTCGGGGGTCACCTCGTCGTCGATCGTCTTCATCCGCTCCTTCGTCAGCGGGCCGGTGTCCTCGATGCGCTGGTTGCCGTCGGGATTGGCCCAGGAGTGGATCACCCCCCGGGGACCGAACCTCTTGCGGAAGTCGGGGAAGTCCTCCTCGGTCGGATAGTCGTCCAGCTCCGGTTCCTCCTCGGCATTGAGGTGGTAGAGGTTGCCGAAGAACTCGTCGAAGCCGTGCGCCGTCGGCAGGAACTCGTCCCGGTCGCCGAAGTGGTTCTTGCCGAACTGCCCGGTCGCGTAGCCCAGCGACTTCAGCGCCGTGGCGATCGTCGGGTCCTCGGCCCGCAGGCCGATGTCGGCACCGGGCATCCCGACCTTGGTCAGGCCGGTGCGGTAGGGGTTCTGGCCGGTGATGAACGCCGCCCGGCCCGCCGTGCAGCTCTGCTCGCCGTAGTAGTCGGTGAACCGGACCCCCTCCTCGGCCAGGCGATCGATGTTGGGCGTCCGGTAGCCCATCAGTCCCTGGCTGTAGCAGCTGAGGTTGCTGATCCCGATGTCGTCGCCCCAGATGATCACGATGTTCGGCCGGTCTGCCATGCCTGCCTCCTGTGGTCGGTGGTCGTCCAGGCCGGTCAGACCAGCCGCTCCGAACGTAGGGGCCGTCCCTCCGCACCGGGATCACCCGACGAGGGTGAGACGCTGTCAGTAGCCGGTGCCGATCTTGACCTGCGCCCGCTCGGCCTCGGTCGTCCCACCCTTCTGGTCGAGGGTGGTGCACGCGGCGGCGATGTCGCTGGTGAGCCGCTCGACCTGCTCGCGGCTCATGGTCTCCTTGACCAGCGCCCGCATGATCTTCACCTCCTGCGCATTGGGCGGGAGGGTGTACGCCGGCACCATCCACCCGCGTTCGGCCGACAGCTGCCACGCGATGTCGGACTCGTCGTAGGACGCGTGGCCACTCGCCAGCCGGAAGGCCACGAGCGGGAGCTGCTCGAGGCCCTCCCCGATCACCTCGAACCGGCCGGTCGCGCGCAGGTTCGCCGCGAGCGCGCGAGCGTTCTGCTGCATCTGCTTCATCACGTAGGTGTAGCCGTCCCGCCCGAGGCGCACGAAGTTGTAGTACTGCGCGAACACCATCGAGGCGCCGGTGGAGAAGTTGAGCGTGAACGTCGCGTCGGTCTTGCCCAGGTAGTTCTCGTAGAACACCAGGTCCTCGGCGAGGTCGGACGTGTCCCGGAACACCAGCCACCCGATCCCCGGGTAGACCAGCCCGTACTTGTGCCCCGACACGTTGATCGACCGGACCTGCTCCAGCTGGAAGTCCCACATCGAGTCCGGGTAGAGGAAGGGCCAGACGAATGCACCGCTGGCACCGTCGATGTGCATCGGGATGTCCAGGTCCCGACGTTCCTTGACGTCGAGCAGGAGCCGGTTGATCCCGGTGATGTCGTCCATGTGCCCGGTGAACGTCGTGCCGAGGACGGCTGCCACGCCGATCGTGTTCTCGTCCAGATGGGGCTCGACGTCCTCGGGCCCGATCGTGTACTTGCCCTCCGCGAGCGGCACGATGCGCGGCTCCACGTCGAAGTAGCGACAGAACTTCTCCCACACGACGTGCACGTCTCCCCCGAAGACGAGGTTGGGCCGGTCGGTCGACCGGTGCGCGGCCTGCTGGCGTTCCTTCCACTTCCACTTCAGGGACAGGGCGCCGAGCATGATGGCCTCCGACGACCCCTGCGTGCGGCAGCCGGTGGTCTCGCCGGGGGCGTGGAAGAGGTCGGCCAGCATTCGGACGCAGCGCTGCTCGATCTCGGCCGAGATCGGGTACTCCGCGTGATCGATGAAGTTGCGGTGCAGGTTCTCCGCGATGATCCGCTGGGCCTCAGGCTCCATCCAGGTGGTGACGAACGTCGCCAGGTTGCGCTGCGGGTCGCCCTCGAGGTTCAGCTCCTCCCCCACCAGGCGCATCGCGTCGGTCGGTGTCATCCCACTCGTGGGGAACGAGGTCGCCGGCGCCGGCTCCGTCAGGAACCGGTTGCCGAACAGGGCATCTGCTTCTGCTTCGTTGAATGTCGTCATGAGCTGGTCAAACCACCGTTCTTGTCGGAGTGGGTGTGTCGAATGCCTGGATGACCCCGCCCGCCGCGAAGCACACGGCCCCCGCGAACGTCCCCCAGTTGACGAGGCCGACGTCGAGCGCGTGCGAGGTGGCTGGGCGGGTGAACGCGGCCAGGCCCGCGAGGAAGAAGAGGATCGAGCCGAGCTGGTTGACCACCACGACCCACCAGTCCGTCTCACCGGGTCGGAGCCTGATCCGGCCGTCACCCACCGCGAGCATCGCGAGGTGCCCCGACACGAGGAAGCACACGCAGCCGAGGATGTCGGGCAGCCAGATCCAGCCGTTGGACTGGCGCGGCGTGAGGCCCTCGGCGAAGGCCGCCACCAGGCTGACCGCGAACAGCAGGGTGCCGACGAACAGGACGACCGCGCTGCGCCACAGCCGCTGGTGCGGCTGAGCCAGCAGGATCGAGACGAATCCGCCCGTGCTGAAGAAGAACCCTCCAACCAGATAGGTGACGTTGATCGTCGGCAGGGTCGTGAGATCGAGCTGGGCGAGGGCGGCTCCCAGGGCGAACAGCGATCCGCCGAGGACGAACGAGATCGCTGCCACGAGATTCCTGCGCCGGGCGGTGCTGGGCGCGCTGGTCGCGATGGGACAGCTCATCGCGCTCCTCTCGACGTCCAGCCCTCACCGTCGCCGGTGGATGCGGTGAGGGACTCATCCGGAGCGGGTGAGTTCCGCCTGACCGCGCCACGCACTTGGGCGAGCCGGCTCTGTTCGGGGCGGACACCCCGGTAGCGTCCGGGGGTGGCCAGTCCTCGCCGATCCGGTGCTCGTCGACGCAGCGCGTCTCCGCGCCGGGGCGGGGCGCGACAGCAACCGCGCCCGCTCCCGGTCGCCGGGCCGGACGAGCGGGTATGGGTGCTCGACGTCCCGTACGGGACGCAGGTCGACGGCGCCACCTGGCACCCGACGCTCAAGGCCCATCTGCACGTCGGACGCGATCTGCCCGCGCACCTCGTGCCCTACGCTCCAGGCCCCTACACGCTCGGCCGGTTCATCGAGAACTCCCTGAACCCCGAGGACCCGACGCCCCACCCCGGGCTGACGGGCGACCTCGAGCCCCGGAGGATCCAGTTCGAGGCGGCCGACGCGATCGCCGAGCGCGCCGGCCACGGCGGTCGCCTGTTCCTCCTGGCCGACGAGCCGGGCGTGGGCAAGACGATCTCGGCCGTCCTCGGCGCGACGGCGGTCGGCGACCTCCGCGGGGCGCGGCGAGTGCTGGTCGTCGCCGACCGTCCTGCCGCGATCACCATCGGCCACTGGTGCCGCACGATCGCGGCCGTGGGCGACGGGGGACTGGAGTGGGTCGTGATCACGTGGGACCGGCTCGAGAAGGTCACGGACCACGCCTGGGACGTGATCATCGCGGACGAGGCCCACGCCCTGCGGCGCACCACGACGAAGCGCTGGAAGCACTGGGCGCGGATCTCGGGACACGGCCGGCCGCACGACGAGGCGCCGTTCGTCATCGCGACGACCGCGACCCCCGGACACACGCCACTGGAGCTGCCCTACCTCGCCCCGGCCTACGCGCAGGCGCTCGACGAGCCGATGAAGGAGTGGACGTCGGCATCGCACCCCGGGCCCGCGTTCACCGGCGCCCTCGAGCGCCACGGCGTCGGCGTGGAGCACGGCCGCTACGGCGCGACCTGGACCACCGATCCCGCGCGACGGGCGGCGGACATCAAGCTCGTGCGGGGCTGGCTCGCTGACGAGCGGCCTCCCGCGATGCTGCACCGCGCGGCGCAGTGGGGGCCGGTGCCGATCTCCGGCATGCCGGTGGCGCTCACGCCGGCCGAGCGGACCGCCTACGAGGCCGAGTGGGGAGAGTTCTGTCGCGAGATGGACATCGCGCGACGAGGCCGCAGCGTCGCGAAGGGCCGGGCCGCGCTGATGCGCTTCCGGCAGAAGGCCGGGCTGATCCGCGTCGACTCGACCGTCGCCTGGATCGCCCAGCAGGTCCAGGCCGAGCGCCAGGTGGCCTGCTCGGTCGAGTTCGTCACGACCGCCGCCGATCCAATCGCCGACCGGCTGCGTGACTCCGGCCTCGACGTGGCCACGATCTACGGCCGCGACCGCTTCGACGCCGAGGCCGAGCGACTCCGGTTCCAGACCGGGCAGGCGAAGGTCTGCGTCTTCACCACGGTCGCCTCGATCAGCCTGCACGCCGGTGAGACCCTCGCGGACGGCCGGCAGGCGAGCATCGAGCCGCGCGTCGGCCTCTTCCACCAGGCCCGCTTCTCGGGCATCGCCGGACGGCAGGTGACTGGCCGGACCCACCGGGACCACCAGGTCTCGCCGTGGCACATCGCGTACGCCGAGGGCACCGTCGAGGAGCAGGTCGGCAGAGTCATGGTGGAGCGGATCGCCGCGGCGTCCGACACCGCCGGCGGCGACACCACCGGCCTCGCCGAACTCGCCACCCTCCTCGGGGCCGACTGGCTGCCGGCCACGGCCCTGACCGACGACGGCGTCTGAACGGACTCAGGTGCCGCAGTACGTGGTGTAGCGGCCGAAGTCCACCGGCGCGGGCGCCGCGTGGCGCTCCTTGCCGGGCCGTTCGTCGTAGGGGTTCTGGAGGACGTCCATGAGCTCGTGAACCGCGGTCATGTCGCCGCTCGTGGCCGCGTCGAGCGCTTCCTCCACCAGGTGGTTGCGAGGGATGTAGACGGGATTGGTGCGGTCCATCAGGGCGGCGTCGGGGGCGAGCGCACGCCAGCGAGCGAGCCAGCCGTCGACGGCGACCAGGTCGACGAACAGGCCGCGGAACGGCTCCGCGTCGCCCCGCGCGGCCCGACCGAGGGCACGGAAGCCGCTGGTCCAGTCGACGTGGCTCTCGTGGAGGAGGGTGAGCAGCTCCTCGCAGAGCTGCATCGCCACGGCGTCCTCGAGGCCCTCGGGCAGGCCGAGCTTCGCGCGGAGACCGGTGCCGTACGTGGCCCGGTACCGCGTGTCGAACGTGCCCAGCGACTCCACCGCGAGCGCGACGGCGCGATCCTGGTCCTCGTCGAGGAGCGGGAGGAGCGTCTCGGCGAATCGCGCCAGGTTCCACACCGCCGCGGCCGGTTGGTTTCCGTACGCGTACCGTCCGCCGACGTCGATCGAGCTGAAGACGGAATCGGGCGCGAAGGCCTCCATGAACGCGCACGGCCCGTAGTCGATCGTCTCGCCGGAGATCTTCATGTTGTCGGTGTTCATGACGCCGTGCACGAAGCCGAGCAGCATCCAGCGGGCCACGAGGTCGGCCTGCGCTGCGACGACGCTCTCGAACAGCGCCAGGTACGGACGCTCCGCGGACGCCGCGGCACGGTGGTGGCGCTCGATCGCGTGATCGGCCAGGCGCCGCAGCAGCTCGACGTCACCAGCTGCCGCCACGTACTGGAACGTGCCCACGCGGAGGTGGCTGCTGGCCACGCGCGCCAGCACCGCCCCGGGCAGGACGGTCTCGCGCTGTACCTGGCGTCCGGTGGCGACGACGGCCAGCGCGCGCGTCGTGGGCACGCCGAGTGCATGCATGGCCTCGCTGACCACGTACTCGCGCACCATCGGACCGACGGCGGCACGGCCGTCCGCGCCACGCGAGAACGGGGTGCGCCCCGAGCCCTTCAGGTGCAGGTCCCGGAGCCGCCCTTCGCGGTCGGTCAGCTCACCGATCAGGAGGGCCCGACCGTCGCCCAGTCGGGGCGAGTACCCACCGAACTGGTGGCCGGCGTAGGCCTGCGCAACAGGGGTGGCGCCTGCCGGCACCGTCGTGCCCGTGAGCAGGCGAAGCCCGTCAGGCGTGCGTAGTGCGTCCGCGTCGATGCCGAGCTCGTCGGCCAGTGCGTCGTTGAGCACCAGCAGCCGCGGATCCGGCACGTCCTCGCCCTGCCACGGCAGAGCAAGCTCCGGGAGCTCCGACGCGAAGCGGTGGATGAAGGGGATCGTCACGGAGGTCGTCGTCACCCCGTCCAACGTACCCGGACCGACGGCGGCGGCAAGGCAAGGACGCTCGCGCGCTCCGCCCCTTCTACCTGAACCACGGCACGACAGCTCGCGCTGTCCAGACGCTCCAGGAAGGAGGGGGCTGTGATCAAGACTCGGTGCGCGCCGGATCGAGCAGGCGGGTGACAGCCGCGATCTGTTCGGGCGCGATCCAGTAGTCGCCGTGGGCCTTGAGGGCTCCGCCGGGTGGGGGATCCTCGATCCGCACGTCGAGCTCGTCGGGCAGACCGGGCATCGGGGTCGCGATCGGATCGGTGTCCCGCCACAGGTTGACCCACGGAGCGGGCCTGCCCCTCAGGCGGGTGAAGAAGGCGTCGTCGAAGAAGTCCGGAAAGAACTCCGCGTACAGCGACCGAAGCGGAGAACCGCAGGTGACCAGTGCGACGTGGTCGAACCTGGACGTGTGCCGAAGGGTCCATGCGCAAAGAACCGACCCCTGGCTGTGGCCCGCGAGCACGACGTGCCGATCAGCCGCAGCGGCGGCGTTCAGCTCCGCCCGGATGCCCTCCAGGACCGGCTCGCGGTACGAGGCACCTGCCAGTGGATGACACGTGACGGGCCAGAATCCCACCACGTCCGCGGCCGAGCCGACGACCGTCGAGGTGGTCGTGAGCCGGTTGCCCGCGACGAGCAGGAAGATGACGAGGACGGAGACGAGCTGCACGACCACGACCGCGATCGCCCACACGTAGTCCGGGCCGTGAAGAACCCAGACGGCCAGGCCGACGGAGAGCACGAACCACAGGACGCCTCCCATGACCAGAGCGCGGCCGAGTGTCACAGGCAGGTTCACGATGACGTGACGTACCCACCTGGCGACGATCTCGGGAGGGTCGACCCGCTTGCGTCTCGGTCGTCCCGCCCCGCCTGGGAGCAGGTTGGAGGCCAGCAGGCCGAGGGCGAGTGCCAGGCCCCCGACGACGCCTGCCAGCGGCAGCAGGTCCATCAGCCAGTCGTCGCGGTCGCTGTACTGCACGTTCAGCGGGGGCAGAAGCTGCCTTGCACCGAACCGCGCGATCGCGCCCCGTTCGCCTCCCATGAAGCCGTGCCCGGACAGATATGCCGCGAGGTTGTCGACGATCAGCCGGAAGGCGGAGGCGAAGCTCACGAGCAGGACGACCGACATCACGAGGGCGAGCGCCGTCCCGAAGTCCGCGGACGGATGGTCGCGACGCAATAGTCCCCGGACGAGAATGGCCGTGCCCAGGATCGCCACGACGACGATGCCCAGCACGCTGACGGTCACGACGACGTCGAGATAGCTCACCAGCTCGCCGCTGGCTATCCGCTCCTTGAACGACGGCGGCGCCTGGCCATCCGGAGCCGGCTGGAACGACGCGCTCGGTCCCCACGTCGTGAAAAGCTGAGGTACCCGGTCCGACACCTGCCAGTGGCTCGGCCTGAGGAACGCAACGACGGCTCCGGCTGCCACGACGGCGCCTACATGTGCCCAGAGCAGGGCCGAGGAGACGCGCGCCTCAGGGCTGCGGACGCCGCGAGCGAGCATCGCGACGACGAGCGCTGCGCAGACCATCATCGCGAGGACCGGACCGGTGCGCGTCGATGAGGTGATCGACCAGAACACCGCTCGGCGCGCGAGGGTCTCGACGACCGCGAACGCCCAGACGTAGGTGAGGACGGACAGCAGGAGTCCCGTCAGCACGACGGCGAACTGTCGCTCGACCGAGACAGCCTGTGAGGCGCGCTCGCCACCTCCGGTGCTGTTGCGCGGTGATCGTCGCATGTGGCCAGCAGCGTTCACGAGGGTGAAGGGAAGCGCCAGGTACCACAGTCCGCGAGATCGTCGACGGGACGTTCGAGACCAGTTCACCAACCGCAGATCGTGGTGGGGTACCGCTGGCGGGATCGCCACGTCCGGAGCCCGCGGAGAGCCGTCAACGACCAGGACGGGTGACCCGAGTGCGGACCACTCGTCATGGTCGCCGATGCCGTGGACGCGGATCTCCAGTGGGCTCGTCGTCGGTCGCGTATCCATCCCTGGGGTGATGTCCATGTCCGTCCTCCGCCGGCGACTGCCGTCGCTGTATGGGGGTACCTTCGCGCACGGCCGCGACGCATGGTGGCGCTTTCGCGACAACGTGCGGCCAATGTGCGGAAATGGCGGGATCTTGGGCGGTACCGGAGATGTGGGCCGGCTCGATGCTAGGCGCTCCACTCCTCGGCCAGCAGCGCGTAGACGTACTCGTCCAGCCAGCCGTGGTCGCGGTGGAGCGAGTCCTTGACGTGGTGGGCCTCGCGGCGCATGCCGACGCGTTCCATCAGGCGCCACGACGGCTCATTGCCGGTGAAACAGGCCGCCACGACGCGGCGGAGACCGAGGTGGTCGAAGCAGACGTCGATCAGGGCGCGGATCCCCTCGGTCGCGAGTCCGCGGCCGTGGTGCGCGGGGTCGAACGTCCAGCCGAGCTCGGCCTCGGTGCCGACAGCACCCTCGGTCACCTCGCCCTGCGCGTAGGCGTCGCGTCGCCGAATCATGAGGTCGCCGATCAGCTGGCCCCCGTGCTCGACGACGACAGCCGTCGAGCCGTCGCCGAAGCGTTCGGTGAGCGACTCCACGTCGGTGGCCGTGCTGCCGATCCACTCCGCGACCTGCGGCAGCGACCGGTACGCGAAGATCGCCGGCAGGTCGCCGTCCGCCAGGCGGCGGAGCAGCAGGCGCTCGGTGCGGACCGGCCAGTCGACGTCGTCCAGCGAGGGGCCCATGGGCCTTATCCTGCCAGTCCAGATCTCTCGGTCAGGACGCTTTCGGCCCGCGGGCGCAGGAGATACCGTCGATACATGTGCCGGAACATCCGAGTGCTCCACAACTTCGACCCGCCGACGAACGATGACGAGGTCCGCGAGGCCGCGCTGCAGTTCGTGCGCAAGGTGAGCGGATCGACCCGACCCTCGCGGGCCAACACCGAGGCGTTCGACCGTGCCATCGACGAGATCGCCGCCGCGACGCGACGCATGCTCGACGACCTCGTCACGAACGCGCCACCGAAGAGCCGAGAGCTGGAAGCGGTCAAGGGACGCGAGCGTCACGAGAAGCGCATGGAGCGCGAGGTTCGCATCAGGACCGCCTCGGCGTAGCGGCGAGCCGCCGTCAGTTGATGATGACGTCGGTGCCGTCCGCGCGCATCGCGGCGAGACGGTCGCGCCACTCCTGCAGTGCCTGCGGGCTGAGCCGCGTCCAGTCGGTGACCTCGCGGACGACGCGGATCGGGTCCGTGCTCCGGTACGACCTGGTCGGGTTGCCCGGGAACTTCTTGTCGGTCACGTTCGGGTCGTTCTCCCAGGCCCCGGTCGGCTCGACGACGTACACGCGCGGAGTGCCCTCGCCGGCCGCGAGCTCCGCGGCGAGACCGGCACCGTTGACGAGCGCCGTGAAGTAGATGTGGTTCATCACGACCTCGGGGCGGTAGTTCGACCGGAAGCCGGCCGACAGGAGGTCGCCCACCCGCAGATCGGCCTTCGTGCCGTGGAAGAACGGTCCCTCATCCAGCACGTCAGGCATGGCGTCATCGTAGGCGCCCGAGAAGACGACCGTCCCGAGCCCGGGTGAGGCGCCGATCCACACGTCGTGCTCGATCACGATGGGCGCAGGGGTGATTGCGGCGCACCGCTCAGTGAGCTCGACGGGGTGCCTGTCGGTGATCAGCAGAACCCGTCGCCCGTCGAGGTCGCCGAAGGGCAACTTGTTGAGACGAGTCGTCAGCGCCATGACGATGCGGCCGAGTTCGGCGAAGTGGCGCGACTCCCACGGTGTGTGAACAGGCTGCATTCGCAGGAGAAAGTGTCAGTGCGGTCCTCTAGATTTGAGGTATGGCCAGCAGCGCAGCAACGTCGACGGACGGTCTGTCCGATGTGGTGAAGTGGCGTGCGCGGGCTGAGTTCTTCGAGGTCGAGAAGATGCTCGACTACCGTGATGCGGAGTACGCGCGGACGGCTTCGTTGGAGTCGGGTCTGCGGATGAAGCTCGAACGCGGTGCCATTGCGTTGGCGATCGGGGAGGCGACCGGCCTGTCGGAGGGGCAGGTCGTCTACAAGCTCGCTGCCGCCGATCGGGTCCGTTCGAAGGCTCCGGCCGTGTGGGATGCGTTCGGGGACGGGTTGATCGACTTCAGCCGGGTGCGGGACATCTCCGCGACGATCGACCAGCTGCAGCGCGGGGAGTCGATTCGCCGCCTCGACCAGACCGTGATTCCCTACGCGACCACCCACACCGGCGCGGAGCTGCGGCAGTGGTTGCGGCGGTTCGTGCAGCGGGTCGAGGCCGACCTCGCCGTCGAACGGGCCGAGGAGGCCCGCGCCGAACGGCACGTCAGTGTGAAGCACACCGGTGACTCGATGGCCTGGCTCAACGCGTACCTGCCCTCTCAGGAGGCCGCGGCGATCGAGGCCAAGCTCCATCACGCCGCCCGCCAGCCCACGGCGGAAGATGACGACCGCACGATCGCTCAGCGCGAGGCCGACCTGCTGGTCGCCTGGTGCCTGGGATCAGAGGCGGTGACCGCGCCGATCAGCGCGAACATCGCCGTCGCGGTCGGCGCCGACGTGCTGGCGGGGTTCGTGCCCGGATTCGCCGAGTCCGCCGACGGCCGCTGGGCTGTCCCCGCGAAGTGGATCACGACCGTCGTGGCGCACGGAGGCGCGTTCTGGCATCGGATTGTGGTTGACCCGGTCACCGACGATGTCCTGGCTCACGAGTACTTGGGCCGGTTCGCGCCGGACATCCTCAACATCGCGTTGCAGTTCTTGCATCAGGTGT
>JAOPXY010000145.1 GCA_025964895.1 Aeromicrobium sp.
CAGCTCGTCCCGGAGCTGACCGCCGAGGAGAACGTCGCACTGCCGCTGCTGCTCGGCGGCGTACGCCGCAGGGCCGCCCTGGCGCAGGCACAGCCGTGGTTCGAGCGGCTCGACCTGGCCGGGCTGCAGTCCCGCCGCTCCGGCGAGCTGTCCGGCGGCCAGGCGCAGCGGGTCGCGATCGCGCGCGCCCTCGCCGCGGAGCCCCGGATGCTGCTGCTCGACGAGCCGATGGCGGCCCTCGACATCACGGTCGTCCCCGGCATGCGGCAGCTCCTGCGGCGCGTGCTCGAGCCGCGCAGCGCGATCATCGTGACCCACGACGTGCTGGACGCACTGCTGCTCGCCGACCACGTCGTCGTCATGGAGGCGGGACGCATCGTCGAGCAGGGCCCCACGCGGGACGTCCTCGCCCGTCCGCGCAGCTCGTTCGGCGCGGGCATCGCCGGCCTCAACCTGGCTCGCGGGCGGGTCGAGTCGCGCGCGGTGCGCACGGCCGGCGGACTCGTGGTGGCGGGGTTGCACGGCGACGACGACGTGCCCGAGGGCGCGCATGCCGTCGCGGTGTTCTCGCCCGGTGCGGTCAGCGTGCACCGCGAGCGGCCGACCGGAAGCCCGCGCAACGTCTACACGGCGACCGTCCGCGAGCTCGAGCCGCGCGGATCCCAGGTACGCATCCAAACCGACGAGATGAGCGCCGACGTGACGGTGCCCGTCGTCGCCGAGCTCGATCTCGTGCCCGGCACCGAGGTCTTCTTGGCCGTCAAGGCCAGCGAGGTCGCGATCTACGAGGCGTGACGGGTCAGCGTCGTCGTCATCGTGTAGTCCTTGGCCGGGCCCATGACGTCCCAGCGGACCGTCCACCGGTCGGCGTCCTTCGCCTCGATGCGTCCCACATAGGTGTCGGCGGCGCAGGGATGGACGACCTCGTCGCCGGGCGCCCACGGGTGGAAGTCGCGACCGTCGTCGAACGTCACCCACCAGCCCCCGGCGCGGTGCTCGACGAAGAGGACGCGGCTGACCGGGATGTCCAGGTCGCCACGGTGCAGTGTGCCCCGCTCGCTCCAGCGGACCCGACCGTCGTCCTCGAGGACGAGCTCGCTCGTGCCGTCGACGGACGAAATCTCCGTGCCGAGCCGGTCGTCGATCGTGCGGTCCATCGACCACGTGCCCAGCAGGCCCGTGGGCTCAAGCGTGGTGCGTGAGGTCACGCCTCGATGGTATGCCGTCGTTCTATCCTGCTGCCATGACCGGTGCGAGCCTGCGCCGCCGTGACGACGGTGCCATCGAGCTGCGGGTCGACGGCGTGTTCGTGATGGACGACCGCGAGACGACGTCGGAGCGGCTGCTCGCGCATGCCGCTGCCGACGCGGGTGCCCGCGAGGTGCTGGTCGGCGGCCTGGGGCTCGGCTTCACGGCGCGCGAGCTGCTCACCGAGCCGGCGGTCGAGCGAGTCGTGGTGGCCGAGCTGCACGGCGAGATCGTCGACTGGATGCGCGAGGGCGCGATCGACGGGGCGGACCTGCTCGCCGATCCGCGGCTCGTCGTCGTCGTCGACGACGTGCGCGACGTTGTCGCCGACCAGGCCCCGGCGAGCCTCGACGCGATCGTGCTCGACGTCGACAACGGGCCCGACTTCCTCGTGCACCCCGCCAACGCAGCCGTGTACGGCAGCGCGTTCGTGGCCGAGTGCGCCAGGCGCCTGCGGCCGTCCGGACGGCTGCTCATCTGGTCGATGGCCGACTCGCCGACCCTGCGCTCGGTGCTCGGCGAGCACTTCGACGAGGTCGGCGCGACCCCGGTCGACGTCCGGCTGCAGCAGCGCGACGAGCACTACTGGATCCTCACCGCGGCGCGGCACGGCGCCGTCCGAGCCGACCCCTAGGCTGGAGGCATGGAGCCGTTCGACCGTCCAGCCTTCGTGTCCGCCTGCCAGTCCGCCTTCGACCTGGCGAGCGATCCCGCCGTGGCGGACGCCTGGGACACCGAGAGCACGTGCGCGGGCATGACGGTCGGCGGACTGACCCACCACCTGCTGGCGCAGATCCGCCACGTCGCCGCGCTGATTCAGGTCCCGCCCACGACGACGCCGCCGATCCCGCTGCTCGACCACTACGACCGGGCCGAGTGGGTGTCGTCGCCGCTCGACGACGAGGCCAACACCTCGATCCGCGACGAGGGCAACGCCGCCGCGTCCGATGGGCCGGCCGCCGTGCTCGCCGACTACCCGCCGTTGATCGAGCTGCTCCCCGAGCTCGTGACCACGCCGCGCTCGCCCGACACGATCCTCGTCCCGTGGCAGGGCTGGACCCTCGCGACCGACGACTTCTTCATCACCCGCTCGATGGAGCTCGTCGTGCACTCCGACGACCTCGCGGCCAGCGTCGGGCTGCCCACCCCCGAGTTCCCCGAGTCGGTCACGACCCAGGTCGCGGCCCTGCTGGCCGGGGTCGCGATGCGCCGGCACGGCCAGGCCGCGGTCGTGCGGGCGCTGAGCCGTCCGCAGCGCGCACCGAAGGACATCTCGGCGTTCTGAGCCCCGGGCGCCGTGGGGCCATCGCGCCATTGAACCGATTCACGCAGCGCTACACGATCCTCGCGGGAGAACGCCCGGGGCGCAGCGATATCGTGCCGACATGACCGAATACCGCATCGAGCACGACACCATGGGTGAAGTCCGCGTCCCCGTCGCCGCCCTCGGGCGCGCCCAGACGCAGCGCGCCGTCGAGAACTTCCCGATCTCCGGCACGCCGATCGAGTCCGCGCAGATCCGCGCGCTCGCCCAGATCAAGGCCGCCTGCGCGAAGGCCAACGCCGAGCTCGGCATCCTCGACCAGGACATCGCCGACGCGATCGTCGCCGCGGCCGACGAGGTCGCCACCGGCGCGCACGACGCGCACTTCCCGATCGACGTCTTCCAGACCGGCTCGGGCACGTCGAGCAACATGAACACCAATGAGGTCATCGCGACGCTCGCGACGAAGGCGCTCGGCAAGGACGTCCACCCCAACGACCACGTCAACGCGTCGCAGTCGTCGAACGACGTGTTCCCGACGTCGATCCACGTCGCGGCGACCGCATCGGCGGCGAACGAGCTGATCCCCGCGCTCGACCACCTCGCGACGTCGCTGGAGGCCAAGGCCGCCGAGTTCGCATCGGTCGTGAAGTCCGGCCGCACCCACTTGATGGACGCCACGCCCGTGACGCTGGGCCAGGAGTTCGGCGGGTACGCGGCGCAGATCCGCAAGGGCATCGCCCGGGTCGGACGCGCCCTGCCCGCCGCCGCCGAGGTCCCGCTGGGCGGCACCGCGGTCGGCACCGGCATCAACACGCCGATCGGCTTCCCGCAGCGGGTCATCGAGATCCTCGCGGAGAACACGGGTCTGCCGATCACGGAGGCCGACGACCACTTCGAGGCGCAGAGCGCCCGTGACGGGATCGTCGAGCTGTCGGGGGCGCTGCGCACCATCGCGGTCAGCCTCACGAAGATCTGCAACGACCTCCGCTGGATGGGGTCCGGCCCGCGCACGGGTCTCGGCGAGATCAACCTGCCGGACCTGCAGCCCGGCTCGAGCATCATGCCCGGCAAGGTCAACCCGGTGCTGCCGGAGGCGACGCTCATGGTCGCCGCGCAGGTCATCGGCAATGACGCCACGATCGCACTGGCCGGCGCCTCCGGATCGTTCGAGCTCAACGTCATGCTGCCGGTCATCGGCCGCAACATCCTGGAGTCGATCCGTCTGCTCGGCAACACGTCGCGTGTGCTCGCGGACCGCTGCATCGACGGCATCACGGCCAACGAGGAGCGCTGCCTCGAGCTGGCCGAGTCGTCGCCGTCGGTCGTCACGCCGCTGAACCGCTTCATCGGCTACGAGAACGCCGCCAAGGTCGCGAAGACGTCGGTCAAGGAGAAGAAGACGATCCGCCAGGTGGTTGTCGAGATGGGCTTCGTCGAGCGCGGCGAGGTCTCCGAGGAGGACCTCGACAAGGCCCTCGACGTCATGAGCATGACCCACCCCTAACGCCCCCTTCCGCTGAGGGGGTACTTCTCGCCCCTCGAGGGGGTAGTTGCCGCCCCTGATCGAGGGGCCGCAAGTACCCCCTCATGGGGCCGCAAGTACCCCCTCAGCGTTGGGGTTGGGGTTGGCGTTTGGCGAGGAGGTAGCCGTCGCTGTTGTAGATGAGGGCGTAGGTGCCGCCGTGGGCCTGCTCGGCATAGCCGACGATGTCGGTCGGTGAGCCGATTCCGGCCTGGACGTCGAACAGGACGTACTCGGGCACGGCCTCGCCGACCGAGCCCAGCCAGTACACGGTGTGGTCGGTCACGAGGTGCCCCATGAGACCAATGTCGGTCTCGACGCTGGCACCATCGGGCACGAGCGACAGGACGAGCCGGGCGCTGTCGGCCCGCGGGGGCTCCGCGTACGTGTCCGGGTCGGCGAGGGCGGCGACGGGTGAGCCCACCATCATGACGCCGCCGACCACGAGACCGACCGGTGTCGCCCAGCGCAGCACCGGCCGCCGCCTGATCGCGTCGATCATCGCGACGAACACGATCGGCATCAGCACCAGCGAGTAGTGCCACTCGGTGCCCCAGTAGTACGGGACGTCGCCGGCGAATCGCCACGCGAACGTCGGCAGCACGAGCAGGATCCACGGCGACGCGAGCGCCGCGAGGCCCGTGATCGCGACCGTCAGCAGCACCGTCGCGAGCTTGCGGTCGACCCCGTCGGCCAGTGTCGTGAGGAGTCCGCGCTCGCCGCCCAGGTTCGACGAGTACGCGTACGAGCCACCCGCGTTGAACCCAGGGACGATGACGAGCACGATCAGCGCCATCGCGACGACCGCACCGCCAGCGAGCAGCGCGCCGCGCCGACGGTCGCCGCCGAGCCACAGCACGACGCCGATCGCCGCGACCGTCAGGCCGAGATCCTCCTTGACCAGCAGCAGCGGCACCGACCACAGGACGACACGGTCGAAGCGCCGGTCGACGTACGCCGCCCCCGCGAGCGCCAGCAGTGGCGCCGCGAACGCCACCTCGTGGAAGTCCGCCTCGACCGCGGACTGCAGGCCGAACGACAGCCCGTACGCGATCCCGATCGCGACGCCCGTCAGCGTCCCGAGCGTCCGCATCGCCAGCAGCGCGATGACGTGGATCGACACCGCGATCAGCACCACCTGCGCCAGCACAATCGTGTGCGCCGACGGGAACAGGCGGTAGAACGGGGCGATCAGCGCCGTGACGGGCGAGAAGTGGTCGCCGAGGATGTTGTAGCCCGGCCCCTTGACGTCGACGATCGGCGCACCGAGAGCCGCATAGCTCTTGACCGCCTGCTCGAAGATCGCGTTGTCGAACGACGCGATCTCGAAGCGGTCGAAGCGCACGAGCGAGACCGCCGCGTAGACGACGGCACCGGCCAGCGCCAGGACGGCGGCCACCGCGTGCTGCGCGCGGCTCGCGGTCATCGCGGAAGCGTCAGGTTCTCGCCCGTCTCGGGGTCGAACACGTGCACCTTCTGCCGCGGGACGACGACGCGGATCGACATGCCGGGACGCAGCGGGCTCTCCGCAGGCAGCTGGGCGACCAGGAAGCTCTGGAACAGGTCGAACTCCAGGAGGTCCTCGACCTCGCCCATCATGGCCTCGATCTCCGGCTCGATCTCATAGCCGAGGTACGCGAACTGCGAGCTGCCGCGCCACTCCACGTCGTCGATGCGGGTCGTGAACTCGACCCGGTCAGTCACGGCCGTGCCGCCCTCGGTCGTCGCATCGTGGCAGTGCTCGGGCCGGATGCCGACCACGACGACGCTCCGGTCCCCGATCCGCTCGCGCAGCGCCTCGTCGAGCAGCATCGTCGCCAGCGGCATGACGAGCTGCTGGTCGGACGGGACTGCCGGGACGAGGTTCATGGGCGGCGAGCCGAGGTAGCCCGCGACGAACATGTCGGCCGGACGGTCGTAGAGCTCGCGCGGGGTGCCGATCTGGTGGACGAATCCCTGGTGCATCACGGCGACGCGGTCGGCGGTGCTGAGCGCCTCCTCGACGCTGCTGGTCGTGAAGATCGACGTCCGCTCGCGCTCGGCCTGCCACTGCGCCGTGACCGACCGGACGTGGGTGCGGACGCGCTCGGACTGCGCCGAGAACGCCGCGTCGAACAGGTAGACGCCCGCATCGCGGACGAGGGTACGACCGAGGGCGACCCGCTGCCGCTGGGCAGCGTCGAGGACGGCCGGGCGGCTGTCGAGGACGTCGGTCAGAGCCAGCAGCTCGGCGACCTCGTGGATGCGGTCGGACAGCGCGACCTTGTCGTACCCCTTGCGCAGCGTCGCCGAGAACGCGAGGTTGTCGAACACGTCGAGGTGCGGGTGCAGCGCGTAGTCCTCGAACACCATCGCGACATCACGGCCTCGCGGGTCGACGCCGTTGATCACGATGTCGTCCATCACGAGATCGCCGGACGTCTGCTCCTCGAGGCCGACGATCGTCCGCAGGAGCCGGCTCTTGCCCGCGCCGGCGGGTCCTGTGATCGCGAGCGTCGTGCCCGCGGGCAGCGTCAGGCTGATGTCGTCGAGCAGCGGCCGATCGCCGGGGCCGTCGGTCGTGAGGTTTCTCAATTCGAGCGAGGTCATCGGTAGGACCTTCCGAGGAGGTGGTTGATCCGGCGCGGGAGCACGAGCAGGAGCGCGAGCGGCAGCAGCAGCCACAGCAGGCCGGCTGCGGCGACAGCGGCGCTGGCGTCGTCGACCTGTCCCGTCGCCAGCAGCAGCGTCGCGGGCACGGTCAGGCCGGTACGGTCGGCGGCGAGGCCCGCCCCGATCACGAAGTCGTTGCAGGCGGCCACGAAGGTCAGGAGCGCCACGACGACGAGGCCCGGCGCGAGCTGCGGCAGGGCGAACCGGCGCAGCTGCTGCGTCCGCGTCGCACCGTCGGCGCGCACCGCGTCGAACAGGGTCCACGGGGCGTCGCGGAACAGCGTCACGCTCAACCAGGTCGCAAGCGGCAGGGTGATGACGAGCGCCGGGACCACGAGGGACAGCCGTGACCCGAACGCGTCGAGGTCGATGAGCTGGTCGGCGAACGGGCCCACGAGTGCAACGACCGGCACAAGCAGCGCCGCGACGAACAGTCCGTACACGAGCCACCGTCCGCGCACCGGGAGTCGCACGAGCGCGTACGCGGCCGGCACGCCCAGCAGCAGCGCGATGAGCGTCGCGAGCGCTGCCACGACGAACGACGTCGCCGCGGCGTCGCGCAGGATGTCGGAGTGGATGGCCCCGTCGAAGGCCGACCACGTGACGTCCTGCGGCCACACGGTGCGCGCGGTCTGCCCGGCCGGCGTCGTGGCGACCGTGAACGTCCACAGCACCGGCACCGCGACGAACACGACGATCAGCTCGAGCCCGAGGACGGCCCAGAACGACACGGCTCGGGCGGTGTCGGCGAACATCACGCCCGCCGCCCCGGTCGCCATGAGGACGACGGCGACGCCGATCCACAGCCACTGGTCGGGTCGCGCGATCGCGAGGATGCCGTAGTTGGCCACGGCGAAGCCGAGCGCGAACGAGATGATCGACGCCCACAGGCGCGACCGGACCGGCGGCGTCACACGAGCCTCCTCACGCGCAGGACCGGCACCAGGACCGCGGCCAGCAGGGCGGCGAGCAGCAGCAGGACGACCGACATCGCGGCGCCCAGCCCCAGCTCGAAGGACGAGAAGGTCGTGTCCCACACCAGGAACGGCGCCGTCCGCACCGTTGCGCCGGGCTCGTCAGCGACGATCGGACCCTCCAGGATCCGGAACGCGTCGAGCGCGCGGTACGCCGTCGCGACCGCGAGCGCAGGTCCCATCGCGGGCAGGACGACGCGGCGCAGGCGCTGCCACGCGGTGGCGCCATCGGCGACCGCGGACGCCATCAGCGACGTCGACACCCGGCGCATGCCGGCCAGCAGGATGATCGCGGTGATGCCGGTGCCCCGCCAGGCCTCGCCCACACAGGTGGCCACGAGCGCCCCGAGCGGTCCGACATCGTCGAGCCCGAACCAGTCCGCCGCGAAGCCCGTCGTGACGGCGTCGCGCCACACGACGGCCGACACGATCGACAACAGGCCGAACGGCAGCAGCACCAGCAGCTGCGTGATCGGCCACACCAGCACCAGGCGGTGCATCGCCGCGGCGAAGGCGAAGCCGATCGCCACCTGCAGGACGACCAGGACGACCACGATCAGCAGCGTCGCCGCGACCGCGAGCCACCACGTGCGGCTGGAGAGGATGTCGGTGTAGTTGTCGAGGCCGACGAAGCGCTGGTCATCGGGGCTCGTGACGGGATGGGTCGTCAGCGACGTGCTGACGGCGCGGCCGATCGGCCAGGCCGTGACGGCCAGCAGCACGACGACCGCCGGCGCGAGCCAGCGCCAGCCCCTCACCGCAGCCTCCCCCGGAGCACGGCCTCGACCTCGGCCTGGGACTCCTCGGACGTCGCGCTCTGCGTCACATCGGCCACCGGCAGCCAGGTCTCGTCGATCGCGTCGACCACGCCGGCCCAGAACGGCGTCGCGGGCACCGTGACCCCGGTCAGGACGGCATCGCGTCCGACCGCGGCGCGGAACGCACCCGCGACGGCGGGGTCGTCGTACGTCGCAACCCGGCTCGCGCCGTGCTGGGCGCCGGTCATGAGCTGCTGCAGCACCGGCGCGGACGTCAAGCAAGTCAAGGCCGCGAACGACTCCTCGCGGTGCGGGGCGGACGCGGGGACGGCGAGGGCAACGCCGGCCAGCGGGGCGACGCTGGTGTTGCCGACGAGCGGGTACGGCGCCGCCACCATGTCGGCCTGGATCGCGGCGAGGGCCGGGTCGGAGACCGCCGACGTCGACGCCAGCAGGAAGCCGCCGTCGGACCGCGCGAACGCGGCCAGCGCGTCCGCCGACGGACCGGGCCCGACGCCGGACTCGTCGTAGTACTCGACGATCGAGCCCGCCGTGCGTCCCGCGTCGGAGTCGAGGCCAGCCTCGGCGTCGCGCCCCGTGCCCGAGACGAGGGAACCGCCCGCACCTGCCACGAGGGCGTTGACCCACTCGGCCATGCCGCTGCCGTCGCGGTCCTCGATCTGGATCGTCACGCCGACCCGCTGGGCGCCCGCGATGAGGTCGTCCCAGCTGATCGGCCCGGTCGCATCGAGGCCCGCGCGCTCGGCGACGTTGCCCCGGTACCAGAGCACCTGCGGGTCGAGGAACCACGGAGCCGCGACGAGCCGCCCGCCGTACGTCGCCGCCGCGAGCGCGGCGGGGGCCACACCCTCCCCCAACGCCGCGACCTGGTCGTCCGGCACCGGAGTGAGGAAGCCTGCCGCCCCGAATGCGGTCGTGAACGCCGAGTCGAGGCTGAGCAGGCCCATCGAGTCGTCCTTCGCCAGCAGACGCCGCACCAGGAGGTCGTGACGGGCGAGGACGTCGGTCGGCATCTGCTCGACCTCGATCGCGTACTGACCGGCCGCCTGCTGCGTGCACGCGTCGGCAAGGACAGCGGCGTCGAGGCGGTCGGGGCCGACGTACCAGCTGACGACGGGGACGTCCGGCGAGGCGTCGGGTCCGGACCCGCAGGCCGCGAGCAGCGTCGTCAGCACCCCGGTCGTGACCATCGCGAGGCGCTGCCGCCGTGACGCGGCTCTCCCTGGTGCCCTCACGGGCGCAACTTTGCCACAGAGGCGGGCCGTGCCGGCGTCGACCGGCGAGGCGGCGTCGATCTGCCGCACGAACTGCTCCGTCGTACGTCGCGAGGTCGGGGCCCGTCCTGCGCGACACGTGCATGGTGCCTCCGTCCCGGGGCCGGTGCCGCTCGACGGGTACCACGGCTCTGGGCACGGATCGGTTCGGTGCGTACGATGCCGAGATGACGACCGATCGCGGCATCCACGAGCACATCGACGAGCTCGTCGCCGAGGAGAAGACGCTGCGCGAGCGGCTGGCCCGGGGCGACATCACGAGGGACGAGGAGCACGAGCGGCTCAGGGCGCTCGAGGTGCAGCTCGACCAGGCATGGGACCTGCTCCGGCAGCGCCGTGCGCTCCGCGAGACCGGCGGCTCCCCCGACGACGCCGCCGAGCGTCCGCCGGGAGTCGTCGAGGACTACCTGAACTGACCACGGGTCAGGGCACGGATGAGCCCCGTGCCCTGCCGTGGGTCAGAGCGTGACGTCCTCCAGCATCTCGGTGACGAGCGCGGCGACGGGCGAGCGCTCCGAGCGGGTCAGCGTGACGTGCGCGAACAGGGGGTGGCCCTTGAGCTTCTCGACCACCGCGACGACACCGTCGTGGCGTCCGACCCGCAGGTTGTCGCGCTGCGCGACGTCGTGCGTGAGGACGACCTTCGAGTTCGTCCCGATGCGCGACAGCACCGTCAGCAGGACGTTGCGCTCCAGCGACTGCGCCTCGTCGACGATGACGTAGGAGTCGTGCAGCGAACGCCCGCGGATGTGCGTCAGCGGCAGCACCTCGAGCATGCCCCGGTCGAGGATCTCGTCGATGACGGCCTGCGACGTCACGGCGCCGAGGGTGTCGAACACCGCCTGGCCCCACGGACCCATCTTCTCGGACTCGCTGCCCGGCAGGTACCCGAGCTCCTGACCGCCGACGGCGTACAGCGGGCGGAAGATGACGACCTTCTTGTGCTGGCCGCGCTCCATCGTCGCCTCCAGGCCGGCGCACAGCGCGAGTGCCGACTTGCCGGTGCCGGCGCGTCCGCCGAGCGACACAATGCCGATGTCGGGGTCGAGCAGCAGGTCGAGCGCGACGCGCTGCTCCGCGGAGCGTCCGTGGATGCCGAAGGCGTCGCGGTCGCCGCGCACGAGCTGCACCTGCTTGTCGGCAGTGACCCGGCCGAGGCCGCTGCCCTTGCCCGACACCAGCACGAGCCCCGTGTGGCACGGGAGTTCGCGCGCCTCCGGCAGGTCGAGGACGCCGTTCTCGTACAGCTGGTCGAGATCGTCGCTCTCGATCTCGAGCTCGCGCATGCCGGTCCAGCCCGACTCCTGCGCGAGCTCGGCGCGGTACTCCTCCGCGACCAGCCCGACGGCCGAGGCCTTGACCCGCATCGGCAGGTCCTTGGAGACGATCGTGACGTCGCAGCCCTCGTTGGCCAGGTTGCGCGCCACCGACAGGATGCGGGTGTCGTTGTCGCCCAGGCGGAAGCCCGAGGGCAGCGACGAGGGATCAGTGTGGTTCAGCTCGACCCGGATCGTCCCGCCCTCCTCGCCGATCGGCAGGGCCTTGTCGAGGGTGCCGTGCTCGACCCGCAGGTCGTCGAGGAAACGCAGGGCGCTCCGGGCGAAGTAGCCCAGCTCCGGGTCGTGCCGCTTGCCCTCCAGCTCGGTGATGACGACGACGGGGATGACCACCTCGTGCTCGTGGAAGCGGTTGACGGCATTGGGGTCCGCGAGCAGGACACTCGTGTCCAGGACGTATGTGCGGCGGGCGGAACTCTGCTCTGACGAACTCGGTGTCGTGCGCGGTGCAGCCACAGCTGTCTCCTCAACGGGCCCGCGCGCGCCTACGCCGGCCCTACTCGTGGGTAGGCGTTCCAGGCTCAAGCGCGAGCGTCAACACCTTTCGAACGTACGACCGCGAATCGTCGAATCCGGGCACGACACGCTGGACGTCGTGTGACGACCGCGTGAACGCCTGCCCCGCTCCCGCGCGGCTCGGAGCGGTGACTGAGACACGTATCCGACAACGATCCCGCCACGGCCGGTGGCCCAGACACCTATGCACCGCCCCAATAGGTGTCGCAGCCACCGCTCCCCCGAAGCCCACCGCCCCAATAGGTGTCGCAGGCACCGCTCCCCCGACAGCCGGCCTACGCCCCGAAGCGGCGCTCCCTGGCGGCGTACGACCGCATCGCGCGCAGAAAGTCGACGTGGCGGAACGACGGCCACAGGGCGTCGCTGAAGTAGAACTCGGAGTGGACGCTCTGCCACAGCAGGAAGCCGGAGAGGCGCTGCTCGCCGGACGTGCGGATCACGAGATCGGGATCGGGTTGCCCGCGCGTGTAGAGGTGCTCGGCGATGTGGTCGACCTCGAGCGTCTCGGCGACCTCCTCGAGCGAACGGCCCTTCGCCGCCTGCTCGACCAGCAGGGATCGCATCGCGTCGGTGAGCTCCTGGCGTCCGCCGTAGCCGACGCAGAAGCACACGCGCATCTGCTGGACGTCGCTCGTGGACTCCGCCAGCTGCTTCATGCGCGTCGCGGAGTCGGCCGGCAGCATGTCGAGGTTGCCGATCACCGACAAGGGCCAGCGGCGCTCCTCGGCGATCTGCTCCATCAGCGTCTCGACCGCGGCGAGGATGCTGGCGACCTCCTCGGCGGGGCGCTGCAGGTTGTCGGTCGACAGCAGCCACAGCGTGACGATCTCGACGCCGAGGTCGTCGCACCACTGGGCGAACTCGATGATCTTGTCGCCACCGGCCTTGTAGCCGTCCTCGAACCTGGTGCCGCCGCGCTTCGCCCAGCGCCGGTTGCCGTCGACGATCGCCCCGACGTGATGAGGAAGCCTGTCCGGATCGAGCCGGCGGGCGAGGCGTCGAGCATACGCGCTGTACGCAAGATCGCTGACTCCCATGAGGGAAGAGTAGCCCTGCCCCCAGGCGCCGCGGTCGGCCACCGGGCGGGTTCAAGAAGGTGCCCTACGCTTGCCCCATGAGCGACCACGGGACCGAGAGCGTCGTGCACGAGGCGACTGACCGTCTCCGCGAGACCGTCGATGAGATCAAGCCGAAGCTGCGCGGGTGGCTGCATGCTGTCACCGTTCCGCTCGCCTTCTTCGCGTTCATCGTGATGCTCGTGATCTCCGACAAGCTGCTGGTCAGGGTCGGCGTCGCGGTGTTCATGGTGAGCGCGATGATGCTCTTCGGCGTCAGCGCCGTGTACCACCGCGGGACGTGGAACGAACGCGTCCGCGGCTTCTGGAAACGCTTCGACCACGCCAACATCTTCTTGCTGATCGCCGGGTCCTACACACCGTTCTCGCTGCTGCTCCTGACCCCCGCGCACGCGGCCGTCATGCTGTCGCTCGTGTGGGGTGGCGCGCTGTTGGGCGTCGCGTTCAAGATCTTCTGGATCGGTGCGCCACGCTGGCTGTACGTGCCCCTCTACCTCGTGCTGGGCTGGGCCGCGGTGCTGTACTTCCCGGAGTTCTCCGCCGAAGCGTCGACCGCCGTCATGGTCCTGCTCGTGACCGGCGGCGTGCTGTACTCGATCGGCGCCGCCGTGTACGGCTTCAAGTGGCCCGATCCGTCGCCGACGTACTTCGGCTTCCACGAGGTGTTCCACGCGTTCACGATCGCGGCGTTCATCGTGCACTACATCGGTGTGAGCCTGCTCGCCTACGAGCAGCACTAGGCACCTCCCGGTGGCCAAGCACCTCCCGTCGATCGACGAGATCGCCGACCGCATCTCGGCGTACGTCTACGGCAACATCCTGACGCTCGCCGCGCTCGTCGTGCTGCACGCCGACGAGATCGAGCACGGTGTCGGGCTCGCGATCGTGGCCGGCACGGCGCTGTCGACGTACACCGCGCACGTGTACGCCGAGCGGCTGGGCGCCGAGGCACGCGGTACGGCGCACGCGTCGTGGCGGACGGTGCTGCGCGACAGCAACCCGATCCTGACGTCCGCGGCCGTCCCGGCGGTGCTTATGATCGTCGGCAGCCTGGAGTGGGCCTCGCCGACGTTGTGCCTGCGCGTCGCGGAGGCGTGGGTCGTCGCCCGCCTCGGCCTGACCGGATTCATCGTCGGGCGGCTGCGCCGTGAGCCCGTGACTATCCGCACCTGGGTGGCGTCGATCGGCCTGGCGCTCGTCGCACTCGTCATCGTCGCCGTCAAGGTCGCCCTCACCCACTGACGACGGCGGTCAGCTCCTCGACGGTCGTGACGGGGCGCTGGCACACGAAGCCGCGGCAGACGTACGCCGCAGCCCGGTCGTCGACCAGGGTGCGCTGTTCGAACAGCGGGATGTCGAGGCCGGCGTCGCCCGCGACGACCACCGCACCCGGCGATGGCGCGGCCAGGGCGGCCCGGTGCAGGTCTGCGCGCTGGTCCGGCGCGCCGATGACGGCGATCTCGAGCGGTCCGGCCACGAGCGCCTCGGCGGCCGCGAGCGTCCACCCCGCGAAGCGCGGAACCTGTGTCGCGATCGACGAGGCCGATGTGATGCCCGACTCGGCGGCCGCACGATACCGGTGCTCGCCGGTGATCGCGGCGCACGCGACAAGCGCGTGGACCGCCGCCGACGTGCCGGACGGGTAGGCGTTGTCCGACGGGTCCTTGGGCCGGACGACGAGCGACTCGGCGTCGTCGGCGGTGTCGAAGAAACCGCCCGCCGGATCGGCGAAGTGGTCGACGACGCGGTCGAGCAGCACTCGCGCGCGCTCGAGCCAGACCGCGTCGCCCGTCACGCCGAGCACCGCGAGGAAGCCCTCGGCGACCGAGCCGTGGTCTTCCAGCACCGCGGCGTTCGAGCCGGCGACGCCGTCGCGCGAGGTGCGGACGAACGCGCCGGCGCCCTGCCCGCCGACGAGGTGCACGCGCACCAGCAGCTCGGCGGCCTCGACGGCCGCGGCGGTGAAGTCCGGCTCGTCGAGCAGCACGCCGGCCTCGGCCAGCGCCGAGATCGCGAGCCCGTTCCATGAGGCGACGACCTTGTCGTCGCGGGCCGGACGGGTGCGCTGCGCGCGGGCCTCCAGCAACGCGGCGCGGACGCGCTGCCAGCGCTCGTCGTCGTCCGGGTCGTCGCGCAGCTGCAGCGTCGAGAAGCCCCGCTCGAACGTGCCCGCCCCCGTGACGCCCAGCAGCTGCGCGGCCCACGCACCGTCCTCGACGCCGAGCGTGCGCATCAGCTGGTTGGGGTTCCACACGTAGAACGTGCCCTCGTGGCCGTCGCTGTCGGCGTCGAGCGCCGAGGCGAAGCCGCCCTCGGGCGTCCGCAGTTCGTCGAGCAGGAAGCGCCCGGTCTCGCGCACGACGCGCTCGGCCAGCGGCGACCCGGTCTGGCGCCACCCGTGCAGGTAGACGCGCATCAGCTGGGCGTTGTCGTAGAGCATTTTCTCGAAGTGCGGGACGCGCCAGAAGCGGTCGACGCTGTAGCGCGCGAAGCCCCCCGACAACTGGTCGTACATGCCGCCCCGGGCCATGACCTCGAACGTGCCGGCCGCCTGGTCGAGCGACCGCTGCGAGCCCGTGCGAGCCGCGTGGCGCAGCAGAAACTCCAGGACCATCGACGGCGGAAACTTCGGGCTCGCGCCGAAGCCGCCGGCCTCCGCGTCGTAGCCCTTCGCCAGCTCGTCGGCCGCCGCGTCGAGATCGGCCGCGGACAGCGCCCCGCCGACGGGGTCGATCGTCGACCCGAGGTGCTGCATGATGTCGTTCGTGACCGCCAGGACCTCGTCGCGGCGTGCGGTCCACGCCTCACTGAGCGCCTGCAGCACCTGCGTGAACGCGGGCGTGCCCTGCCGAGGCTCGGGCGGGAAGTACGTCCCGGCGAAGAACGGCACCCCGTCGGGCGTCAGGACGCACGTCATGGGCCAGCCGCCCTGCCCCGTCATCGCCTGCGTCGCGCGCATGTAGACCGCGTCGATGTCGGGCCGCTCCTCGCGGTCGACCTTGATGTTGACGAAGTGGTCGTTCATGTACGCGGCGGTCGCCTGGTCCTCGAACGACTCGTGCGCCATGACGTGGCACCAATGGCACGCGGCGTACCCCACCGACAATAAGATTGGGGTATCACTCCGCTTCGCCTCGGCCAGTGCCTCCGGGCCCCACTCCCACCAATTCACTGGATTTTCAGCATGTTGTTGCAGGTAAGGACTCGTTGCAGCGGCGAGACGGTTCGTCATTCCCATGACTCCTTACCAGTGGCACGTGTACCATTTTCACCAAAGTGATACACGAAGCAGATCTGATGGGCTGTTTCGGTCCCACTACTCCAAGCGTAGGCGGAGGTTGGCAGGTGACATCTCGCAGGAAGGCCACGCTGCTCACGCAGGGAAAGTCGCGCACCCTGGGAGGTAGCTCCCGGCCCTGGCGGGTGCGGCTCTATGCTCCGGAGGCTGGCGGCACGAAGTATCAGGTGATGTTCCGGGCGCCGGCCGGCGATGGCGAGCCGTGGAAACGAGTCCTGCGGCGAGCCAACTCCGAGGCTGAAGCACGCAAGATCTTCGACCAGGCCGAGGCGGCCCTGGACACCGAGAGGGACGCACCGGCGCGGGCCGACGTTCGCGCCGCCCGCACCATCGGCATGCTCGGTGCGGAGTACATCAACGACAGCATCGAGCGGGGCAAGCAGCCTCGGACGATGGAGCAGCGCGAGTCGAAGCTCAACGCGCACATCTTGCCCACGATCGGCGATGTGCCGGTGGCGAAGTGGCGGGTCGAGCACAGCCGCAAGGTCATGGAGAAGGGGTCGAAGACGATCTTCTCCAACCGCGGGCGAGAAGACCTGCGAGGCCAGCTTGCGGCCATGCGCAAGCTGGCCTGGCGTCTGGGCTGGCTGGACCGCAGCATCGATCCGCTGGACGGCCTCGAGATCGGACGAGCGAACGTCCTTCATGGAACGACCGCGCATTACGTCGATCCCCGTCTGCGCCCCGAGACCCGTCAGGTTCGCGCCATGGCGGACGCCGCCGACAAGATGTGCGGCCCCGAAGGCACTAACCCGTTGATGACGCGGCTCCCGCTCCTTGGCACGAAGATTCGTGTGGCCGGATTCGGGGGCCTGCGACTCGGCGAGCAGAACGCACTCCGAGCGATCGACATCTTCTTCGACAGGGGCTACGTCCACGTCAACGGCGCGTGGATCACGCCGCGCGGCCAGGCCGGGTTCCGCGGCCCGGTCAAGAATCACTCACTGCATGAGGTGCCGTTGCCGAAGTCACTGATGCGCGGCGAGATCCTCCCCCGTGCCAAGGAGTTGCTCGGACTTCCCGCCAAGGCGTCTCTGCAGCAGGTCATCAACGCCCAGGAGACGGAGCGGCAGCGACGGGCAGACCTCGCGGCACGCGCTCCGGACAGGGAGTTGGCGTGGTGGAACTATGTCGTGCCGCCCGAGGACGAGCTGTGGCTTTTTCTCGACACCGTCACCGGACTGCCCGTGAAGCCGGAGATGCACAACGAACGCTGGCACCGCGTCCGCGCCTGGGTCGAAGAGAACGATCCCGACAACGCTTGGCCGCGCACCATCGTCTACCGCAACCTGCGTCACCACGCCGCGACCAAGTGGTTCCACGACGAGCTCGGCGAGTCCTGGGAGGTCGTTGCTCAATACCTCGGCGACAAGCTCACCACCGTCCTCAACCACTACGTCCGAGCTGGCGAAGATGCGCTCCGCGACTCAGTCGGCAAGCTCGCGAAACTGTGACGGGTGTCCCAGAACGTTGCACGTCGGACACGGCTCAGCTGCCCGATCACTCCCTGGGAAGAACGACCACGTTGACAAAATCGCCGGGCGCTGGGGATGGTCGAGCCGGGGACGCCGAGCACACAGCCGACGCACTCGCTGCGGTCACACCGGCGCCCTACGTTGCGCACGACCACGAGTGGCTTATGCAACACGAAATGCAGGTCTGCAAGGCACGCAGCCCACAGTGCGGTGCGTGCGTGTGTGATTGCGCACCTGTGTGCGACCACGCACGCCAAGAAGCCTCATAGCGTTTCGAGTGGCCCGGGCTCTGCTTGATCACCGGGTCCGCGACAAGCCGAGTGAGGGCCGTCACCGATGCAGCCGAGTTGCCTGACACCTAGAACATCAACGCACATCCCGTCTGCGACTCCGCCACGCGAAGCGGGGAGGGGAGTGGGAGTTCGAAGATGGCCAGCGTGCTCAGAGACACCAGGATCCGCGGAGTTCCATCCATCGCGACGGCTACAAAGGACAGCACAGCGCCGCCGGCCTCTTCGTCTGTGCGACGGACACCTGCCTGAATCTCGTACACCTGGCGACAGTGACGGCTATCACATAATGGTGGCAGAGCTCCCGTGTCGGCCAACCTTCGGCCACGTAACACGAGGTGGCGTACCGAACCCTCTGGATTAGGAGAACGAATCGTGAAGACCAAAGCAGCAGTCCTGTGGGACCTCAACCAGCCCTTCGAGACGGTCGAGCTTGACCTTGAGGATCCGCGCGAGCACGAGGTCCTCGTCCGCTACGTCGCAGCCGGTTTCTGCCACTCTGACGACCTCCTGCGCACCGGCGACATCATGCCGCGCTTCCCGCTCGTCGGCGGGCACGAGGGATCGGGTGTCGTCGAGGCAGTCGGTCCCGGCGTGACCCGCGTAGCCGTGGGGGACCACGTCGTGACGTCCTTCATCCCCGCCTGCGGTCACTGTCGCTGGTGCTCGACCGGGCGACAGAACCTGTGTGACGACGGCGCCACGATCCTGGAGGGCATGATGCCCGACGGCACGTTCCGCTTCAGCGGTCGTGGCCAGGACATCGGCGCGTATTGCATGATCGGCACCTTCTCCGAGTACGGCGTGGTCAGCGAGCGCTCGCTCATCCCTGTCGACAAGTCCCTGCCTCTGGACATGATCGTCACGACCGCGTGCGGCGTGCCGACCGGCTGGGGCGCATCGGTTTACGTCGCGGACGTCCAGCCCGGCGAGACCGTCGTGATCTACGGCATCGGCGGGCTTGGCAGCGCAGCCGTTCAGGGCGCGCTGCACGCTGGAGCCACCAACCTCATCGCAGTCGACCCGCTGGAGAACAAGCGTCAGTACGCCAAGAGCCTGGGAGCGACTCACACGGCCGCGACCGCCCAGGAGGCGCACGAGATCGCGATGGACCTCACCAACGGAGTCGGCGCTGACAAGTCACTGGTCATCACCGACCTGGTGCAGGTCGAGACGACCACCGCCGCACTCGACGTGATCAGCAAGGGCGGCACCACGGTGTTCGTCGGCCTCAACGGCCTCGACAAGCTGAACATCCAGTACCCCAGCCAGGCCATCACTCTCAACGAGAAGACGATCAAGGGAACGCTGTACGGCTCGTGCAGCCCGAACCGTGACGTGCCGAAGCTGCTCGACCTGTACAAGGCCGGGAAGCTTGATCTCGACTCGATGATCTCGAACCGCTACACGCTCGACCAGGTCAACGAGGCATACGACGACCTGAACGCGGGCAAGAACATCCGCGGAATTCTCGACTTCAGCCTGTGACCGGGAAAGGACACCTTCGATGACCATCACAGATCAGGACCACGCCATCGCGACTGCCGACGTGTTCTTGTCGCAGACGCCGATTCCGCTGTACATCAACGGTGAGTGGAAGGAGGCCCGCAACGGGCAGACGTTCGACGTGCTCCGCCCCTCGACGGGCCAGAAGCTCGCCACGATCTCCTCGGCCGGGGCCGAGGACGTCAACGAGGCCGTCGGCGCAGCTCGCGCCGCCTTCGACGCCTGGTCGGCTCTGGGAACACGGGACCGCGCGGTCCTGCTCCATCGCCTGGCCGACGCCATGGAACGCGACCAGGACGTTCTGGCTTCACTGGAGTCCAGGAACATCGGGAAGTCCCTGCCGGAGGCGCTCGACTTCGACATCCTCTTCGCCGCTCAGGGCTACCGGTACTTCGCGGATGTGGCGACACACAGTGGTCACAGCCGACCACTGCCCCTGGCGAATATGGAGGCGAGCCTGGTGCACCGGCCCCGCGGTGTGTGCGGGTTCGTCATCCCTTGGAACGCACCGTCGATCCTCACCGTGTGGGGCATCGCTCCAGCGCTGGCGGCTGGCAACACCGTCGTGCTGAAGCCGGCCGAGCTCGCACCTCTGTCGGTGATCTACCTGGCGAAGCTGGCCGAAGAAGTCGGATTCCCCCCCGGTGTCATCAACATCGTCACCGGGCTCGGCCACGAGGCAGGCGATGCCCTGGTGAACCACCCTGGACTCAACTACATCTCGTTCACAGGGTCACCCCAGACAGGCAAGTTGGTCGCTGAGGCCGCGGCCCGCAACCTCGTGCCGAGCAAGATGGAGCTTGGCGGGAAGGGCGCAGCTGTCATCTTCCCGGACGTCGATGTGAAGGACACGGCCGAGAAGCTCGGGATGGCCATCGTGCGCAATGCTGGGCAGACGTGCTGCACAGCAACACGCTGGTTCATCCACGACGACGTCTACGACGACCTCGTGTCTGCATCTGTCGACTTCCTAAAGACCATCAAGCTGGGCCCCGACACCGATCACGCCACTCAACTGGGTGCTGTGATCAGTCAGGGGCAGCGGTCTCGGATCCAGGGGTACCTGGATCAGGGTCTCGATCAGGGCGCGACGTCGATCCTCGCGGGCGGCTCCACACAGATCGCCGGATCCGAGGGCGGCTTCTACGTAAGTCCCGTCCTTCTCGGAGGTTCGCCCGAGAACGTTTGCGCTACCGAAGAAATCTTCGGCCCGGTCGCCTACGTCATGCCGTTCCGCGACGAGGACGAGGTCATCAAGCAAGTCAACAGTTCGCAGTACGGCCTCGCCAACAGCGTGTGGAGCGAAGACCTGAACCGCGCCTACCGAGTGGCCGAGCAGATGGTATCGGGCAACAGCTGGATCAACGCCCACAATGTATTCGCCTACGGGCTGCCCTACGGCGGAGTCAACCTCAGCGGTTGGGGTGGCGGCGTCAACAGCCAGCAGACGTACTTCGACTATCTGCGTCCGATGTCAGTCGTTCGGCCCCTGGCCTGATGCTGCCTCACGGGCCGGGCGCGCTTCATTTTGGGGTGCGCCCGGCCCTTTCGACTACACCCTCTCACCCCTTAGCCTTGGGTGAGGCCGGTCACACCCCGACGTCCGCCTCAGGAGGTCCTGTGTCTTCCGTCACCCGCACTGCGGCACCCACCGAACGATCCGAGCGGATCAAGTTATCTCACTACCGCTCGACCCGCGCCGGCCTACGGTCCGCGGACGCCTTGAACATCATCACGCAGGACTACGACGAGGGCAGCCGTCTCCTGACCATATCCGGGCCGGTTCTGCAGCGACTCGCTTCGGCACTCGACGACACCATGGCCGGTGGCTTGCTCGCCGACCGACATGGAACTGTCGTCGACCGGTACTTCGGGAACGCCGCCATGCGACGTGCAGCCGATGACCTCGGTGCCGTGATCGGGTCGTCGTTCACTGAGGAACGCACCGGAACCAACGGGCTGTCTGTGCCGCTGGAGACAAAGGCCTCAACCCTTGTTTACGCCCAGGAGCATTTTCTGGACGATCTGAAGGGGTTCTCGTGCTACGGCGTGCCGATTGTCAACCCCGTCACAAATCGACTGGCCGGAGTCGTCGACCTGATGGTCGCCGACCCGACCGCTCCACGGCTCATGGCCAGCCTGCTGGAGCAGGCAGCCTGCGACATCAGCGGACGACTGCTAAGCGACTACGACGCCGGGATCGCTTTGTCCGTCGCGGCCCTGCGTAACCTGAACAACCGCACCAAAGACCCCATCGTCCTGGTGACAGGCGAATTCTTCGTCCACAACGCCTCCGCGGCTGCGCTGGTCTCGGCTGAGGACGCCGAGGCTCTCCGGGAGATAGCCGGCCGGCTGGCGCACTCCGAATCCGAACAGCTTCAACTGGTTTCCGGAGTCGACATCACCGTCACGACCTCGCCGACCGAGGTTGACGGGTCGGTCCTCCTTCGCCTCAATCGCGGCCAGACAGACCACCCCACCAAACGACGATCAACGAGCAAGACGTCCGGTATCACTGCAGTCGACCGATCGATCCAGCAACTCGCCGCGACCCCCACCGATTCAGTTCTAGTGATCGGCGACCCCGGAACCGGTCGTTCGAGGGCTGCCAGACACATCCTCGGCGACACGGACATCACGGTCATCGATGCGGCCCTCGACGACCCTCAGGAATCGAGGCAATTGGTCCGGGCGCTGAGTCACACCGGACTGTCCGACGGAACTGCGATCTTGATCGAACACGTCGAGATGCTCCAGCCAGAACCGACGCAGGCCGTCATCGATCTTCTCAGGACCCGGCCACAAGTGCGACTCGTGGTGACGGCTACCCCCTCCTTCTCCCAACGTCCCGAGATCGAATATCTCGCCAGCACCTGCAGCTCCTGGCTCGAGCTGCCTTCCCTGTCACAGCGTTCGAAGGACTTCGACGTGGTGGTCGAGCAGTTGCTCGCCGAGATCGTCGACTCCCGGCACACTCCTGCAGGTCAGCGTCCGACGGTCACCCGGGCCACGGTCCAACATCTGAGGTCACTTCCCTGGCCCGGCAACATCGCGGAGCTGCGCTCAGTCCTCTCGGCGGCAGTCGATCGGCGATCAGTGGGAGACATCGTCGTCTCCGACCTTCCCGAGCGGTATCGCCGGGCAAGCGCAGCCCGTTCGAACCTCACCCCGATGGAGCTGGCCGAGCGAGACGTGATCGTGGAGGCACTATCTGAGGCCGGGGGCAACAAGGTGCAGACCGCCCAGCACCTCGGCATCAGCCGATCCAAGCTCTACGACCGCATTCGCCACTTCAAGATTCAGACACACTGAATCGCTACGCCACGCCGTCCGTCAGGAACTCGAGTGCTTAGCGAGGCGGCGAAGCGCCAGGGCCAGCTGCCACTGCATCGCGGTCTCGTTGTTCTTCCAGTGTCGTCCGCTGATGGAGTCGATGCGCCCCAGGCGCTGGTAGACGGTGTTGGGATGGATATGCAGGCGCTCTGCAGCAGCCGCGACCTGGCCGCCTGCCTCATACACAGCATCGAGAGTCTGCAGCAGCGGCGTCCCGAACTTCTCGTCATATTCCTGTACCGGGCCAACCGTGTCGCGCAGGTAGGACGCGACGGCCGATGCGTCAAGCGAGCCCAGAAGGATTGCGTACGGGCTCAGCTCGTCTGCGTCGACGACGCGACCCGAGAGCCCTAAGCTCTTCAGCACCGCTTGGCACTTGTTCGCGCGTTCCAACGCACGAGGAAAGCCATCGCGCACATCCACCTCCACGCGTGAACTGCCGATCGACAACTTCTCATCAGCAGCTTCAGACAGACGGTCGGCCAAGTGTGTCAGGGCCCGACTCGAGACGGGAACCGACAAGATAACCAGATGGTCGCGACTGGTCGCCGCCCCGCCGAGTGCGATTGAGAACTTCCGGGCCGCTCGATAGACGCGTGCGCGGGTCATCTCCGACGACACTTCCACCACACACAAGGTCGCTGGGAGGCTGAGATCGAGCGACAGCGAACTGGCCAACAGCCGACTGCGCTCAGTCAGGCCCGAGGTCACCAGCTCGAGCAGCAGTCCGGATCGCGACTCCTTGTCGAGGTCACCAGAGGCCCGCGTCCCCACCAGTACCAGCGCCGCGACCAGCGACGACCATGCGAACAGCTGACGTTGGCTGTCCGTGAGGTCACCGTCGCTCTCCAGCACGAGGTAGCCAATCAGCTCGTTGGCATTCCAGAGGCCGACGACGTGGGCCCACGGCGCCCCCTCAAGGCTCATCACCTGGTGGGAAGGCCGCGAGTCCTCGGCGCCGCTCGCGTCGTCAGCAACCAGCGACGTCGCCCAGGCGATCCGCTCGCCTCGCGTCGGCCCGTCCTGGTCGGTACCTGGGTCGTAGAGAGTCCGACCGGCATCATCGGTCAGCGCGACCGTGCCGCCGAGGATCTCGCTGATCGTGCCGATCAGGTTCTGCAGACCACCACCCAGCACTGCCGCCTCAAGAAGCCGGTCCTGTGCCGTGGTTGCCTGGACCTGAGCCTGATGGATCTCCTCCAATGCCGTCTGCGTGGCCCGCAACTGGTCCATGGTCTCGCTGACTGAAGCGAACAGACGCGCGTTCTCAAGCACCACGGCCGCATGCGCCGCAAGAGACACAAAGACGTCGATCTCCTCCGGCGTGAACTCGCGGACGGATCGGTGACCTGCTAAGAGCACTCCGCTGACCTTGTCGTCGACCGAGAGCGGCGCGCCAAGAATCGCACGGATCCCCTCGTCCTCGGTCGCATCGGTCGCCATTTGAGGGCGGACGAATCGGGAATCGACTCGGAAGTCACTCGACCAGCGGGCCGCACCTGCCCGCAGAACCGCTCCGGCCACACCCTCGCCACTGGCGACCTGGAGCGCCTCGAATTTCGGAGAGGTGACGCCGTCGGTCACGCGGACGTGCAACAGCTGGTCATTCTCATCGCGCAGCATCATCCACACGCAGTCGAGCTGCATGAGGTCGCGCCCTCGCCGCACGATTCCCCGCAGGACTGCCTCCGGCTCACGTAGCCGTGTCAGATCGTGGGCCGACTGGAACAGCGCGGACATCGCGCGTTCGCGTTGATCGCGATGACTCGTTCGTCCGCGAATCGCAACGATCCGCGCCCAGAGATCATCGTGCTCGTCGCCCCGTCCGGCCGCGCGCAGGGCCAGTGTGAGGCCTGCACGCAGATCCGGTAGATCGGTATCAGGCGCGACGAGCACTTCCATCAGCCGATCAACAACGTCCGCATCCATCATGTGCCCCCAATCGCCCATGCTATCGACTCGCGCGCCGTCGAGGAGCATCTCACCTCAGCCGAGCACTGCGCCGTCCGCTGCCGAACCGACGAGGCGGGCATATCGCCCGAGCACACCCCGCCCGACAGATGGACGGACTGGCTCCCACCCTTCCCGTCGGACAACCAGCTCGGCCTCGTCGACCAGCAAGTCCAGTGTCCGTGCGCTCATGTCGAGCCGGATCCGGTCACCGTCGCGCACGAACGCGACGGGACCGCCGTCGACAGCCTCTGGCGCCACGTGTCCGATGCACAGTCCTGTGGTTCCGCCGGAAAAGCGGCCGTCGGTGAGCAGCAGGACATCTTTGCCCAGCCCCGCACCCTTGATCGCCCCGGTGATGGCCAGCATCTCTCGCATGCCGGGGCCCCCTTTCGGGCCCTCGTACCTGATGACGACGACGTCGTTCGCAGCGATGCGCCCCTCCCCCAGTGCTGTCATCGCCGGCAGCTCGCCGTCGAAGACCCGCGCTGTGCCTTCGAAGACCGTCGCATCAAAGCCGGCTGACTTGACCACCGCGCCCTCTGGCGCGAGCGAGCCTCGCAGCACGTCGATGCCACCCGATCGGTGGATCGGAGAGGAGAAGGGCGCGATGATGTTGCCGTCTGCGGATGGCGGCTTGAGCTCCTGGAGATTCTCGGCCATCGTCCGTCCGGTCACGGTGAGACAGTCGCCGTCCAGGTGTCCTGCCTCAAGCAACATGCGCAGGACCACCGGGATGCCCCCGACCCGGTCCATGTCGGTCATGACGTAGCGGCCGAAGGGCTTGAAATCGCCGATGTGCGGTACTCGGTCGGCGACCCGGTTGAAATCGTCCAGTGACAGGTCGACCTCGGCCTCCCGGGCGATCGCCAGCAGATGGAGCACCGCATTGGTCGACCCACCCAGCGCCATGACGAGACCGATGGCGTTCTCGAAGGCCGGCCTGGTCAGGATGTCCCTGGCCGTGTGACCGCGCCGCAGCATCCCCACCACGGCCTCGCCCGACTGCTCCGCGTACTCGTCGCGCCGCCGGTCAACGGCAGGGGGAGCCGCCGACCCAGGTAACGACATCCCTAGCGCCTCCGCGACCGAGGCCATCGTGTTCGCTGTGTACATCCCGCCGCAAGCGCCCTCTCCGGGGCAGATGGCTCTCTCGACCCGGCCGAGCTCGGCCTCGGAGATGGTCCCCGCCAAGCAGGCGCCGACCGCTTCGAAGGCATCGATGATCGTGACGTCACGCCCATCGACCTGCCCCGGCAGGGTCGATCCGGCGTACAGGAAGACTGACGCCAGATCCAGCCGGGCTGCCGCCATGAGCATTCCCGGCAGTGACTTGTCGCAGCCGGCGAGCAGGACCGACCCATCCAGCCTCTCGGCCATCATCACCGTCTCGACACTGTCGGCAATCACCTCGCGCGACACCAACGAGTAGTGCATGCCCTCGTGACCCATGGAGATGCCGTCGGAGACCGAGATCGTCCCGAATTCCATGGGGAAGCCGCCTGCTGCCTTGACCCCCTTCCGGACCGAGACGGCCAACCGATCCAACGAGAGATTGCACGGTGTGATTTCGTTCCAGGAGGACGCAATCCCGATTTGTGGCTTGGTGAAGTCCTCGTCGCCCATGCCGACGGCCCGAAGCATTCCGCGAGCGGGCGCGCGCGACACACCGTCGGTCACGTCACGACTCCTCGGCTTGATGTCAGGTGCTGACGAGGCGAGGGACGCGGAGTCCTCGGTCATGGATGGTACTCCTTGTGCTGGGATGGGATGTTAGAACTTCTTGCGGACCCGCACGATGCGATCGGCGGCTCCGCGGCGCGATCCAGAGATCTCGCCGCGGACCCGCCGATCGGACGACTGGCTCACGCCAGCTTCGGACACCAGGCCCAGCTACTTAGTTGATGCCGTCTCCGCACCGGAGACCACGTCGTAGAAGTCCGGAGCGGTCCACGCCGGGACACCTTCTGCCGGAACGTTGGTCTTCGTGATGAGCTTGGCGGGCAGGTAGACCTCGGGGATCGGAATGACCTCGGCGACCGGCTTGCCCTCCACCAGAATTGCGTTGAGCCACGATCCGACCGTCGTGGCGAATGGCCCGAACTGCTGTGCCATCGTTCCGCTCAGGCCGCTCGTGCCGTCTCCGGAACGGATGAGGGACATGGCCTGCTCATGACCGTCGAATCCGAACATCGGGACGTTGATCCCTGCCTTCTTGAAGACCTCGGCCGCAGCTTCGCACGGCTCGTCGAATCCGCAGTAGACGGCGTCGATCTTGTCTCCGAA
>JAOPXY010000161.1 GCA_025964895.1 Aeromicrobium sp.
AGCCGTCGCGGGTGTTCATCGCCCGCGACGGCCGGCACGAGCTGACCTCGCTGATCCTGAATGCCGAGCAGGTCCGCGAGCTCGTCGAGCGGATGCTGTCGTCGTCGGGGCGGCGGCTCGACATCTCCCAGCCCTTCGTGGACGCGATGCTGCCGGGTGGGCACCGGCTCCACGTCGTGCTCGACGGCATCAGTCGGGGCTTCAGTGCCGTCAACATCCGCAAGTTCGTGGCGCGCGCCCACTCGCTGACCGACCTGGTCACGTTGGGGACGCTCGACCAGCAGGGTGCGGCGTTCCTCGACGCGAGCGTGCGGGCGGGCCTGAACATCGTCGTCTCGGGCGGCACCCAGGCCGGCAAGACGACGCTCCTCAACTGCCTGGCGGCGTCGATCCCGGGCTCGCAGCGGATCGTGTCGGTCGAGGAGGTCTTCGAGCTGCAGACGGGTCATCCGGACTGGGTCGCGATGCAGACGCGGCAGGCAGGCCTCGAGGGAACCGGGACGATCGATCTGCGCATGCTCGTGAAGGAGGCGCTGCGCATGCGGCCGTCGCGCGTCATCGTCGGCGAGGTGCGTGCCGCGGAGTGCCTCGACCTGCTGCTGGCGCTCAACGCGGGCCTGCCCGGCATGGCCAGCATCCACGCCAACTCGGCGCGCCAGGCCCTCGTGAAGCTCTGCACCCTCCCCCTGCTCGCGGGCGACAACATCGGCTCCCGATTCGTCGTGCCGACCGTGGCCGCGTCGGTCGACCTCGTGGTGCACACCGGCATGGACCCCGACGGGAGCCGTGCCGTGCGCGAGATCGTCGCGGTGACGGGAAGGGTGGAGAACGACCTGATCGAGTCCGACCCGGTGTTCGTGCGCCGGTCCGGCCGGCTCGAGCGTGGTCACGGCACACCGCTGCGCCGCGACGCGTTCGCGCAAGCCGGCATCGATCTCGACGACGTGCTGGGGATCGGTCGATGGGCGCCCTAACCGGCTTCCTGGCAGGACTCGGGATCCTGCTGATCGGCTGGGCCGTGGCCGACCCGCACTGGCGACCGCAGCGACGGTCGCGCCGGATAGGACGCGTCGCGGACCTGCTGGCCCGAGCGGGCGTCGAGGGAGTCAGCGCGGCCCACTTGACCGGTCTTTGCGCGGTCCTGTTCGCCGTCGTCGCGGCGGCGATGACCGGCGTCTCGGGGGTGCCGGCGATCGGCGTCCTGTTCGGCGCGATGGCAGGGGCCGCTCCCGTCGCCCTGCTGCGTGGACGGGCCGCGCGCCGGCTGCGGGACCACGCGGCGCTGTGGCCCGACGCCGTCGACAACCTGACGTCAGCCGTGCGCGCGGGCCTCTCGCTGCCGGAGGCGCTGATCCAGCTGGGGGAGCGTGGCCCCGAGGGGATGCGCGACGCCTTCGTCCAGTTCGGCCGCGACTACCAGGCCACGGGCCGCTTCCACGAGTCGCTGGACCTGCTGAAGGCGCGGCTCGCCGATCCCGTCGGTGACCGGGTCGTGGAGGCGTTGCGCATCGCCCGCGAGGTTGGCGGCGGCGATCTCGGGCGCATGCTGCGCGCCCTGTCGGGATTTCTGCGCGACGACCTCCGCACCCGCGGCGAGCTCGAGTCGCGTCAGTCGTGGACGGTCAACGGCGCCCGCCTCGCGGTCGCCGCGCCATGGCTCGTGTTGCTGCTGATGTGCCTGCAGGGCGACGTCATCGAGCGCTTCGCTACCGGCACGGGCCTCGTCGTCCTCGGCACCGGCGCGGCGCTGTGCCTCGTGGCGTACCGCATCATGATGTGGATCGGTCGTCTGCCGGCTGAGCGGCGGATCCTGGCATGACCGCCGCCACCCTGGGCTTCTGCGCGTCCGCCGGCCTCCTGCTCATGGTCTCGGGATGGCTGAGAGGACGACGTCCCACGTTGGAGCAGCGCGTCCTGCCGTACATCCGCGACGTCCACCCGCAGGTGGCGGCGCCCACCGGTCCGGGCACCGTGGTCGACGCCATCTTCGGTCCGTCCCTGCGCCGGGTCAGCGGCCTGGTCGGCGAGGTGCTCGGCGGCTCGGCCAGCGTCTCCCGCCGGCTCGTCCGCCTGGGCTCGCCGTCGACGGTCGAGGACTTCCGGGTGCGGCAGGTCGTCTGGGGCGCCGCGGGTCTCGGCGTCGGCATCGTGGTGGCCGCTGCCCTGTGGTCGGGCCGTCGGGCCGGCGTGCCCGTCCTGCTCCTCATCTGCGTGCTGGGCTTCGTCGCGGGTGTGCTCTGGTGCGACCAGCACCTGTCGAGCCGGGTGTCGGCGCGGGAGCGCGCGATGCAGGCCGAGCTCCCGGTCGTCGCCGACCTGCTGGCGCTCGCGGTCGCCGCGGGAGAGAGTCCCGTGGCCGGCCTCGACCGCATCATGCGCGTGTGCCACGGCGCCCTCGCCGACGAGCTGGCCGGCGTCGTCGCCGACGTCCGCACGGGCACGTCGATCGCGGCGGCCTTCGACGCCCTCGCCGCGCGCACCGGCGTCGTCAGCATCGCCCGGTTCGCCGAGGGGTTCGCGATCGCGGTCGAGCGCGGCACCCCGCTGGTCGACGTCCTGCACGCGCAGGCCGCCGACGTCCGCGAGTCGGGTCGCCGCGAGCTCATCGAGGCCGGCGGGCGCAAGGAGGTCGCGATGATGATCCCCGTCGTGTTCCTCGTCCTCCCCGTCACCGTCGTCTTCGCCTTCTTCCCCGGCTTCGTCGGGCTGCACCTCACCTCCTAGGAAAGGAACACCCATGTCCACACACCGATCTCCACGGCGGCACCCTCATGACGAACAGGGGGACGTCCCCGGCTGGGTCATGATCACGGTCATGTCGGCCGGGCTCGTCGCGATCCTGACCGCCGCAGCCGGGCCGCAGCTGCGCTCGATGCTGGAGCAGGCGCTGTCGGCGGTCGGCGGCTGAGCCGTGAGGCATCGCGAGCGCGGCGCCGCCGTCGTTGAGTTCGTGCTCGTCATGACGCTGCTGGTGCCGCTGGTCCTCGGGATCGCCCAGGTGGCGCTCGTCCTGCACGTCCGTAACACGCTGGCCGCCGCCGCGTCCGAGGGTGCTCGCGCTGCGGTGCCGGTCGGTGCCTCTCCGGACGACGGCGCCGAGCGGGCGCGGTCGATGATCCGCCGGGCGCTCGACGACCGCTACGCGGAGAACGTCCACGCGTCGTGGGCGACCGTCGCCGGGATGCCCGGCGCGCGGGTGGAGGTGCGGACACGGGTGCCGGCGCTCGGGCTGTTCGGGCCGTCGGTGCCGTTGACGGTGCGGGGCCACGCCGTGCGGGAGGTCGAGCCGTGAGGCGCGACGACGGCAGCGCGGTCGTCGAGTTCATCTGGCTGACGGTCCTGCTGCTCGTGCCCTTCGTGTACGTCCTCGTCGCGGTCTTCGACACCCAGCGGGCCGCCTTCGGGGTGTCGACCGCGAGCCGGGCCGGCGCCCGGGCCTTCCTGCAGGCGCCCGACGTGTCGACGGGGGAGCAGCGCGCCCGCGCCGCGGCGCGGGTCGCCCTCGACGACCAGGGGCTCGACACCGCCGACGTCGTCGTGACGTGCCTGCCGACGCCGTCCGCGTGCCTGCAGCCGGGATCGTCCGTGCGCGTCGTCGTCCGCGCCGTGCAGCCGTTGCCCCTGACGCCGAGCGCGCTGGGTTCGCAGCTGGGCGGCGTGACGGTCGACAGCACCCACACCGAGCCGTACGGCAGCTTCCGGAGCGCGCGGTGACGCGGGTCGATGGCCGGGAGGAGCGTGGCCAGGTCACCGTCATGACGATCGGCTTCATGGTCTTCATCGGCCTGCTGGCTGTCGTGGTGATCAACTCCTCGGCGGCGTTCCTCGAGCGCCAGCGCCTCGACAACCTCGCCGACGGTGCGGCCCTCGCCGCAGCCGACGGGCTGAGCCGCGACACGTTCTACCGCGAGGGCACGGTGACGCTCGACGACGGCCAGGCGCGCGAGCTGGTGGGCGACTACGTCTCCGGCAGCGGCATCCGCATCACCGAGGTCCGCACCGACGGCGACGTCGTGCACGTCCGCCTCGAGCGCTCGATCGGCCTGGCGCTGAGACCTCCGGGCTGGGACCAGCGCACGACGATCGTCTCCGAGGCCACAGCTCAGCTCCGGACGGGCGACTGAGGGACTCAGCTGCGCACAGGCGGCGGGCGCGGTCCTGGGCCGGACGGCGGAAGATCTCGGCGCAGATGTACCTGAAAACGACCCGGCCGGGTACATTCTCGCCGACATCTTGGAACCGACCGGGCCCGAGACCTACGGCGCGAGCCGCTGTACGACGACGCCGCCGAAGCGGGCCTCGGCGATGGTGCACTCGATGCCGTCGATCCAGCAGCGTCCGGTCTCGAGCACCTCGCCGGCGATCTCGGACTGCGGCCCGCCGGGGGACTCGGCGTAGAAGACGATAAGGCCACCGAACATGCCCTCGTTGTAGCCGACGATGCGGCGGCCGTCGCGATCGGATGCCCGGGCCTGGCACTGCGCGCACACCGACGCGGGATACCGGTCCTGGTGCACGGTCGGCGTGCCGCAGATGGGGCACGGGTGCGTGAGGAATGCGGGCTCCTCAGGCTCGACGCCGTGGAAGTGCCGCTGCTCCGCGAGCCAGCCGATCACCAGCGTCTCGATCGTCTCGCCGGACTCCTCGAGCAGGCTGGTCCGGTAGCCGCCGTGGAAGCCGATGATCGCGCCGCGGTCGCCCGCGACGAACGCGTACCCGCCGCACAGCTCGTCGCCCTCGAGGTCGGCGTCGGAGTACGGCTCGACGTCGTCGGCGCCAAGCACGACACGCGCCTTGGCGACCGCCTCGTCGCGGGTCGTCGTCATGCCAGCGCCTCCCGGATCGTGGCCGCGTACGTCTCGGCCTCGCCGTCGGCGTACTTCGTGCGAGGCCAGAAGAATCCGCGCAGGCCGTCGCCCTTCGTGCGGGGCACGACGTGCACGTGCAGGTGGGCGACGCTCTGCGACACGATGTTGTTCATCGCGACGAACGTGCCCTGCGCGCCCAGGCCGGACGTGATGGCGTCCGCGATCCGCTGTGCGGTGGAGAACAGCGGGACGATGAGCGCCTCGGGCAGGTCCGACAGCGTCACGACGTGTTCGCGCGGCACCAGCAGCACGTGACCTTTGAAGACGGGACGGACGTCGAGGAAGCCGACGACGTCATCGGTCTCGAGGACGGTCGTCGCCGGCGTCGTCTCGGCGACGATGCCGCAGAACAGGCAGTCGGGATCCATGCCCCCAATCCCATCACACAGGCCATCACACCGGGTCCCGTCGCGCAGGGGCATACAGTGGTCGCATGGCTGACAACGCAGGCAACGACGCGAAGACCGACATGAAGGCCAAGTTCCGCGAGGCGCTGGACAAGAAGAAGCACCAACACCACGCGACGGCCGAGGGAGTGGAGCACGACGGCAGCGACAAGTCGCACGGTGCCAACGGGCCGACGCAGTCCCCAGAGTTCCGCCGCAAGAGCGTCTGAGCCGACCCGGTAGCATCGACAGGTGGCAGCACCAGACTTCGCAGAGCAGACCAAGGCCCTCGACGCGACCCTGACGTCGATCGAGAAGGTCCTCGACCTCGACGCCGTCCGCAAGGAGATCGCCGAGCTTCAGGACGAGGTCGGCGATCCCGGCCTCTGGGACGACCAGGCCAACGCGCAGCGCGTCACGAGCCGGCTGTCGACCCTGCAGGCCGAGGTTGACAAGGTCACGGGCCTGCGCTCGCGCCTCGACGACCTCGCGCTGATGCACGAGATGGCGGTCGAGGAGGCCGACGCCGAGGCGATGGCCGACGCCGACAAGGAACTCGTCCGCGTCCGGAAGGCCATCGAGTCCCTCGAGATTCGCACGCTGCTGTCGGGTGAGTACGACGAGCGCGACGCGCTGGTGTCGATCCGCTCCGGCGCGGGTGGCGTCGACGCCGCCGACTTCGCGCTGATGCTGCAGCGCATGTACATCCGCTGGGCCGAGCGGCACGGCTACACCGTCGAGATCTACGACGTCTCTTACGCGGAGGAGGCCGGGCTCAAGTCGACGACGTTCGCGGTCAAGGCGCCCTACGCCTACGGCACCCTCTCGGTCGAGGCCGGCACGCACCGGCTCGTCCGCATCTCGCCGTTCGACAACCAGGGCCGCCGCCAGACGTCGTTCGCGGCGATCGAGGTCGTCCCGGTGCTGGAGCAGACCGACGAGATCGACGTCCCAGACGAGGAGATCCGCGTCGACGTGTACCGCTCGTCCGGTCCCGGCGGCCAGAGCGTCAACACGACCGACTCGGCCGTCCGCCTAACCCACATCCCGACCGGCACGGTCGTCAGCTGCCAGAACGAGAAGAGCCAGCTGCAGAACAAGGCCAGCGCGATGGTGATCCTGAAGGCCAAGCTGCTGGCCCTCAAGAAGGCCGAGGAACGTGCGCACCTCGACGAGCTGCGCGGCGACGTGCAGGCGTCGTGGGGCGATCAGATGCGCAACTACGTGCTCAACCCGTACCAGATGGTCAAGGACCTGCGCACCGAGTACGAGAGCGGCAACACGCAGGGCGTGCTGGACGGCGAGATCGACGACTTCATCGAGGCCGGCATCCGCTGGCGTCGCGAGCACGCCGCCTAGTAGGCACGCTCCGCTCGCCTACGGCCGGGTCTCGGCCGCCTGCTTCTCCTCGACGCGCTTGCGGATGCGGCCCATGCCCGGCAGCTTCGCGATCATCTCGTTGAGCTCGTGCACGGTGTCGAGCATGTCGTGGATGTCCGGTGCGACGGACTGCATCGTCTCGACGATCGGCAAAATGTCCTCGATCGTCCGGTCGACGAGATCGGGCAGGTGGTCGATCAGGCGGACGAGCGCCTCGACCTCCTGGGGGCTGGTCGAGCGGGCGAGCTTGTCGACCAGCGGCAGCAGGCGGTCGAGTGCGGGGACGAACGAGTCGAACATCCGCGTGCCCCGGTCGACGGTCGGCTCGACGCTGCCGAGCAGGCCTGCCGCGCGGATCACGAGCTTGTCGGCGGCGCTGACCGTGTGGTCGATGCGGGTGATGGCCTCATCGGCCTTGGTGTTCGTCTGGTCGATCTTCGCGATCGCCTCATCGGCCTTGGTGTTCGTGTGGTCGATCTTCGCGATCGCCTCGTCGGCCTTGGTGTTCGTGTGGTCGATCTTCGCGATCGCCTCGTCGGCCCGGTCGATCGTCTCGTCGATCCGCTTGATCGCGTCGTTGGCCGCGAGGCGCGTCGTGTCGACGCGGTCGATCAGTCCGTCGACGCGCAACAGCAACGTCTCGGCCTGGCCGATCAGCACCAGCACCCGGGGGAGTGCCCCCGCCGCGTCCTCGAGAAGCTGCCGTCCCTGGCTGAGGAGGGTCACTGCTTCGCGAGGGTCGAGGAGGGGGAGGCGCATCCTTGCACGATATCCGCGCGGACCTGACGCCGCTCGGCGCAGCTTCCGGCTCAGTCCGAGGTGCTGAAGGCCGCGTCGAACGCCGCGGTCGGGGCATCGAAGAGATTGGCCTTGACGAACGCCAGTGCCTCCGGGGCGCCGAGCAGGCGATCCATGCCGGCATCCTCCCACTCGATCGAGACGGGCCCGTTGTAGCCGATCGTGTTGAGCATGCGGAAGCACGCCTCCCACGGCACGTCGCCGCGTCCGGTCGAGACGAAGTCCCAGCCGCGACGCGGATCGGCCCACGGCAGGTGCGACCCGAGGCGGCCGTTGCGCCCGTTGCCGACCTGCTTCTTCGCGTCCTTGCAGTCGACGTGGTAGATCCGGTCCCTGAAGTCCCACAGGAAGCCGAGCGGGTCGAGGTCCTGCCAGACGAAGTGCGACGGGTCCCAGTTGAGCCCGAACGCCTCGCGGTGACCGATCGCGTCGAGTGCGGCGTGCGTCGTCCAGTAGTCGTACGCGATCTCGCTGGGGTGCACCTCGTGTGCGAATCGCACGCCCTCCTCGTCGAACACGTCGAGGATCGGGTTCCAGCGGTCGGCGAAGTCCTGATAGCCGGCCGCGATCATGGCCTCCGACGCGGGCGGGAACATCGCGACGTACTTCCAGATCGACGACCCGGTGAACCCGACGACCGTGTCGACTCCCATCATGCGCGCGGCGCGCGCGGTGTGCTTCATCTCCTCGGCGGCCCGCTGCCGGACGCCCTCGGCGTCACCGTCGCCCCAGACCCGCGCCGAGAGGATGTCGTGGTGCCGCTCGTCGATCGGGTCGTCGCAGACCGCTTGGCCCTTGAGGTGGTTGGAGATCGCGTGCACCTGCAGGCCGTGCCGGTCGAGGATGTCGAGCCGGGTCTGGATGTAGCCGGGGTCCTCGACCGCGGCCCACGGATCGAGGTGGTCGCCCCAGCACGCGATCTCGAGGCCGTCGTAGCCCCAGCCGGCCGCGAGCCTCGCGACCTCCTCGAACGGGAGATCGGCCCACTGGCCGGTGAACAAGGTGATGGGTCGGGTCATGCCGTGGCTCCTGTGGTTGTGGGTCCGGTGGTGGCTCCGGTGGAGTGAGTGGTGCCGTCGGCGGCGCTGGCCTCGACGGCAGCGAGGACGCGCTGCACCGCGAGGCCGTCCGCGAACGACGGGACGGGATCGGCACCCTTGTCGATGTCGGTCACGAAGTCGACGACCTGGTGGGTGAAGCCGTGCTCGTAGCCGAGCCCGTGCCCCGCGGGCCACCACGCGGCGACATACGGGTGGGTCGCCTCGGTGACGAGGATGCGCCGGAAGCCTGCGATCGACGCGTCCTCCGTCGCATCGAAGAACTCAAGGACGTTCATGTCCTCGAAGTCGAAGGCGATCGACCCGGCGGAGCCGTTGATCTCCAGGCGGAGCGCGTTCTTGCGTCCCGTCGCGAACCGGGTCGCCTCGAAGACGCCGATGGCGCCGCCGACGACGCGGGCGGTGAAGGCGGTCGCGTCGTCGACGGTCACCGGACCACGCTCGGTGTCGCCGGAGGAGGAGCCCCCGAGCGTGGCATGGGCGCCCCCGATGGGGCGGGTCTGGACGAACGTCTCCATGAGGCCGCTGACCGACGCGATGGGCGTCCCCGTCACGAACTGGGCCATGTCGATGATGTGCGCCCCGATGTCGCCCAGGGCGCCGGACCCGGCGAGGGACTTGTCGAGCCGCCAGCTGAGCGGGGCGTTCTCGTCGGAGAGCCAGTCCTGCAGGTACTGCCCGCGGACGTGGCGGATCGTGCCGAGCCGGCCGGACGCCACGAGCTGCCGCGCGAACGCGACGGCCGGGGTGCGGCGATAGGTGAAGCCGACCATCGCCCGGACGCCCCGCTCAGCGGCAGCGGCAGCGGCCGCGGTCATCGTCTCGGCCTCCTCGACGGTGTTGGCCAACGGCTTCTCGCACAGGACGTGCTTGCCCGCCTCGAGGGCCGCGATGGCAATCTCGGCGTGGGTGTTGCCCGGCGTGCAGATGTCGATGACGTCGATGTCGTCGCGAGTCAGCAGCGCACGCCAGTCCGTCTCGACCGACTCCCACCCGAACCGGCGGGCGACGTCGGAGGCTGCGGCCTCGTTGCGGCCGCAGATCGCACGCAGCCGCGGGGTGAGCGGCAGGTCGAAGAAGGCGGGGGCGGTGCGCCAGGCCTGCGAGTGAGCCGCGCCCATGAAGGCATAGCCGGCCATCGCGATGCCGAGCTCGGGGCGTGTGTCGCTCATGCGGGAATCCTCCTGCTTGGTCGATCGGTAGGGAGAACCGGGGCCCGCGGTTTCGGTCGCGGGCCCCGGACAGGGCCGGTCGGGCCGGTCAGGACCTGAACGCCGAGGGCAGGTACTGGTCGACGTTCTCGGCCGTGACGACGGGCGCCGACAGCTTGAGCTGACGCGGCACCTCGATCTCCGCGAGGTCCGACATCGCCTTGTCCTGCACCAGCAGGCGAGCGAGCTTGACCCCGTCGGCGGCCTGCGTCGACGGGTAGACGACCGTCGCCTTCAGCACCGAGTCGCCGGCCCTGATGGACTCCATGACGTCGGCCGAGCCGGCCCCGCCGATCATCGTGAACTCGTCGCGGTCCGCGTTGTTGATCGCTGCGAGGACACCGACGCCCTGGTCGTCGTCGTGGTTCCAGAGGTAGTCGATCTTCGGCGCGGCCTGCAGGAGGTTCGCGGCGGCCTTCTCCCCGGACTCCACCGTGAACTCGGCGGCGACGCGGTTCGACACCTTCAGGCCACACGACTTCAGCGCGTCCTTGAAGCCCCGCGAGCGGTCCTGCGTCAGGGGCAGTGAGTCGATGCCGGCGATCTCGGTGACGATCTTGTCGGTCGCGCCCGCGGCGTCCTCGCAGACGAACGTGCCGGCCGAGACGCCCATGCCGTAGTTGTCGCCGAGCACCGTGGTGCGGGCCGCGAACGGCGAGTCGAACTCGCGGTCGACGTTGACGACGATGATGCCGGCGTCCATCGCCTTGCGGGCAACCGATGTCATCGCGGCACCGTCGAACGGCAGCAGGACGATCGCGTCGACCTTGTCATTGATGAAGGTCTCGACCTGCGAGATCTGCAGGTTGACGTCGTTGGTGCCTTCGGCGACCTTGAGCTCGACGTCGTCGTACTGGTCGGCCTGGGCGACGGCGGCCTTCGTGATGGCGCCCATCCAGCCGTGGTCGGCGGCCGGGGCGGAGAAGCCGATCGTCACGGTGTCGCCGGACTTGTCGTTGTCGGTGTTGCTCTTGCCGACGGCGGCGCTGGTGTCGTCGCCACCGTCGGAGCCGTTGGTGCAGGCGCCGAGGACGAGCGTGGCGGCGGCGAAGGCGCCGGCCATCGCGAACGCCCGGCGGCGGCGGGGGTGGAACCTGGACATGTGGACTCCTCGGTGGGGTGGGGGGACTACGGCTTGCGGTTCGCGATGCGCTGCTGGAGGAGCACGGCGATCACGATGATCACGCCCTTTGCGACGTTCTGGGTGGACGTGGAGAGGTTGTTGAGCGTGAAGACATTGGTGAGGGTCATGAAGATGAGGACGCCCAGCAGCGTGCCGACGATCGTGCCCCGGCCGCCGCTGAGCAGCGTCCCACCGATCACGACCGCGGCGATGACGTCGAGCTCGAGCTGCGTGCCGTGCGTCGACGAACCGGTCGTGGTGCGCGACATCAGCATCACCGCGGCGATGCCGCACGTCGTGCCGAGCAGCGTGTAGAGGTACGCGGTGTGGCGCTGCACCTTGATGCCGGCGAGGCGGGCGGCCTCGGGGTTGCCGCCGACGGCGAACGTACGGCGCCCGAAGGTCGTTCGGTTGAGCAGGAACCAGCCCGCCATCGTGACGAGCGCGAAGATGATGACGATGACGGGGATGCCGAGCGGCTCGGCACCGAAGAAGTCGGTGAAGCCCTGGTTGCGGATGATCTGCGTCTTGCGGTCGGCGATGACCTCCGCGAGACCGCGAGCCGATGCGAGCATCGCCAGGGTGGCGATGAATGGCACGACCCTGCCGTAGGCGACGAGCAAGCCGTTGATCGCGCCGCAGACCGTGCCGACCAGCACCGCGCTGAAGACCATCGCGACCCAGCCGATGTCGTCCGCCATCGCCTGGGTCCCGGTCGTCGTGGCCCAGACCGACGAGAGCGCGACGAGCGCGCCGACGGAGAGGTCGATGCCGCCGCCGGTGATGACGAACGTCATGCCGACGGCGATGATGCCGGTGACGGTGGCCAGGCGCAGGATCGTGATCAGGTTGTCGGTGCTGGCGAAGCGGTCGCCGGCCGTGACGACGCCGACGACGCACAGGATCACCAGGGCGATCACGAGCCCCAGGTTGCGGGCCAGGCCCACGGATCCGCGAGGCTCGCGCGCACGCGGCGTCGGGACGGTCAGGGACGGATCCTGTACGGAAGTCACGCGACGTCCTCCTGCTGATCGTGCTCGTGGGTGGCAAGGATGTGGTCGAGGACGCCGTGGGCGTCGATCGCGTCGCTGGGACCGTCGTGGACGACGGCCCCCTCGGCGATGACGAGGATGCGGTCGGACAGTCCGAGCACCTCGTCGATGTCGCTGGAGACGATGACGAGGGCGACGCCGGAGTCCGCGAGCTGGCGGATCAGCGCGTAGATCTCGGCCCGCGAACCGACGTCGACGCCGCGAGTCGGCTCGTCGAGGAGGAGGACCTTGCACGACCGCAGCAGCCAACGGGCCAGGACGGCCTTCTGCTGGTTGCCGCCCGAGAGCGTGCGGATGATCCGTTCGGGGGCGTCGGGGCGGATGTCGACCGATCGCGCCGCGTCGTGGGCGGCCTGTCGCTCCGCGCCGTCCGTCGACAGGCCGAAGCGGGAGAAGCGGCCGATGCTGGCCAGCGAGATGTTGCGGTAGACGGCGTCGTCGAGAATCAGCCCCTGCGACTTGCGCTCCTCAGGGCACAGGCCGAGGCCGGCGCGGACGGCCGCGTCGACCGAGCCGTTGCGAAGCGCTCTGCCACCGACCCGCACGGTTCCGCTGGTCGCGCGGCGCGCCCCGTAGACGGTCTCGACGATCTCGCTGCGGCCGGCACCGACGAGCCCGGCCAGCCCGACGATCTCGCCGGGCCGCACGTCGAACGACACGCCGGCGAACTCGCCCGTGCGGCCGAGACCGTCGACCGAGAGTGCGGGCGAACCGTCCGGCAGGGGCGCCGACCGGCGGGGGAAGACCGACGACACGGTGCGGCCGGTCATCACCGTGATCAGCTCGGACGTGGGGGTGTCCTTGGCGGGCAGGTCGCTCGCGACGGTCGCTCCGTCCTTCAGCACGGTGAGGCGGTCACCGATGCGCCGGATCTCCTCGAGGCGGTGCGAGATGTAGACGATCGCGGTGCCGGACGCACGCAGGTCGCCGACGACCCGGAAGAGGCCGTCGACCTCGTCGGGGTCGAGCACCGCCGACGGCTCGTCCATCACGATGACGCGAGCGTTGCGGGACAGGGCCCGGGCCATCGAGACGATCTGCTTGCCGGCGGCCGACAGGCTGCCGACCTCGCGGGTCGGGCGGATCTCGGAGTGGCCGAGCGTCGCGAGGAGGTCACGAGCGGCCCGATTCATCTCTGCCCTGCGTGCGACGCCGCCGCGGGCGCGCTCGTGGCCGAGGAAGATGTTGTCGGCGACGCTCAGGCCGTCCACGAGGTCAAGCTCCTGGTAGATCGTTGCGATGCCGGTGGCCAGCGCGGCTTGGGGATCTGCGAAGGAGACCGGTTCGCCCTGCCAGAGGATCGTCCCCTCATCGACGCCGTGCGCCCCGGCAAGCACCTTGATGAGAGTCGACTTGCCGGCGCCGTTCTGGCCCAGCAGGCAGTGGACCTCGCCGGCACGCACCACGAGGTCGACGCCGTCGAGGGCGCGGACGCCGGGGAACTGCTTGACGATGCCGCGCATCTCCAGGAGTGGCGCGGTGGTGGGGTGGGCCATGAGTGATGCTAGTCACACGTTTTGTCTTTCGTCAAGCAAAAGTATGTCGATGACCGGCGGAGTTGTTTCAGGTGCGCTGTCGAAGAGGGTCTGCTTTACTCGTGGTCATGAGTGAGGCCGGCGGGCTGTCCCCGACCCTGGTCGGCACGGGCGACCTGTTCCAGCTGCTGCGCGACGGCACGCCCCGCACGCGCGGCGAGCTGGCCCGCCTGTCGTCGCTGGCGCGCTCGACTGTGACGGCACGGGTCGACGCGCTGCTGTCGTCCGGCCTGCTCGAGCCCGTCGGCGAGGCGGCGTCGACCGGCGGACGCCCGCCGACCCGGTTCGCGCTCAACCGACACGATCGCGTCGTGCTGGCGATAGACCTCGGCGCGTCGCACGCCACCGTCGCGGTGAGCGATCTCGGCGGGCGGGTGCTGGGCCAGCGGACGGTCGAGTGTGACATCGCCGACGGCCCGGTCACGGTCGTCGACCTCGTCGCCCGCATCGGCGTCGAGCTGCTCGACGAGCTGGGTCGTCCGTCCCGCGATGTCGCCGGTGTCGGCATCGGCGTGCCCGGGCCCGTCGAGCACGCCACGGGTCGCCCGGCCAACCCGCCGATCATGCCGGGCTGGCACGACGTCGACGTCCCCGAGCTGCTGAGCCGGCACTTCGGCGGTCCCGTGCTCGTCGACAACGACGTCAACCTGATGGCGCTGGGCGAGTACGTCACGTCGTGGCAGGAGTCGCAGCACCTCCTGCTGGTCAAGGTCGCGACCGGCATCGGCGCCGGCATCGTGTCGGACGGACGCCTGATGCGCGGCGCCCTCGGGTCGGCCGGCGACCTGGGCCACGTGCAGGTCGCCGGCGCGTCCGCCGACGTCGTGTGCCGCTGCGGCAACGTCGGCTGCCTGGAGGCCGTGGCCGCCGGACCCGCCATCGCGGCCAAGCTGCAGGCCGCGGGCCTCGACGTCACGGGGTCGCAGGGCATCGTCGACGCCGTCGCGGCCGGTGACGTCGCCGCGCTGCGGGCCGTCCGGGAGGCCGGACGCGATCTCGGCGCGGTGTTGGCGACGTGCGTCAACCTGCTCAACCCGTCGGTCATCGTGATCGGCGGCAAGCTCTCCGAGGCGGGGGAGTACCTGCTGGCCGGTGTCCGGGAGGTCGTCTACCAGCGATCGCTCCCGCTGGCGACGCACGACCTGCGGATCGTCAGCTCGTCGGCCGGCAGCCAGGCGGGCATCCTCGGAGCGTCCGCGATGGTCATCGACGCGGTGCTCGCGCCGCGCGCCGTCGACGCGTACGTCGCGCAGCGCACGGTCTGACGCTTCGCAGCGCCTAGGGAACCGAGGTCCCACGACCGTGGGGGCAACCTGCCTAGACTCGATCGGGTGATTCGATTCGACAAGGTCACCAAGACCTACCCCGGCCAGAAGCGCGCGGCGCTCGACGCCGTCGACCTCGAGATCGAGAAGGGCGAGTTCGTCTTCTTGGTCGGTGCGTCCGGCTCGGGCAAGTCGACGTTCCTGCGGCTCATCCTGCGCGAGGCGCGCCCCACGAGCGGCCGCGTCTACGTCGCGGGCAAAGAGATCAACAAGCTGTCGAGCTGGAAGGTGCCCAAGCTGCGCCGCCAGGTCGGCACGGTGTTCCAGGACTTCCGGCTGCTGCCCAACAAGACCGTCACCGAGAACGTCGCCTTCGCCCTGCAGGTCATCGGCAAGCCGCGCAGCGAGATCAAGACCCTGGTGCCCGAGACGCTGGAGATGGTCGGCCTCGAGGGCAAGGGGCACCGCATGCCCGATGAGCTGTCCGGCGGCGAGCAGCAGCGTGTCGCGGTGGCGCGCGCCTTCGTCAACCGTCCCATGATCCTGATCGCGGACGAGCCCACCGGAAATCTCGATCCCGCGACGAGCGTCGGCATCATGAAGCTGCTCGACCGGATCAACCGCACCGACACGACCGTGGTCATGGCGACGCACGACTCGTCGATCGTCGACCAGATGCGCAAGCGCGTCATCGAGCTCGAGAGCGGGCTCATCGTCCGCGACGAGGCGCGCGGCATCTACGGCTACCAGAACTGAGGCACACCACCACATGCGCAGCACTCTCAGCGAGCTGGGCCAGAGCCTGTCTCGCAACAAGTCCATGACCATCTCCCTGGTCGTCACCATGACGGTCTCGCTGCTGCTGGCGGCGCTGGGTCTGCTGATCCTGGCCCAGTCGCAGCGCACCGAGAAGTACTTCGGCGACAAGCTCCAGCTGCAGGTCAACCTGTGCACCAAGAACTCGCTCGCCCCGACGTGCATCGGCGGGGTCGCGACCGAGGACCAGCAGACCGCGGTCCAGGACGCCCTGCGCGGCAACTCGCAGGTCAAGTCGTTCGAGGTCCGCACCCCGGCGGAGAACTACGACCAGGCCCGCGTGCTGTTCGGCCAGTCCGAGACGGGACGCAAGCAGCTCGAGACGCTCAGCCCCGACTCGTTCCCCGAGTCGTACTTCGTGACGCTGAAGGACCCGCAGAAGTACGACGCGGTGGTTAGCCAGGTGTCCGGCATGGACGGCGTCGGCAACGTCAGCTCGCTCAAGGAGCTGCTGGGGCCGTTGTTCTCGGCCCTCGACAAGCTGCGCAACGGAGCCCTGGCGATCTCGGCCCTGCTGATCTTCGCCGCGGTGCTGCAGGTCTCCAACACGATCCGCATGACGGCGTACGCGCGGCGGCGGGAGATCGGCATCATGCGTCTGGTCGGCGCGTCCAGCTGGCACATCCAGCTGCCGTTCATCCTGGAGTCGATGATGGCGGCACTCATCTCGGCCGCGCTCGCCGCCGGGGGGCTCGCGGCCTTCGTCCACTTCGTGGTCTACGGGTACCTGCGCGACACCCTCGGCAAGATCACGACATGGGTCGGGTGGGGTGACGCGGTGCAGGTCGTGGGCATGACGACGGGCCTGGCGCTGATCCTCGCGCTGATCCCGACACTCTTCCTGACGCGCAAATACCTCGACGTGTGAGGTTCGTAGCCTAAAGTCGGGCTTGACACTTTCGTCACACGTTCATCGACACGTCCGCGGGCTCGCCCGCGGATCCTTCCCCCAAGGTCGAGGTCATGTTTTCCACCACGCGCACTGCGGTGACCGCAGCGTTGCTGTCGACGGCGCTCATCGCCGCTCTGACGGCTCCGTCGTTCGCCGACAAGAAGGACGATCTCGAGCAGCAGAAGCGCGAGGCGGCCGGTGCCGCCGAGGACGCGAAGAAGGATCTCGACGCGTCCACGAAGGAGTTCGCCGACGCCGCCGCGGCGCTGACCGCGGCCCAGGCCGCGCTGGACACCGCCGAGTCCGTCCTCGGTGAGACTCGCGGGAGGCTCGCGGTCGCCCAGCAGATCGACGCCGACATGCAGCGCAAGCTCGACCAGAGCCAGGCGGAGCTACGGAACGCGCGTCAGGAGCTCAAGGACGGCCAGCAGGCGCTGCGCGTCTCTGAGAAGTCGGTCGAGGAGTACGCGGTGCAGGACTACCTCGACGGCGACCGCGGCCTGCGGGCGTTCAGTGGGCTGCTGCAGGGCGACGACCCGGCGGTCTACGGCGAGCAGGTCAGCCTCGGCGAAGCGGTCAGCGACGACCAGGTCGCGACGATGCAGAGGCTCGACGCCACGCGCGTCATGCTCAAGCTGCACCGCCAGAAGGTGCAGAAGCTGCGCGACAAGGTCAAGGTGCAGCGCGCCGAGGCGGCCGCCAACCTGGTCGAGAAGCAGCAGCTCGAGGCCGCGGCCGAGGAGCAGACCGCCACGGTGACACAGCTCGTGACGGCGCGGGAGAGCGCCAAGGGCACCGCCGCGACCGCCCAGGCCGAGGACGAGCGCCAGTACCAGGAGCAGCTCGCCGAGGCCGCTCGCGTCGAGGCGCAGCTGAGGAAGCTGGCGGAGGAGGAGGCGCGCAAGGCCCGCGAGGCCGCGGCGCGTGCCAAGAAGGGCCAGGCGCCACTGCCCGACGACACCGGAGCCGACGACCAGGGCACGCTGTCGCGCCCCGTCAGCGGCCCGATCACGTCTCCGTACGGCATGCGAAAGCACCCCATCACGGGCGTCTACAAGCTGCACGACGGCACCGACTTCGGCGTCGCGTGCGGCACCCCCGTCAAGGCGGCGGCGAGCGGCACCGTGATTCAGCAGTACTTCAACTCCGCCTACGGCAACCGGGTGATCCTCAACAACGGCATCAAGCGCGGCGTCAACGTGGTGACGACGTACAACCACCTATCGCGCTTCGTCGTCCGCGCTGGTGCGAAGGTCAAGCGCGGCCAGGTCATCGCCTACTCCGGCACGACGGGCTACTCGACCGGCTGCCACCTGCACTTCATGGTGCTGTCGAACGGCAGGACCGTGAACCCCATGGGTTGGCTGTGACCGTTCGATGAGCCGTCGCATCGAGTCGAGCGTCGTGGTCGACGTCGACCCCGCGGTCGCCTTCGCGGTGTCGCAGACGACCGGCGCGGTGCGGCTGCGGTGGGATCCGTTCATCGAGGAGCAGCACTTCGAGGGAGGCGCCACCGCGCCGGCGAAGGGCGTCCGTACCCGCACGCGGCACCGCTCCCGGCTCGTGATGCTCAGCGAATACGTGTCGTTCAACCCGCCGACCAACGTGGGCATGACGATGATCGAGGGGCCGTGGTTCTTCGCCTCCTTCGCCGGTGGCTGGCGTTTCGCGGCCGAGCCGGACGGCCGGTGCCGCGCGACATGGCGCTACAGCTTCCGCTGCCGCCCGTCGTGGCTGGCGCCGGTCACCGAGCGGATCGGCGCGATCGTCCTGAAGCGCGACATCGACCGGCGGATCGCCGGCTTCGCGCGCGGCTGTGCCGACCCCGTGGTCGTGGCGGCGGCGTCCGCAGCAGGCGCGTGACACCATGGTAGGCCGGACGCGCTCGTACCTCCCGCTCGCTCCGCGCCGGAGCTCGCCGCGGCCGGCCTGCCGGGCTTCGCCCGGCCTGTGCTGGCGTGACATGATGGTTGGGTGGCCAAGGAGACCGGGCGCAAGCTCGTAGCGCAGAACAAGAAGGCGCGCCACGACTATCACATCGAGGACACGTTCGAGGCCGGCATGGTCCTGAACGGCACCGAGGTGAAGTCGTTGCGTGCGGGTCGCGCATCCCTGGTCGACGGATTCGGCGAGATCGAGCGCGGTGAGGCCTGGCTGCTCAACGTCCACATCCCCGAGTACACGCAGGGCACGTGGACGAACCACGAGACCCGCCGACGCCGCAAGCTGCTGCTCAACCGCGCCGAGATCGACCGCATCGAGCGCCGCACGACCGAGAAGGGCCTGACGATCGTCCCGCTCTCGCTGTACTTCAAGGACGGCCGCGCCAAGGTCGAGATCGCGCTCGCGCGCGGCAAGAAGACGTACGACAAGCGGCACGCGATCGCCGAGCGCGATGCGACCCGCGAGGCCGAGCGCGATCTCGGCCGGCGGCTCAAGGGCATCCACTAGGTGGTCCGGGACGCCGCGCTGCACGACGCCGACGTGCCGGGCGTTCTGGCCGAGCTCGGCCTGCCGGGCATCGTCGACGTCCACACGCACTTCATGGCCCCGCCGATCCTGGCGAAGGTGTGGGCGTACTTCGACGCGGCCGGTCCGATGCTGGGGCGACCGTGGCCCATCACGTACCGGTGGAGCGACGACGAGCGGGTCGCCCACCTGCGCACGCTGGGCGTGAAGAAGTTCTCCGCGCTGTCGTACGCGCACAAGCCCGGCATCGCGGGATTCATGAACGACTGGACGCTCGACTTCGCCGGGCGCACGCCGGACGCCCTGCGGTCCGCGACGTTCTACCCCGAGCCGGAGGCCGCGACCTACGTGCCGCAGCTCATCGCCGACGGCGTCGAGGTGTTCAAGGTGCACGTGCAGGTGGGCGACTTCGCCCCCAACGACCCGCTGCTGGAGCCGGTGTGGGGCGCGCTCGCCGAGAGCGGCACCCCGATCGTGCTGCACGCGGGATCGGGACCGGCGCCCGGCCATCACACCGGCCCTGCCGGGGTCGCGGACGTCCTATCCAGGCACCCGGACCTCGCCCTTGTCATCGCGCACCTCGGCATGCCCGAGATCGCCGAGTTCCTCGACCTGGCCGCGCGGCACCCGCGTGTGCGGCTCGACACGACGATGGCGTTCGTCGACTTCTGGCAGGCGCCGGTGCCTGACGGCGTCGTGCCGCGCCTGCGCGATCTGCAGGACCGGATCCTGTTCGGCACCGACTTCCCGAACATCCCGTACGAGTACGCGCACCAGATCGAGGCGCTGCGGCGGCTCGACCTCGGCGACGAGTGGATGCGCGACGTGCTGTGGCACAACGGCGCGGAGCTCTTCGGCGTCGACGCGTGAGCACCGACGCCGGCGCGATCCGGCTCGCCTCCGCGCAGGGCCGTTGGCTGTTGGCTGCCATGATCCTCGGATCGGGCATGGCCTTCCTGGACGGCTCGATCGTCGGGCTCGCCCTGCCGGCCATGAACGCCGATCTCGACGCGGGCGCGGCCGGCGTGCAGTGGATCGTCAACGCCTACACCTTGACGCTCGCGGCGCTGATCCTCGTCGGCGGCTCGTTGGGCGACCGGCTCGGACGTCGCCGGGT
>JAOPXY010000180.1 GCA_025964895.1 Aeromicrobium sp.
CACGCTTCTTGGACAGGATCAGACGGCCTTCCTTGTCCTCCTTCTGGAGGACGAGGGCCTCGACGCTGTCTCCCACGGAAACGACCTCGTTGGGGTCGACGTCGTGCTTGATGGAGAGCTCGCGGGACGGGATGACACCTTCGGTCTTGTAGCCGATGTCGAGGAGGACCTCGTCGCGATCGACCTTGACGATGATGCCTTCGACGATGTCGCCGTCGTTGAAGTACTTGATGGTGAGGTCGATGGCGGCGAGGAAGTCTGCCTCAGAGCCGATGTCGTTGACCGCTACCTGGGGTGCCACGTGGGCGATGCTGCTAGTCATATAGGAGTTGCTCCGATGGATGGGTGGAATTGTCGGGCACGTCTGACAGCCCTTGGATCGTGGAGATGCCGGGGAGATTCGCCCAGCGAGGCACGAGTACGGGCCTGCTCTGTCCGAGGTACGTACAGACCGTCAGCGCAGGCTCAAGCCTACGCGACTCCCCTGTCGCGGGGGTACCCCGGGTCACGCTGTCCGTCCGTCGCCCCCGTGGTGCGGTTTCCCAGGTTCACCTGGTACTCCGTCACCTCGACGGGCGAGCCGCGACTCCACCGGGCAGATTCACCCGGTGGGGTCGTGGAACACCCGGTTAACCGGGTAAACCACACCGCGGTCAGGCCGGGGCAAGGAACGCGGCGAGGGCGCGGGCGTAGGGCTCGACGTCGGCGGCGCCCATCGTCTCGCGGGCGGAGTGCATCGCGAGCTGCGGCGCGCCCACGTCGACGGTCAGCATGCCGGTGCGGGCGGCGCTGAGCGGTCCGATCGTCGATCCGCACGGCAGGTCCGCACGGTGCTCGTACCGCTGCAGCGGGACGCCGGCGCGCTCGCAGGCCTCGGCGAAGTGCGCGGTGCCGGGTGCGTCGGTCGCGTACCGGAGGTTGGGGTGCAGCTTGAGCACCGGTCCCCCGCCGATCGCGATGTGGTGCAGCGGCTCGTGTCGTTCCGCGTGATTCGGGTGCGTCGCGTGGGCCATGTCGCCCGACGCGCACACCGACGCGGCGATCGCCCGGTGGTAGTCGTCGCGGGAACCGCCGGCGGCGATCACGATGCGCTCGAGCACGGTGGCCAGCAGATCGGACTGCGCCCCGCGCTCGGAGGTGCTGCCGACCTCCTCGTGGTCGAACAGCGCCAGCACCGGACGGACACCCTCGACGGGCTCGACCGCCAGCAGGGCCCGGGTGCCGGCGAAGCAGGTCACCTGGTTGTCGAGCCGAGGAGCACTGACCAGCTCCCCGTTTAGACCCGTCAGCGCGCTTGGCTGGGTGTCGTGCGTCATCAGCTCGAAGCCGAGCACGTCGCCCACGTCGATCCCCGCCCGGTCGGCGACCAGGTCGAGGAACGATCCGCGCGACGTCGACCAGATGCCGTTGAGGTGGCGCTGCGGGTCGACCTCGAGCGGTTTGCGGTCCGACAGGTGGATCGCGAGCTGGGGCACCCGCAGCACCGGCTCGTCGACGTGCACCAGCACCTCGCGTCCGCCCCGCAGGGCCAGACGACCCGCGATGCCGAGATCGCGATCGAGCCAGGAGTGCAGCCACGCTCCCCCGTACGGCTCCAGGGCCACGACGCCGAGACCTTCCGGGGACAGGTCGTGGTGCTGCTTGAGCCGCAGGTTGGGGCTGTCGGTGTGCCCACCGACGACGCGGAAGGCGTCGGACGGCGACACGCTGGACTCGGTCGACCACGCCACGAGCGAACCGCCGCGCACGACGAAGAAGCGGCCCGGCTCGACCGGCCAGGCATCCCGCTCACCGAGCCAGAGGTAACCCGCCGCCTCCAGCTCGGCGGCCACCGTCACGCAGACGTGGAACGGCGTGGGCGAGCGGTCGATGAAGGCGCAGAGGTCAGCGGCGGGAGCAGGAGCCATGACCGTCAGCGTACGGCGCCCTGCACCTCGGCATGCTGGGGATCGGCGGACCGTCGGCCGACGGTCTGGACGAGGACGCCCGCGATGAGCGCGAGCAGGCCCACGATCACACCGACGATCGGAACCGTCTTCGAGACCAGGTCGAGCCTGGCGATGTTGTCCTTGGCGTCGGCGACGTTGTCGGCCACCTGTCCCTTGGTCATCCCGAAGTCGAGCGCCAGCACCGGCGAACCGTCGTCGGCGACGCGTTCCTGCTTCTCCGTCTGCTTGATGATCGCTCCGGTCCGCGGATCGATCGAGATCGTCTTGCTGCTGGAGTACAGGCCGGGCACGCCTGATGCGATCTCGATCGGCGCGTCCTCGACGTCGACCTTGAACACGTAGGTCTCCATCCCGTCGATTTTGGCGGTACCGGAGTAGACCGCCGGAACCTCAGCCTCAGACAAGTCGTCCCAGTACTTGTAGTCCTGCTTCTTGGCACCGAAGGGCCACTTGTTGACCAGGCCGTGCTTCTCCTCGGCGTCCGCCGGCAGGATCTTGGGGTCGTTCACTGCTTCGCCCGTGTGGCGATCCGTCGCGAAGATCTCCGAGCTGGCCGACAGCAGCCGTCCCTCGGGGTCCGTCGCCTCGAGGCAGTTCGGGGTCTCGCCCTTGACGATCACGAGGCACGACGAGCTGTTGAACACGATGACGTCGGAGGTGGATCGCGACGAATCGGCTCGACTCAGCTGGATCGCCTTCACCGGGACGGCGGCCGCCCCGCTGAGCGAGGCCGTCCCCGCCGCCAGGGTCGTGTTGTCCGTGTCGAGGGGTGTCTTCTGAACCTTGTCACTCGTCCAGAACGCGGCAACCGCGGCGATGACCAACGAGGTCACACCGACGAAGACCAGGACAGCACCAACAAATTTACGCATCGCGTCGAACCACTCCTCGAAGACAAAATGAAACCCCCAGTGACCGTAGTCACAGCGAGACCGTACCAGCCTGCTCGGTCAGGTGTGATCGACGCGCTGGACGCTGTCCACCTCGGTGCTGCGGCGTGCCGTCCAGTGCTCCCTGGCCCACGACGGACCGCGTGCGAGCAACGCCCACGTGGCTCCGGCGGCGATCAGACTCACCACTCCCACGAGCACCGCGATCAACGTCGACGGATGGTCGCCCTCGTGGCGGGTCGCGGTCGCCGCGACGAAGGGAGACCACACCAACAGCGGGAGGGCCAGCCCTCCGGCCTGGACGAGTTCAGGACGCAGCAACGCCTGCGTGGCCAAGCCGCGCGGATCAGGGTCCGAGCCGGCCGCCCACAGCGACAGGGCCGTCAGCCCCGCGCCCAGCGGCAGCACGACGGTGAAGATCGCGTCGACGCCGACGAACGATGTCACGATCACCCCCGCGAACAGCACCATGGTCGCCCCACCCAGGATCTGTCCGGCCACGGCTCGACTCACTGCCGGCACGCCGGCCAGGCAGGCTGCGACGACACCCATCGCCAACGCGTCGGACCGACTCACCGAGTCCAGCGCGGCCTGCACCCAGCCCTCGGTCGTGAGCAGGTGAGCACGCCAGATGATCGATCCGACGACGCAGGCCAGCGCCAGCGCGGCCATGAACCACCGGCGGCGTCCGAGGATCGCCACGGCGACAGCGAGCACGACGGCGTACTGCACGAGCAGGCTGACGATCCACAGCGACGAGACGTCCGAGCGCACGAGCAGGAGGTGGTCGAGGATCCAGCCGTTCTGGAGGAACGTCCATGCGTGCAGCAGCGACGACCGCGTGACGTCCGTCGACGTCGTGTCGGTGTCGTCGTAGCGCGTCACGGCCAGCACCGCGACGGTGACGAGCAGCATCGCGACCACCGCCGGCAGGACGACCCGGACGCAAGCACGCAGCATGCGCACGAGGGACACCTCCCGTGCCGAGCGCAGCTCGACCGTGAGGGTGTACCCAAAGGCAGCGAAGAACACCGCGAGAGCGAGATTGCCGGACCGGAAGATGCCATCGAGCGGTTCGACGTCGTCGAGTGCTCCGAGGGGCAGAACGGTGCCGATGCTTGACAGCAGGTAGACGATTGCGGCGAGACCCTGCAGGGAGCCGGCTACCCGGAGGTCTGCTCCCCGGTGACTCATGAGGCGGGCTCCCGGCGGATGCGGAACACCGGTCGAGTGGCCAGCATCTTCCGGATGGGTTCGTCGATCCATCGCTCGCTCGCCCACACCACCGCGGCGAGGATCACAAAGCTGACGAACGTGCGTTCCACCCAGCTCCACCCACCGGTGTGGCGGGACACGATGACGATGATCGGCAGGTGCCACACGAAGATCGCGAGCGAGGCCGTGCCGAGCCGTCGGAGGGGCGCCCACTCCAGGGCCCTGGACACACGGGTCGCCGAGGGGAGCAGCCACACGGCAACGACGACGATGCCGGCCACGAGAGTGAACGGGATCGACCAGGACCTCAAGTAGTCGTACGTCCCGAGCTCGGGCAGCACCAGCTTCAGGGCGACCAGCACCAGGACCGCCACCCACAGGACGTGGCCCCATGCCTTGATCCGCGACAGCCACGGAAGAGCCACCGCCAAGGCAACCCCCCACAACAAGCCGTCGGACCGGGTCGTCGTGAGCGACGAGGCAACTACCCAGCCCCGGTCGTCAAGCACGTTCTGACGATGGATGTAGATCGCCACCATGGCCACCACGAGAAGCGCGACCAGCGCAGGGCGCCACCGTCCCAGGACGGCCAGGAGAAGCGGCAGGACGAGATAGCACTGCTGCTGAACCGCCAGGTACCAGAGGTGCCCGAACTCGGATCCGACCACGTACGGATCGGTCGACACCAGATTGTTGAAGGTGTACGTCAGGGTGTGGATGACGTTGGCGGAGATGTCGATGCCGGAGGGCGTGTCAGGATCGACGGCCAGCACGACCGAGACCACGACACACACGGCGACGAGCTGTCCGCCGACGCGGACGAGGCGCCGCAGGTAGAAACGCCATGGGTCGAACGTCCCGCGCTCCCGCTCCCGCATCAGGCCGTCCGTCACGATGAAGCCGCCCACCACGAAGAACACGATGACCGCGCCACCGCCCAGCAGGCCGTTCACGACGGGGATGTCGTAGATCTGCCCCCTCGACCACAGCACGCCGACCGAGTGGTTGAGCACGACCGAGATGATCACCACTCCGCGCAGGCCGTCGAGGGCCGCCACCCGCCGATTCGTCGTCGGCGGGGAATCGGCTTCGTGCCGGGTCAGGTCACCGACACCGATACCGTGCAGGATCGGCTCCCTTCCGGACGTTGTTGCGACCACGATGGCTGCGGGCGACGCTATCAGCGATCCAGCTCTCCGTGACCTCAGAAAGCGTTTACCCTAGGCGGATGCCCGACGTGAAGAAGGAGACCGCCGCCTCTCGCATCGTCGTGATCGACGGACTGCGCGGTGTGCTCGTGGTCCTGGTGGTCCTCCACCACGGATGGACCCTGTGGCCCACGAGCTCGATCGAGAGCACCTGGGTCGTCTATCGCTGGTTCCTGGGCGGCAACTTCGCCGTGTCGGTGTTCTTCGTCCTCGGTTCGTTCCTGGCCACGCGCAGCATCCTGAGACTCGCGGACACGGACCAATTGCGTCCCAGCGTCGCCCTGGCCCGTCGCGTCGTGCGACTGGGCGGCCAGATGTACTTCCTGCTGGTGGTGCTGCTCCTGGTGTCGGTGTTCGACAAGACCGACAACTACTCCGACACCGCCACGACCCAGTCGGTGCTGCACGCTGCGACCTTCACGCTCAACTGGTTCGTGCAGAACCCATTGGTCGAGGCTCGACCCGACATCGGGCACCTGTGGTACCTGTCGGTCGATCTCCAGGTGTTCGTGATCGTGCTGGCGCTGGTCTGGTTCCTGCGCCGCCATCTCCCGTGGCTCATCGTCACCCTGGCCACCCTGTTCCTCCTGCTGACGCTGTGGCGCGCGCAGATCTACCACGACGACGGCGCGTACCAGGCGCTGCTGCGCACCGCAGCTCGCGCCGACGCCCCCATCGCGGGCGCTCTCGCCGCAGCACTCGTCCCTCTGCTGCGTCGGCGTCTGGACCAGCAGCGGGCCGCGCTCATCGGCCTGGTGGCTGCCGCGACGCTGATACCGCTCATGTACCTGACCGGGGACATCGACTACTTCTTCTCGCTGCCCGGGGTCCTGGTCGATGTGGCCGTCGTCGTGCTGCTGATCGCGCTGAGCCTGGCACCCGGGCACCCGGCGCTGACGGCCGTGCTCGACCGCCGTCCGTTGACATTCCTCGGGCGATACTCGCTGGGCATCTATCTATGGCACTACCCGATCTTCTGGTTCGTCGCTCGACACGGCATCGAGTGGAACTGGGGCGTGCGGGTCGTCGTCGGATTCGCGCTGACCGCTGTCATGGTCGCCGTGGGTCAGCTCGTGGCCGAACGCCGGGTCACCCGCATCGTCGACTCGCCGAAGTGGCGGGCCATGGACGACGGGCTCCCCGCGATCGTCGTCCGTCAGACGCGCGGACGGTGGAAGGCCAGAGAGAAGACCAGCTGACCCGCTGACCTCTGTTCGTCAGCGACGGCGCCGGAACCTGTCCAGCTTCGCCAGCGCGTTGCTCGCGAAGTCGTCCGACAGACCCAGCCGGCGCTTGACCCGGTCGTAGCCGTCGAGGAGACCCCGTTCGGCGTGGATCACCATTTTACGGCCGACGCTCTCGTCGGGACGGGGCTGATAGTTCGTGGAACGCCGAACCGCCTGCTCCTCCTCGGTGAAGTAGTACAGCGCCATCGAGCGGCGGGCGACGTCGGGCGGGCACGTCAGGCCGTCGGGGTGGCCGTGGAAGCTGTCGGCCGTCGTGGTGAACACCAGCATGCGGTTGCCGGCGGGAGTCACGCGACCGCGTACCTCGGTCATCTGCGGGTCCCAGAGCTCGAGCTGGCCGCCCCACTCGGGCTGCCACTCCTCGTTCAGGTACAGCAAGATGTTGACGCGCCGAGCCCAGGTCTCGTGGGTGTGGTGCGAGGTGAAGTCGGCGTGGATGTTGAGGTGGCCCCCACGCATCGTCTGGTGCAGGCCGCCGCCGTCCATCGACCAGTCCGGTAGAAGATCGGCGATGCCGGTCAGCTCCTCCAGGTACCGGACGAACGGCTCGGAGCAGAACTCCTTGGCGACGGCTCGCAGCGTGTCGCCCCACGTGTCAGGGGACTTGTTGGCGTACTTGGTCTCGTTGACGTGGAGATATCCCTGCCAGAACTCGTCACGGATGCCGGGGAACTCGGCCACGACGGCGCTGAACGCCTCAGGCGTGAGAACGCCGTCCACGACGAGGTGGGGATAGGGGTCACCGGCCGCGTAGGCCGCTTTCTTGCTCTCAAGGTCGGACGTGAGCGAGGCAAGGTCGATCAGGTCGGTCATGCCAGCCACTGTGCCAGAGGACCGGTGTCGCCGGGTCGGGCCGGTCTGACCCCGAGTGTCACCTATCATCAAAGACCGGTCGTGACATCCTTCGCAGGGAACACGCCGCGCATCAAGGGAACCGAGGGAGCGCAGTGCAGGACGACAAGACGCCTCGCGTCGGTGTGCTGGTCGTGGCATACAACGCGGAGACGACGCTGGAGAAGACGCTCGACCGGCTGCCACCCTCGTTCGTGGCACGGGTCGATCACGTGCTGGTCAGTGATGACGCCAGCACCGACGACACCTACCACGTCAGCCTGCGCTACCAGCAGAACACCACGATCCCGATCACGGTCATCAAGCACGAACAGAATCTCGGCTACGGCGGTAACCAGAAGGTCGGATACCGCTGGGCCATCGACCGCGGCCTCGACGTCGTGGTGCTGCTGCACGGCGACGGTCAGTACGCCCCTGAGGTCATCGAGTCACTCATCGAGCCGGCTGCCCGTGGTGAGGCCGATGCGGTCTTCGGTTCACGCATGATGGTCCGCGGTGACGCACTCTCGGGCGGCATGCCCCTCTACAAGTACGTCGGCAACCGCATCCTGACCCGCTTCCAGAACACGCTCTCCGGCATGTCGTTGACCGAGTGGCACAGCGGCTACCGTGTGTATCGAACCGACGCCCTCGCCAACATCGACTTCGAGAGCTACAGCGACGGCTTCGACTTCGACTCCCAGATCATCCTCGGCCTTCACGGGGCCGGCATGACGGTGGCCGAGGTGCCCATCCCGACCTACTACGGGGACGAGATCTGCTACGTGAACGGTATGACGTACGCCCGCCAGGTCGCGACGGACGCGGTCCGGTTCCGACTGGACGGTCTCGGCATCGGCGGAGGGCGCACCGGAGTCGATCGTGACGCGTACGAGCTCAAGGTGTCCAAGCACTCGTCGCACGGGGTGCTCCTGGACTGGCTGAAGCATCGGCCCGCGTCCCGCGTGCTCGATGTCGGTTGCTCCGACGGCCAGTTCGGCGCCCTGGTGGCGCAATTTGGGCACGAGGTCACCGGGGTCGACCTGGTCAAGCATCCCGATGTCGGCAACCACCTCCACGGGTTCGTCGAGGCCGATCTCAACCGCGGCCTCCCCACCGAGGCGGGTTCTGACTACGACGTGATCGTGGCTGCCGACGTGCTCGAGCACGTCATCGACCCGGCCCAGCTCCTCGAGCAGATGGTCTCTCGCCTGCGACCCGGCGGCAAGCTGCTGGTGTCCGTACCGAACGTCTCCCACTGGTATCCCCGCCTGCGCATCGCCAGCGGCAACTTCGGCTACGACCAGCGCGGACCGCTCGACCAGGGCCACGTGCGATTCTTCACCCGCCGGAGCCTGAACCGCATGATCCGCGCTGCCGGACTGCGTCCCGTCCGCACGCGCGTGGTCGGCAGTCCGCTCGACATCATCCCGGTCCGGGGCATCGGACCGAGGCTCGTGCTCCGCCTGCTGGGGGCCATCGACCGCCGCGCCACCCGTGTGTGGCCGACCATGTTCGGATACCAGTTCCTTCAGGAGCTGGAACGCGCTTGAGCACTGCTGACACCAGACGTCGACGCCTCCGGGCATCGGCGGCCGGGGTCGCCACCGGCGCCCTCGTGCACCTGCTGGTCCTGTCCGATCTCTCGTTCGATCTCTTTCGCACGGCGTCGACCCAGGGATTCGCATCGAATTTCTTCGACCTCCAGGCCGACGCCTTCCTGGAAGGGCACGTCTGGGTGCCGACGGGGAGCCTTGGCATCGAGGGATTCGTCATCGGCGACCGCACCTACATGTACTTCCCCCCGTTTCCCGCGGTGCTCCGCATGCCTGTCCTGTGGGCCACGGGGCGTCCGGGCGGCAATCTGACGCTGATCTCGATGCTCCTGGCGTCGATCGTGTTCGTCGTCATGGCCGTCAAGCTGTTCTGGCTCGTGCGCGATGTCCTGCGCGGACCTGACACCCCCGTCGAGCGGTCCGAGGCGTGGTTGGTGGCGATCTACCTCGCTGCCGTCATCGGCGGCACGACGTTCACCTTCGACGTCTCGCTCCCCTGGGTCTACCACGAGGTGTACGTCTGGGCAGTTGCTCTCGCGATCGGCACGATGTACTGGCTGATCCGAGCCTGCCTCGAGACGACTCCGCGCACCCTCGGCTGGCTGGGTGCATTCGTCCTGGCCACGATCATGACCCGATCGACCGGCGGCATCGCGTTCTGCATCGCCATCGTGCTGGCCGTGCTGTGGCTCCGCCGGTACCGTCCCGCGGTGCCCGCCGGCCTCCGCCGTGGGCTGCTCGCCTGTGCTGCTGTTCCGCTCGGCGTGTCGGTCGTCTACAACCTGGTCAAGTTCGGCAGCCCCGTCCTGTTCCCG
>JAOPXY010000029.1 GCA_025964895.1 Aeromicrobium sp.
TGAGCGGTGAGCACCTCGACGAGCTGGCCGCTGAGCCGGGCCAGTTCTTCCGCTGGCGGTTCATGACCGCACAGACCTGGGCCACCGCGCACCCGTTCTCGATGTCGGCCCCCGCCCGACCCGACAAGCTTCGGCTGACCGTCAAGGCCCTCGGTAACGGCAGCACGTTCTTGCAAGACATCGCCGTCGGCACCCGCGTCATCGCGGAGGGCCCGTACGGAGCAATGACCGCGGACCGCCGAACACGACAGAACATTCTCCTCGTGGCCGGCGGCGTCGGCATCACCCCTATGCGGGCACTGTTCGAGAGCATCCCGCTCGAGCCGGGTCAGGAGATGACCCTGCTCTACCGCGCCGGCTCCCGCGACGACATCGTCTTCCGCTACGAGCTCGACCTTCTGGCGGCGCGACGTCACGCCCGGATCGTGTACCTCCTCGGTGACGACCGTGACCTGCTGTCACCGGACACGATCGGGCACTTCGTGCCCGACGTCGCGGAGAGGGACGTCTACCTCTGCGGGCCGGCCGGCATGTCGGCCGCCGTCAGGTCATCCCTTGCGCGCCTCGGCCTGCCCCGCCACCAGCTGCACGAGGAGCGCTTCGCATTGTGACCGCCCATCCATCCACGCCGAGCGCGTGTCGCGCACAGGTCGGACACAGGAAATCACGATGTCGCCATCAGGCAGCGGATTCACGATGGAGCTGACGATGTCGAGGGAGACTCCATGAACACCAGCACGACGACGGCGCCGCCGGCACAGCATCCGCGCATCCCGACCCGGTCCGTGTCCGGCCAGCGGGCGCGCCGCGACGGCCGCCTCCGCCTCGCGGCGGGGTCCGCGCTGTGGTTGAGCCTGCTCCTCGTGACGTACTGGTGGGTCGCGGACGGCGGCATCCAGGACCTGGGCGGCTGGGAGTCGGGCCTGACGTCGCTGGGCCGCCTGCTGGGCCTCGTCGCGTCCGATCTGCTGCTCGTGCAGGTGCTGCTGATGGCGCGCCTGCCCTTCCTCGAGCGGCCATTCGGTCAGGACCGCCTCGCGCGGCAGCACCGCATCGTCGGCTTCACCTCGTTCGATCTGATGGTCGCCCACATCGTGCTGATCACCTGGGGCTATGCCGCCGGCCAGATCACCCAGTTCCCCGCGACCATCTGGTCGCTCACGACCGACTACCCGGGCATGCTGCTCGCCGCCGCCGGGACCGTCTGCCTGGTGATGGTCGTCGTCTCCAGCATCAAGACCGCGCGCCGACGTGTCCGGTACGAGTCGTGGCACCTGATCCACCTGTACGCCTACCTTGGCGTCGGGCTCGCCCTGCCGCACCAGCTCTGGTCCGGCCAGGAGTTCATGAGCTCCACGGGCGCGACGATCTTCTGGTGGTCTGCATGGGCGGCGACAGCGGTGGCCGTGATCGTGTGGCGCGTCGCCGTGCCGCTGTGGCGCAGCGCGCGTCACGGTCTGCGGGTCTCCGCCGTCGTCGCCGAGGCGCCCGGCGTCACGAGCGTCCACCTCGAAGGTCGGCATCTCGACCGTCTCCGTGTCGAGGCGGGACAGTTCTTCAGCTGGCGCTTCCTCGATCGCGAGGGGTGGACGCGGGCCCACCCGTACTCGCTGTCCGCTGCGCCTGACGGCAGCTCGCTGCGCGTGACGATCAAAGCTCTCGGCGACGACAGCGACCGGATGCCCGCACTCGCCGTGGGGACTCGCGTCATGGTCGAAGGGCCGTACGGACGGCTGGCGCCGCGGGCTCGATCGCGGGCCAAGGTCGCGCTGATCGGCGCAGGTGTGGGTGTCACGCCGCTGCGCGCGCTGGCCGACGGGCTGGACTACGCGCCGGGCGACGCAGTGATGCTCCAGCGCTACACCGAACATCCCTTGTTCGTCCGCGAGCTGCAGGCTCTGACCGAACGTCGTGGATTGCAGCTGCTGTGGCTGCCGGGCCGCCGCCGTTCGCCCGACTCCTGGCTCGGGCAGGGTGTCGGGTCCGCGTCGGACGTCGACGCCCTGAAGTTCTGGATCCCTGACCTCGCTGACCGCGACGTGTACGTCTGCGGGCCCGCCGTCTGGGCCGAGAGCGTCCGTCGCACCGCACTGGCTGCCGGGCTGCCGCCCGAGCAGTTCCATCTCGAGATCTTCCAGTGGTGACTTCATGAAGCGCATCGTCACAGCCGCCCTTTCCACCGTCACGACGCTGGTGCTGCTCTTCGGATACCACACGTCGACCTCCGGGCCACTCGCAACGAGTTCGGCCACGTCGGTGATCTCGGGCTCGTCGACCAGTGACTCGTCGACCGGTGACTCGTCGTCGTTCACCGGTGCCGTCGCGCAGACCCGTTGGGGCCCGGTCCAGGTGCAGATCACGGTTGCGGGCAGCAAGGTCTCGGACGTCTCGGTCATCGAGTACCCGAGCGGGAACGGCAAGGATGAGGAGATCAACTCCTACGCGCTGCCGATCCTGATCGACGAGACCAAGCAGTCGCAGAGCGCTGACATCGACATGGTCAGCGGCGCCACCGTCACGAGTGAGGGATACCTCCAGTCGTTGCAGAGCGCGTTGGACGAGGCCAACCTGTGAGTCGAGCGTCGGCGCAGCAGAGCCGGCGCTACGTGCAGCACGTCATGGGAATGCCGATCACGCTCGCGATGAGGGGCGACCACGCCGACGACGCAGCTGGTCGACGTGCCTGGGACGCAGTGATGGCAGAGCTCACCGAGGTGGACCGGGTGTTCAGCACCTATCGGCGTGACTCGGCCATCTCCCGCCTAGGCAGGGGCGAGACGACAATCGAAGCCTGCCCGCCCGAGGTCGCCGAGGTGCTCGAGCTGGGCCGACGGGCGGCCGAGCGGTCGGGGGGAGCCTTTCGGGTCTGGCGGGACGACCCGCACGGGGAAGCGGCGCGTCTGGACACCGACGGCGTCGTCAAGGGATGGGCGGTGCAGCGCGCCTCCTCGATCGTGCGCAGCCTCCCCGGCACGGACTTCTGCCTCTCCGCAGGCGGCGACATGGTGTGCCACACGGCATCGCCGAAGGGGTGGCCCTGGCGTATCGGCATCGAGGACCCCCACGACGTGACCCGGCTCAAGGCGACCGTCGCCGTCCGGCGTGGCGCCGTGGCGACGTCCGGCTTCGCACAGCGCGGGACGCACATCGTCGACGCTCGATCCGGGCACGTTCCGACGGGAGTTGCCTCCGTCACCGTCGTGTCCGATCTGCTCACGTGGGCGGACATCGACGCCACCTCGGCGTTCGCGATGGGACAGGAAGCCGCTGAGTGGCTGGCCGGGCGCCCGGGACGAAGCGGCCTGGTCGTCTGGAGCGACGGGTCGACGGCGACCGTGGGACACGAAGGAGTCATCACGGCGGTCTGACCCGGTCACACAGGGAAGGCACAGCGCGCTCACGCGTCGCGAACAACTGCACAGGGCTAGATGGAACGTGTTCACCCCCACGTACTTCAGGAGTTCACCCAGATGCCCACCTACGCCCTGATCATCGCCGACGTCGTCGCCATCGCCATCCTCGTCTTCGGACTGTTCCTGCACCGCAACCACCGGCCCGAGCTGGTCGTGGCTCTTCTGACGGTCAACGTCGGCGTGCTCGCCGTGGCGTCCGCGCTGACCACCGCCACCATCGGTGCCGGTCTGGGATTGGGGCTCTTCGGCATCTTGTCGATCATCCGCCTGCGCTCTGAAGAGCTGGCGCAGAGCGAGGTCGCCTACTACTTCGCCGCCCTGACCCTCGGCCTGCTCGGGGGTCTGGACCAGAGCCCGTCCTGGGTAGACCTCGCCCTGATGGCAGCCGTGCTGGCGGCCGTGGCAGTCGGTGACAGCCCCCGTGTCGCCAAGCAGCCGCACACCCAGCAGCTCCTGCTCGACCATGCCTATGCGAGTGCCCCGGCGCTGACGGCGCACCTCGAGGGATACCTGGGCGCGACGATCCTGTCGGCCCGGATCGTCCGTACCGACGTCGTCAACGACACCACGCTCGTCGACGTGCGGTACCTCCCGTCGAGCGACGTCGCCCTCACCGTCCCGGTCCCGGCAGCCGTCCGATGACGACCTTGACGCACGAGAGCACCTCGATCATGGAGCCCATCTCGCTCGACGAGCTGGTCGAGAGCGCCGAGCTCCTCACGCGGGTCGATCGCAAGTACGTGGTGCCGGTCCGGGAGGTGGACGCGCTGATCAGCTGCCTGCAGGGCTCGGCCCGGATCCTGGACATCGACGGGCGGCGCGAGTTCGGCTATCGCTCGGCCTACTACGACACCCCGCACCGCGAGAGCTTCCTGACCTCCGGTCGTTCGCGCCGGCTTCGGTTGAAGGTCCGCACCCGCACGTACCTCGACACGGGGTCGTCCTGGCTCGAGGTCAAGACCCGCCAGTCCCTTGACCAGACCGTCAA
>JAOPXY010000013.1 GCA_025964895.1 Aeromicrobium sp.
ACGACTCCGACGTCGCACTGCCGTCACGCGTCCACGCGATCGTCCTGGTCAGCAAGCTGCACAAGCCCACGATGCGGGCGCTGACGTACGCGCGGGTCTCGCGTCCGAACTCCATCGAGGCGCTCACCGTCGAGTTCGACCCCGCGGAGACCGCGGCGCTGATGAAGCGGTGGGAGGAGCTGGAGATCCCCATTCCGCTGAAGGTCGTCGACTCGCCCTACCGCGAGCTCGTGCGTCCCGTCATCCGCTACGTCAAGGAGCTGCGCAAGCAGGGCCCGCGCGACATCATCACGGTCTACATCCCCGAGTACGTCGTGGGCCGGTGGTGGGAGCAGATCCTGCACAACCAGACGGCACTGCGGCTCAAGGGCCGGCTGCTGTTCATGCCAGGCGTCATGGTCACGAGCGTGCCGTACCAGCTCAGCTCGGCGGGACGGGCCAGGAAGAAGCTGGCCCGGCCACGGCCCGCGCCCGGCGACGTGCGCCGCGGCTTCCGGGACCGATGATGCCGACCGAGGCGGTCGTCGACGTCGGCCCCGTCGCGCACGGCGGGCACTGCGTGGCCCGGCTCGACGGGCAGGTCGTGTTCGTGCGGCACACGATGCCCGGCGAGCGCGTGCGGATCAGCATCACCGAGCGGACGACGTCATTCCTGCGCGCCGACGCGATCGAGGTCATCGTCCCGGCGCCGGGACGCGTCGTGCCGCCGTGCGAGTACGCGGGCCCCGGCCGGTGCGGCGGCTGCGACTTCCAGCACGTTGACCCCGCGGTGCAACGCGATCTGCTCGGCGACGTCGTGCGCGAGCAGCTGCGTCGCCTCGCCGGTATCACGTGGGCCGGCGCGGTCGAGGCCGTCGACCCCGAGGCGCTCGGCTGGCGGACCCGCGTGCAGTTCGCGGTCGACCGCGGAGGACGCCCCGGCCTGCGCAAGCACCGGTCGCACGAGATCATCGCCGTCGACCGCTGTCTCATCGCGCACCCCGACCTGCCCGTCGTGCCGGGACGCCGCTGGGACGCCGACACCGTCGAGGCGATCGTGTCGTCGAGCGGCGACCGGCTGCTCGTCACCGACGCCAGCATCAGCGACGAGGTCGAGGGCGAGGTCGACGGCGTCGTGGCGGCCGACGGCACGACCCGCGGCGGCCGCGGCGCCGTCACCGAGCGCGTCGGCGACCACGACTTCCGCGTCTCCGGCTCCGGCTTCTGGCAGGTGCACCCGCAGGCCGCGTCGACCCTGGTCGGCGCCGTGCTCGAAGCGGCCCAGGCGGCCCCGGGCGAGACGGTGCTCGACCTCTACGCGGGCGTCGGCCTGTTCACCGCCTTCCTCGCCGACGAGGTGGGGGAGACGGGGACGGTGGTCAGCGTCGAGTCCGACCCCGGCGGGTCGCGGGACGCCCGGCGCAACCTGCACGACCTGCCGCAGGTTCGCCTGGTCGGCGAGACGGTCGAGGCGGCCCTGCGCCGGGGCTCGCTCGGCGCGACGGCCGACGTCGTCGTGCTCGACCCGCCGCGCACGGGGGCCAAGAAGGCCGTGCAGGGCATCGTCGACCTCGCGCCGCGGCGCATCGTCTACGTCGCCTGCGATCCGGCGGCGCTCGCGCGCGATCTCGCGTCCTTCGCGTCCCGCGGCTACCGGCTCGCCGGCCTGCGGGCCTTCGCGCTGTTCCCGATGACGCACCACGTGGAGTGCGTTGCGGTGCTGACGAAAACCGGGTTTGACCTGCGGTGATGAAATTTGGGTCGACCCCGTCACTGCCTTGGATGTGGCGTGAGGGCTCACTTAGGGCTCGCTTTGAAAATTGCGAGGACCCAGCGGACGTGGGAGCGGTAGTGCCCCAGAGTTTCGCTGCCGGGGCCGCCTTCTGTCTTCTCCATCTTCTGGAACCAGAAGTCGAGCAGGTCCTGCACGGTGTCGTCCGGTGCGAGGGCGCCATCGCCGAACGTACCAGTATGTTCGACGAAGAATGCCTTGAGATTGGCCCTCGCTTTGGTCTTGGTCTCGCCGTTCTTTCGGTACTGACACACAACTCCGTCGACGTCGCAGTAGCGGGCGCGTGCTTGCCACGACCCGCTCGTCGCTTCCTGCAGCTGATCTCGCCGTAGGTGCCGACCATCAATCGTTGTCTGGCCATTCCCTTCTCCCTTCGTGTTCAGCAACCCATGTGAGGGCTACGTGCCGTCCTCACGGCGCGCGCTGCCCCCGGACGACATGGAGTTGTGGATTCCTCTTCGACGAAGGACTCCTCATGAGCACGAAGCCATCGGTCAAGCTCGGAGAGGCGGTACGTGAGCCGGCCGCCCGCCCTGACCGCGTGCGGACCGTAGCCAGGCCGGCGAACACGCCACGTCCAGTTGGTCGGCCATCAGAGGTCCGTTAGACCGGACACCACGATCCGAGGTGACCTTTGTGTTGTCAACGAGATCCAGGACGAGGTTTCGTTCGCTTGGTTGCGGTGGTTTGCCACGGCAGGAACATCTGTCGCAACTCGTAGCGCGGTCGGTCGCGGGTCCCGCGCCGGCGGCTGCGTGTCTGGGTCAAGTCGATAGCTTAGGTCGCGGCGTGAACCACCCTGCGGCTCGCGACCGGAATTGGACGGCCGTGAGGGATCCCGCGCGCTCCGGGACCAACCCTAGGAGAGCCGCGCCGGTGAGACGGGGGATGTCCGATCGGTTTGAGTTCGCGGCGAGATCTGGTGTGTCCGAGCAGGAGCCGAGGACCACCCGGGCCGAAAGTCCGACGTGCGCCAATGACGAGATGGTCAGGCTGATGTGGTTGAGGGTTCCGAGTCCTTCGTGGGCTACCAGGACAACCTCAGCGTGCAGCTGTTCCGCGAGGTCGCGGATCGTCCCGCCGTGCAGATCGAGTCGAACGAGTAACCCTCCGGCACCCTCGATGAGCACGATGTCCGTGTTGATGGACTGGATGGTCTCGACGTGCTCAGCGATGGTGGGTAGTGGTGCGTTCATGGCTCGGGCGGCGGCCTCGGGGGCCAAGGGGAGTTCCAACCGGGCCAACTCGTGAACGTTCGTGAGCCCTGTGAGGGCGACGATCGCTTCGATGTCTCCGGGCTCACCAGGGGCCACGCCGGTTTGGACCGGCTTCACGACCGTGACGCGGTAGCCTTCTGCCTCCAGTGCGACGGCCAAAGCGGCGGTGACGATGGTTTTTCCAACTGAGGTGTCAGTTCCGGTCACTACGACGTAGCGAGAGGTCGGCAGGTTCATGACACAACTGAGGCGAGGATGTGGGTGGCATGGTCCAGCGAAGCGTCGTCTATCGCGGCCGATGCGGTGAGACGTAGGCGGCTGATTCCGTCGGGGACGGACGGTGGGCGGAAGGCACCGATGCGGATTCCTGCACTGAGGCAGGCTGCCTGGGCGGCGAGCGTCTCTTGAGGTCCGGGCATTGGGACGGACATGACGGCGCCAGCGGGTCGGTCGATCGCAACGGCATCGGCCAGTGTGTGTGCGACGTGATTTGCCCGGTCGACCAAGGCAGGCTCGGCGTCGATGATGTGCAACGCTGCCAGGGCTGCGGCTGTCGAGGCGGGTGCGAGACCGGTGTCGAAGATGAACGGTCGTGCCCGGTTGATCAGGTGCTGGACCACAGCGTTGCTGCCCAGGACGGCTCCGCCTTGGCTGCCGAGCGCCTTCGAGAGCGTCATGGTCACTATGACGTCGGGACGTCCCGCGAGACCGAGCTCGTGGACGAGCCCGCGGCCGTGGCTGGCCACGCCGATGCCGTGGGCTTCGTCGACCAAAAGAGTGGCGCCGTGGCGGCGACACGTGTCGGCTAGCTCGAGTAACGGGCTGGCATCGCCGAGCACGGAATAGATCGATTCGGCCAGGACTATGGCCCGGGGCTGCCGGCGGTGAACGAGTGCCCGCTCGACGGCGGATATGTCGTTGTGTTGGACCACGGCCAGCTCACTGCGTGCGAGGCGGCATGCATCGACAAGCGAGGCGTGGACGTGCCCGTCGGAGACGATCAGCGTGTCGCTGTCGACTAACGCTGTGACTGCGCTGAGATTGGCGTGGTAGCCGGTGGAGAACACGAGTGCAGCGGGCTGTCCGGTGAAAGTGGCGAGTGCTGCTTCTAGCTCTGCATGCAGCGTGAGGGTGCCGGTGACCAGACGTGATGCGCCAGCGCCGGCACCCCAGGTCATCGCGGCGTCGGCTGCTGCGGCAGTTACGCGCGGATCGCGCATCAGGCCGAGGTAGTCGTTACCGGCCAAGTCCACCAGGTCGGTTGAAGGTTGCCGCGGGAGAAGTGTCCGCGTGAGTCCCGACGATTCGCGGTGTGCTGCTTGCTCGTCGAGCCAGTCGTGAAGGGTCATGCCATAGCCCCTGCCGCAGCGACGAGTCCCGAGCAGATCGTTGTGAGGTCGTCATCGGTGCAGACGTACGGCGGCATCGTGTAGATCAGGTCGCGGAAGGGGCGCACCCAGACGCCGTGGGCCAGCGCGGTCTTGGTGACCACTTCCATGTCGACGCTGCGATCGACCTGGATGACGCCGACGGCACCGAGCACGCGCACGTCGACGACGTGATTGAGCGCGGTGGCCGGAGCCAGTCCGCGTTCGAGGGCACGCCCGATCCGCGAGACGTTCGACCGCCAGTCCGAAGCCGTCAGGAGGTCGAGATTTGCCACCGCGACAGCGCACGCCAAGGGGTTGGCCATGAACGTCGGACCATGCATCAGGACACCGGACTCCGAGTTCGCGATTCCGACTGCGACGTGAGGTTGGCACAGCACGGCGGCCAGGGTGAGATAGCCGCCGGTCAGTGCCTTGCCTACGCACATGATGTCAGGGACGATCTCGGCATGATTGACCGCGAACATCTCCCCGGTGCGTCCGAAACCGGTCGCGATCTCGTCGGCGATCAACAAAATTCCCAGCTCGTTCGAGCGGTGACGCAGCCAGGTCAGCGACGCCGGTGGGTAGATGTGCATCCCGCCGGCACCCTGAAGGACGGGCTCGATGATGATCGCGGCGACCTCGTCGCAGTGGCCGGTGAGCAGTGCATCGGTCTCGTTGATCCAGGTGGAGAGGTCGGCGTCGAGCCCAGCCGGAGGACGCGGAAGAAACACCTGCGCGCGCAACGCATCCGTGAACATGGTGTGCATTCCGCCGATGGGGTCGCACACGCTCATCGCGCCCATCGTGTCGCCGTGATAACCCCCGCGCAGGGTCGCGATCCTCGTACGTGATGAGCGCCCCCGGCCACGCTGGAACTGGATAGCCATCTTGAGTGCCACCTCGACCGACACCGATCCGGAGTCGGCGAAGAAGACATGGTCCAGACCAGTGGGGGATATGTCGACAAGGCAGCGCGCCAGCTCAATCGCCGGTTCGTGGGTAAGCCCGCCGAACATGACGTGCGCCATGAGATTGGCTTGGTCCAGCAGGGCCGCATCCAGGACGGGATGACGATAGCCGTGGATCGCGGCCCACCACGAGGACATCGCGTCGACGGGAGTACGCCCGTCACCGAGGCCAAGTCGGACACCTCGTGCTGAGCGCACCAGCAGGGGTTCGTGTGACGCCGGCATAGAGGCGTACGGATGCCACAGGTGATCTCGATCGTACGACAAAAGCTGCTCCATACCGGATCACGTTATCCTGAACACCGTTCAGGTCCGCCACTGACCTGAACAGTGTTCAGGTTATGGTGTGGCCATGACCGACGTACTGAAGATCGCCCGCGAACAAGTCCTCAACCACGGGGAAGGTCTGCCCGAAGAGCACCTCATCGAGGTCCTCCACCTTCCCGACGAGCGGGTGCCCGAGCTGCTCGCCCTGGCTCATGAGGTGCGTATGACGTGGTGCGGCCCGGAGGTCGAGGTCGAAGGCATCGTGTCTCTCAAGACTGGTGGTTGTCCCGAGGATTGCCACTTCTGCAGCCAGTCCGGACAGTTCCAGTCACCCGTTCGCGCTGTCTGGCTCAATATCCCCGAGCTGGTCGAGGCTGCGAAGGAGACCGCCAAGACCGGCGCCAGCGAGTTCTGCATCGTCGCGGCGGTTCGCGGGCCCGACCAACGGCTCATGGACCAGGTCCGGGCCGGGATCGAGGCGATCCATGCCGAGGTCGACATCAACATCGCCTGCTCGCTGGGCATGTTGACCCAGGCGCAAGTCGATGAGTTCGCCGAGATGGGTGTCCACCGCTACAACCACAATCTGGAGGCAGCGAAGTCGTACTTCCCGCAGGTCGTGACGACTCACTCGTATGAGGAGCGGTGGGACACCTGCCTGATGGTGAGGGAGGCCGGGATGGAGCTGTGCTGCGGGGGACTGGTCGGGATGGGGGAAAGCATCGGGCAGCGCGCGGAGCTCGCTGTCCAGCTGGCGGAGCTGCGACCACACGAGGTGCCGCTGAACTTCCTGAACCCCCGGCCGGGGACCCCGTTCGGTGACCAGCGGGTGTTGAGCTCCCAAGATGCCCTGCGGACGATCGCCGCGTTCCGTCTCGCGATGCCGCGCACGATCCTGCGATACGCCGGCGGGCGGGAGCTCACGCTGGGTGACCTCGGCACGCGGGAGGGTCTGCTGGGTGGGGTCAACGCGGTGATCGTCGGCAACTACCTCACGACGCTCGGTCGCGATCCGCACGAGGACATCGAGCTTCTAGCTGAGCTCGGCATGCCGATCAAGGAGCTGCAGAAGACCCTGTGAGTGCATTTTGTGGACACTGCAGTGAACCGGCGAGCTCCGGCTCCCACGCGACGTGCGTCGAGCGGCTCCGACTCGAACCACCCCGCTACTGCGCGCACTGCCGGCGCCGGATGGTCGTGCAAGTAGTCCCAATTGGCTGGTCGGCGCGATGCGTTGAGCACGGCCAGTCCTTCAACGCTCAGTTCCTTGAACCCCCAGTCGTCGAAGCCGGGCCAAGATCGTGAACCCCATAGCAATTGCGAGGAATCGATGCGCGCGTACGCAGTATCTGACAGCAGCAGCCCGGAGCTATCCGAGCTCCATTTACCCGCCCCGAAATTGGAGACTGTGGGGCACACCAAAGCCTCCGGGAAACCCGGGGCGATTCACACGTCTCGAAATCTGGTCAGCACCGCCCTCCGGCTGGCGTGAGCACCATGCGGGGTTGAGGTCCCGGTGGACGTCCTGATGGGTGGGCAGCTCACAGCCCTACAGCGACCTGCACCGGCGATGCTAAGGTCGTCAACATCCACACGGGAGCCCAAAGCATCGGGCTGAGAAGGGGCTGAAGCTGCCCCGACCGTCGAACCTGCCCCGGGTCATGCCGGCGAAGGAAGTGCTTTCGACGTGTTGCCACGTATTCATCTGATCACCCATTTCGATCGCCTCGACGAGGATGCCCTCCAGCGCGTGAGCGCGGTTGTGCACGCTGGGGTGGACGCGATTCAGGTTCGCGCCAAAGGAGCAACTGACCGCGAGCTGGTGGCGTGGACGCGGGCCGTGGTGGGGGTCATTCGTCCCCTGGGAGCACGGGTGATTGTGAATGACCGTCTCGACCTTGCGTTGGCTGCGGGCGCTGATGGCGTGCATTTGGGATCGGATGACTTGCCCGTCGCTGAGGCACGGTTGCTGGCCCCGTCCCACTTTCTGATTGGGGCGACCTGCCGTGGTCGTGCGGACGCGCAGCGGGCGCGGACGGACGGTGCGGACTACGCCGGGGTGGGCCCAGTGCACGTCTCCACGACCAAGACTGCTCTGCCTGCCCCCATCGGACTGGACGCGCTGAGTGCCGCGGCTTTGACGATTCCCACGATCGCGATCGGCGGAATCACCGCCGACCGAGTCCCAGCCGTTCTTCGCGCCGGAGCCTATGGCATCGCCGTCGTGGCAGCCGTGTGGCAAGCACTCGACCCCCCGCGAGCGGCGAAGGAGATCGTCGACATCGTCTACGCCGCGTGAACGGGTTCACCACTCCCAAGACTGCCCAGTCGGTCATTGTCGTCGGGGGCGGTGTCGTGGGCTTGACGTGCGCTGACGAGCTGGTCCGAGCCGGTCACGACGTCACAGTCTGCGACCCGTCGCCCGGCGCTGGGGCGACGTACGCCGCAGCGGGCATGCTCGCTCCAGCCGGCGAGGCGTGGTTCGGTGAAGAGCTCCTGTTCCGGCTCGGCCAGGAGTCCCTGGCACGATGGCCGTCCTTCGCGTCCAGTCTGAGCGAGCGCTCGAACACTGATGTCGATTTGCGTGCGGGTGGGGCGATGCTGGTAGCGGGCAACCGGGACGACCTCGAGGAGGTCCGCCGGACCTGTCGGCTTTTGGACGACTCCGGGGTTCGCGTCGAGGAGCTTGGACGGCGCGAGCTCAGGGTGAGGGAACCTGGGCTTTCCTCCCGGAATGTCGGTGGCGCCTTCCTTCCTGACGACAAGCAGGTCAATCCGCGCCGGTTGGTCCACGCGCTGCTGGCCGTACTTGGAGATCGGGTGGTACGTCGGCGCGCTGTCGTCCGGACGGACGGTGTCGCGCTGGAGGACGGGACGCGGCTGCGGGCAGATGTCGTCGTGCTGGCTACCGGTGCCACGGGTCTGCCGCACGTGCGGCCGGTGCGCGGCGAGATTGTGCGCGTTCGGACGAGGGATGCCCCGGCGTGCGTGCTGCGGGCTCGACTCCATGGTGAGCGGGTGTACGTGGTGCCCCGTCGTGACGGCGAGGTTGTGATCGGCGCGACCGAAGAGGAGCACTCCACCAATGACATGGCGCCGATCCCGACGGTGGGCGGAGTGGCGAGGCTTCTGGAGACTGCCCGCGCGCTCCTCCCGGGTCTCGAGACAGCCCACGTCCTGGAGATTATGGCCCGGGACCGCCCTGGAAGCCCTGACAACGGGCCGCTGATCGGCGATGTCCCGAGTAACGGACCGGCCCGGCATTTGCTTGCCGGCGGTCACTATCGCGGGGGCGTGCTTTTGGCGCCCGTCACGGCGGCGGCGATCTGCGCCTACGTCGCCGGGCGCGAGACCCCGCGGTTCGTTGACGCCTTCGTTCCTGACCGCTTCAACGCTTTGAACAGAGATGAGGACTCATGCACGTGATCTTGAACGGACAGCCCCTCGAGGTGGCTGACGGCGCCCGCCTTCCGAGCCTGGTGCCGGACGCCCGGGGAGTAGCCGTTGCGGTGAACGGTGTCGTCGTCTGTGCCGGGGACTGGCCCGCGACTGTGCTGCAGGACAACGACCGCATCGAGGTCGTTACCGCTCGCCAAGGCGGGTGACGGGCGTGGACGTCGCAGATCTGGGCGTAGAGATTGCTGGGACCCGGGTGCCGAGCCGGCTGTGGCTCGGGACAGGGGGGCTGACCAGCCACGACACCGTCCGTCGGGTCGTCGAGGCGGGACGGCCTGGGTTGGTCACGGTGTCGATGCGGCGGACCTCTGATACCGGGGCGAACGGCCTGTTGATGACGCTGCGCGAGCTGGGGGTGCGCCTTCTCCCGAACACGGCCGGGTGTCGAAGTGCGCGGGAGGCGGTTCTGACCGCGCAGCTCGCACGGGAGGCGCTGGGGACTGACTGGGTGAAGCTTGAGGTGATCGGTGACGAGCTCAGCCTGCTTCCCGACGTGATCGAGCTGGTGGAAGCCGCCGCCATTCTTGTCGATGACGGTTTCACGGTGCTGCCCTACACAACTGCGGACCCGGTGGTCGCACAGCGCCTGGTCGACGTAGGGTGCGCCGCGGTCATGCCCCTCGGATCACCGATCGGGTCGGGGCGGGGCATCACCGACCCGTATGCAATCGAGTCCGTACGCGCCGCCGTGTCGGTGCCGCTCGTGCTGGACGCGGGCATCGGCACCGCCAGCGAGGCCGCTCAAGCCATGGAGCTCGGGTGCGACGCCGTGCTCGTCGCCACCGCCGTCACCCGGTCCGAAAACCCGGTTGCGATGGCGCGCGCCATGCACTTGGGAGTGCAGGCTGGGGCGCTGGCTCGCGGCGCCGGACGCGTGCCACGACGCCAACAGGCGCGTGCCTCCAGCCCCATGCAGGGGCGGGTCAAGATCTGATGTTCCGTCTGCTCCTGCTGACCGACCGCCACCAGCTGCCTCCGGGCCGAGATCTCGTCACGACCGTGGCCCGCTGCTCGGAGGCCGGCCTAACAGCCGTGGTGCTTCGTGAGCTGGACCTCCCCGAGGACCGGCGGGCCGAGCTCGCCACTCTCCTTGCCCAGCACGTGAGTGTCATCGCGGCGCGTCGTCCGCTAGCGGCGGCCACCGGCGTCCACCTTGCCGCCCACCAGCCCCTCGCGGACGCGGGCGCCGCCGGGATGCACGGCCGCTCGTGCCACGACGACGGCGAGATCGCGCAGGCCTTCGTTGAGGCCGCCGACTACGTGACGGTTTCGCCAGTCTTTTCGAGTGCCTCCAAGCCGGGCTACGGACCGGCCCTGGGGGTGGACGGCGTGCGCCGCGCCGTCGCTGTCGCCCACGGGGTGCCGGTGCTCGCCCTGGGCGGGGTGGACGTGGGCAACGTCCGCAAACTGCGCGCCGCTGGGGCGCACGGGGTGGCCGTGATGGGGACCATCATGCGGGCCTCGGACCCCGCGGCCGTGACAGAGCAGCTGCTCGCGGGGTCAACGTGAGCAGCCCGCACGTCGTTCTGAGCATCGCTGGCACCGACTCGGGAGGTGCGGCTGGTCTGGCCGCTGACTGTGAGGTTCTGCTGCCCCGTTGCGCCGTCGTCACACCCAACCTTGACGAGGCTGCCCGGCTCACCGGCCTCGACCCCGACCGACCGGCGGTCGAGATAGCCCGAGCGCTGCACGAGATCGCGCCAGCGGTCGTCCTCACCGGAGGTCATCCCGGGGCACGAACATGTTATGACGTGGTCGTCGACCGCTCCGGTGACGTGGAGATGTTTGAGCACTCGGCTGTGCACACCAGCAACGACCACGGCACTGGCTGCACCTTCAGCGCCGCCCTCGCCGTCCACCTCGGCCGCGGCCTCGACCTGCCGTCCGCCGTCCGACTCACCCAAGCCTTCGTGGAGGCGGCGCTCACCGTCTCCGCGTCGTGGGACCTCGGCCGCGGCCGCGGTCCGGTCGCTCACGTCTTTACCCACCACCCCTAGGAGAACTGATGCACATTCATCCCTCACACAGCACGGTCCACCGCACCGGCTCGCGCGACGACGTCGCGGTGCCGTTCACCCGTGTGGCCCTCACCAACGGCGACACGTTCGACCGTTACGCGACCGCAGGGCCCGGCAGCGACCCAGAGGTCGGTCTTGCAGGTTTGCGTAGCGCCTGGATCACTGAGCGCGACGACACCGAAGGGTACGACGGTCGCGAGGACCAGCTGCTCGACAACGGCAGGTCGGCCGTACGACGGGGCCAGGCACGCGAGCAGTGGCAGGGCCAGCGTGGCCGACCGCTTCGCGCGCTACCCGGCCGCACCGTAACCCAGATGCACTACGCACGCCAAGGCGTGGTCACCCCGGAGATGGAGTACGTGGCCATCCGCGAGGGTATGGACGTCGAGCTGGTCCGCAGCGAGGTCGCGGCCGGGCGCGCGATCATCCCGGCCAATGTCAACCACCCCGAGGCCGAGCCTATGATCATCGGCAAGCGCTTCCTGGTGAAGGTCAACGCCAACATCGGCAACTCGGCCGTGACGAGCTCCATCGCCGAGGAGGTCGACAAGATGACCTGGGCTGTCACTTGGGGCGCCGACACGGTAATGGACCTGTCCACTGGTGACGACATCCACACCACACGGGAGTGGATCGTGCGCAATTCGCCGGTCCCGATCGGCACCGTGCCGATCTATCAAGCTCTGGAGAAGGTCGACGGTGACGCGTCGCGGATGACGTGGGAGGTCTACCGCGACACGGTGATCGAGCAGTGCGAGCAGGGTGTGGACTACATGACGGTGCATGCCGGCGTGCTGCTCCGATACGTGCCGCTAACCGCCCGACGGATCACCGGGATCGTCTCGCGGGGCGGAGCAATCATGGCCGGCTGGTGCTTGGCGCACCACGAGGAAAACTTCCTCTACACGCACTTCGACGAGCTGTGCGAGATCTTCGCGCGCTACGACGTCTCCTTCTCCCTGGGGGACGGCCTGCGGCCAGGCTGCACCGCGGACGCCAACGACGAGGCCCAGTTTTCCGAGCTGCGCACCCTCGCCGAGCTGACCCAGCGGGCGTGGGAGCACGACGTCCAGGTGATGGTCGAGGGACCGGGCCACGTGCCACTCAACCTCGTCGAGGAGAACGTCGTCCTGCAGCAGGACTGGTGCCACGGCGCACCGTTCTACACACTGGGCCCGCTCGCCACCGACATCGCACCAGGCTATGACCACATCACCTCGGCCATCGGCGCCGCGGCCATCGCCATGCACGGCACCGCGATGCTCTGCTATGTGACTCCGAAGGAGCATTTGGGGCTGCCCAACCGTGACGATGTCAAGACTGGCGTCATCACCTACAAGCTCTCAGCCCACGCCGCTGACATCGCCAAAGGCCACCCCGGCGCCCGCGACTGGGACGATGCCTTGTCCAAGGCGCGCTTCGAGTTCCGCTGGCACGACCAGTTCGCGTTGTCACTTGACCCGCACA
>JAOPXY010000044.1 GCA_025964895.1 Aeromicrobium sp.
ACGGAGGCGCAGACGTTCTGGCGGGTCACGTTCCCGCTGGTCCTTCCCGGCATCGTGGGAGCGGCCTTGCTGAGCTTCTCCCTGTCGTTCGACGACTTCATCATCACGAACCTCAACTCGGGCCAGGACGTGACCTTCCCGATGTTCGTCTACGGCGCCAATCAGCGCGGGGTCCCGATGGAGGTCAACGTCATCGGCACCGCGATGTTCGTCATCTCCATCGTGATCGTCCTCGGCAACGAGATCGTCCGCCGCCGCCAGGCCAAGTCCCTCGCCGGCTGACCGCACCCGGCCGGGCGCGGGCTAGAGCAGGCCCTGGGCCTCGGTGAGGACGGAGCGGAGGATCTGCTCCATCTCATCGAAGTCGCGCTGGTCGGCGATGAGGGGCGGGGCGAGCTGGATCACCGGATCGCCCCGGTCGTCGGCGCGGCAGTACAGGCCGTTGTCGAACAGGGCCTTGGAGAGGAATCCGCGCAGGAGCCGCTCGGACTCCGCGTCGCTGAACGTCTCCTTGGTCGCCTTGTCCTTCACCAGCTCGATGCCGTAGAAGAATCCGTCGCCGCGCACGTCGCCGACGATGTCGAGGTCGAGCAGCCGCTCCAGCGTGGAGCGGAACGCTCCCTCGCTGCGCAGGACGTGGCCATTGAGGTCCTCCCGCTCGAAGATGTCGAGGTTGGCCATCGCGACGGCGGCCGACACGGGGTGGCCACCGAAGGTGTAGCCGTGCGCGAAGGACGTGCTGCCGTCCAGGAACGGCTCCATGAGGCGGTCGGACGCGATCAAGGCGCCGAGGGGGGAGTAGCCGGACGTCAGGCCCTTCGCGCACGTGACCATGTCGGGCTGGTAGCCGAACTTGGTGGCGCCGAACATCTCGCCGAGGCGGCCGAAGGCGCAGATGACCTCGTCCGACACCAGCAGCACGTCGTGCTCGTCGCAGATCTCGCGCACCCGCTCGAAGTACCCGGGCGGGGGCGGGAAGCAGCCACCCGCGTTCTGGACGGGCTCGAGGAACACCGCGGCCACGGTGTCGGTGCCCTCGGCGAGGATCGCCTCCTCGATGCGGTCGGCGGCCCAGCGGCCGAAGGCGAGCAGCTGCTCCTTCTCGTCGGTCGCGCCGCCGAGCGACGAGTCCGGCGCGCGGTAGAAGTTGGTGTTGGCCACGTGCGACGTCGACGGCACGAGCGGCTCGAAGTCACGCTTCATGGCGGGGATGCCCGTGATCGACAGCGCTCCGTGCGGCGTGCCGTGGTACGCGATCTGCCGACTGATGACCTTGGTCTTCGACGGCTTGCCGGTGAGCTTGAAGTACTGCTTCGCGAGCTTCCACGCCGTCTCGACCGCTTCTCCGCCGCCGCTGGTGAAGAACACCCGGTTCAGGTCGCCCGGCGCGTACGACGCGATGCGCTCGGCCAGCAGGATCGCTTGGGGGTGCGCGAAGGTCCACAGCGGGAAGAACGCGAGCTCCTTGGCCTGCTTGGCCGCCGCCTCGGCGAGCTCCTCACGACCGTGCCCGGCCTGGACGACGAACAGCCCGGCGAGGCCGTCGAGGTACTTGCGGCCCTGCGCGTCCCAGATGTGCATGCCGTCGCCCCGCGTAATGATCGGGATCTCGTGGGCGTCGTCGTAGCTCCCGTGGCGGGAGAAGTGCATCCAGAGGTGACGCTGGGCGGCTCGCTGCAGGTGGTCGAGGTCTTCGGTGCTCATGTCTCCAGTATCACGAGACATGGCCACTGAAGACAAGGGATTTCGTCGTCCGATCCGGCTTCGACTATAGATTCCGTCGCCTGTGTGAGAAGTTGACCTGGGGGGAGCCGCCCTCGGTAGCGTCGACCACGCGAAGTGCACTGCCCGGAGAGGCTGGAGATGGATCGCTACGACACGATCGTGATCGGTGCGGGCGTGGCCGGTCTGACCGCCGCTCGGCTGCTGGCGCGGGCGGGACGACGGGTCGTGGTGCTCGAGGCTCGCGACCGGATCGGGGGCCGGGTGTGGACCAAGCGCGATCAGGGACTCGTGACGGATCTGGGCGCGTCGTGGATCCACGGCATCGACGACAGCCCGGTCGCGGCCGCGGCCGACGCGTTCGGGATGCCGATGGTGGAGTTCTCCGTCGGCGGGTTCCAGCCGGACGGCCGTCCGATCGCCTACTACGGCCCCGCGGGCGAGCGGCTCTCCGACGACGAGGCGCTGGCCTTCGCCACCGACGTCCACGCCGCCGACGCCGTGCTGCGCGACGTGGTCGCGACGTCGGACCCGGATGCCTCGTACCTCGACGTCACCGAGACCGCCCTGGCGTCGTTGGGCTGGGATCCCGGACGCCTCGAGGTCGTGCGCGAGTACTTCCAGCACCGCACGGAGGAGCAGTACGGCGCGTGGATCGGCGACCTCGCCGCGCACGGTCTGGACGACGACTCGATCGACGGCGACGAGGTCGTGTTCCCGGACGGCTACGACCGCCTTCCCGAGCACCTGGCGGCGGGGCTCGACATCCGGCTCGAGCACGTCGTCTCGCACGTGCGCTGGGGGCAGGAGGGCGTGTCCGTCAGATCCGACCAAGGGGTCCTGAACGCAGGCTCGGTCGTCGTCACGGTTCCGGTCGGCGTCCTGCAGAGCGAGCACTTCGTGATCGAACCTGCGCTGCCCGAACCCGTCGCGGGGGCGTTGAGCCGCCTGAGGATGAATGCGTTCGAGAAGGTCGTCCTCCGGTTCGCGACGAAGTTCTGGGACGAGGATGTGTACGCGATCCGGCAGCAGGGCCCGGGCGGACAGTGGTGGCACTCCTGGTACGACCTGACGGCGCTGCACGGCACACCGACGCTGCTGACCTTCGCGGCGGGCCCGGCGGCGCGCGCCACGCGTGACTGGGACGACGCGGCCATCGCCCGGTCCGTGCTGGTGCAGCTGCGCCGGCTCTACGGAGAACGCGTCGAGCCGCCTGTCCACGTGCGCGTCACCGACTGGCAGAGCGATCCGTACGCATGCGGCTCGTACGCCTACATGACGGTGGGCTCGACGACGTCCGATCACGACGATCTCGCCACCGCAGTCGGCGGCGTGCTGCACCTGGCCGGCGAGGCCACCTGGACCGACGACCCGGCTACCGTGACCGCGGCCCTGTGCTCCGGCCATCGGGCAGCGGTCAACATCCTTGGGCACGACATCCCGATCGAGGACGTCTGGGCCGACCCTCCGGCCTGACCCGGCCTCAGGCCGGGACGTGCTCGACGCCGGCCGCGTCGCAGACGTACGCCCAAGCCTTGCGCCGGGCCGCGGGGTCGTCGGCCCTGCCCGGCAGGTAGTACGTCGGCCGGGGACGGCGGTCGCTCCAGAAGCGTCCCGTCGAGGTCGCGGCCTCGGGGGATGCCGTGAGCCACACGATTGTGTCGGCGCCCTGCTCGGCGGTCCGCAGCACCGGTTTCACGATCTTCGCGAAGCGCGGCATCGAGTCAGTGATGCCGGGGGTGTCGGCCCAGCCCGGGTGCATGCTGTGCACCGTGATGCCGTCGCGCGCGTAGCGGCCGGCCAGCAGCTCGGCCATCGTCACCTGCAGGCGCTTGGTGCGTGCGTAGGCACGGATGCCCTCGTAGTCACCGCGCCGGTACTCGACGTCGTCGCCGATCGTGGCGTCGAGCGGCGCGGAGTACATGCCGCCGGACGCCACGACGACGACCCGGGGAGCGTCGGCCGCGGCGAGGTTCCCGCGCAGCAGCTCGGTGAGCAGCAGGGGACCGATAACGTGCGTCGCGAGCGCGAGCTCGTGGCCCTGCGCGCTCTCGGTGCGCCGCGGCGGCATGACACCGGCGTCGTGGACGATTGCGTGGAGCACCGGAACCCGTCCCGCGAGGTCGGTGGCGTAGGCGCGGACGGCGTCGAGGTCGCTGACGTCACAGACCTCCTCGAGCAGCACCGCGCCCGGCACGTCGCGGCGGATCAGCGCGGCCGCCTCACGCAGCCGGTCGGCCGTGCGGCCGACGAGGTGCACCGTGGCCCCGTACCGCGCGATGCCCGTCGCCGCGGCGCGGCCGAGGCCGCTGCTGGCACCCGTGACGACCACGTGGCGTCCGACCAGCGCGTGCGGCTCCGGATCGGCCGCCCACCAGCGCCGGCGCAGCGCCGGCCCGATCGAGGAGTAGCCCGGCACGATCGCCTTGTCGAGGATCGTGTCGAGGGCGGACGTGAGGTTCATGCCCCAAACCTAGGCCGAGGGACGAAGGATGATGCATCACGACCCGATACCGGTCACGATGCATCATCCTTCGTCCACCCGGCGCTCGCGAAGAGGCGCAGGAGCTGATCGCGGACGGCGGCCTGCTCACGCCGGACCGAGAACGACGAGAACGCCAGCATCCGCAGGCCTGCGATGACGACCTCATTGGCGCGGGTCAGGTCGGCGCTCCACCGGCCCGGTTCCAGGTGGCCGACACCGTGCACCTCGACCGCGAGATCCCACTCCTCCCAGAACACGTCGAGGTAGTAGCGGCCGTCCGGGCCCTTGACGCGCGCCTGGCGCGTCGGCGGGGGCAGGCCGGCGGCGCGGCGGATGTCGTCGAAGTCGCGCTCCGGCAGTGACTGGATCCCGCCCGCGGCATCCAGGACGGACTCGACGATCAGCGCCCGGCGACGGCAGGTGCCCCGCCGGGTCAGCGCCTCCCGGACGGTACGGGCCGACACGAGCCGCTGCTGGAACGCCGCGATGACGAAGACGCGGGCCGCGCGGTCGCTGGGAGCCCACCTGGCGGCGTCCACGACGGAACGCCCGGGGCGGGTGCGCCGTGGCTCCCGCAGCGGATGGACGTCGTCGGCGTCGAGCCGGGTCGACCAGTGGAAGGCCGCATCGATATCGGGCCTCCGGGCACCCTCGGGCAGGACGATCCAGGTCGATGCGTTCTCGAACCCGGTGAATCCGTCGCGCTCGAGCGCCGTGAGCCCACCGAGAGCAGACGCGGGAGCGGCCGAGCACAGCAGCGCCTCCTGCTGCTCGTGCCGGGTCAGGGCTGCGTTGTGGGTCGCGACGATGCCCGGACCGGGCCGACGCCACTCCCCGCGACGGACGTGGCGCCGCACGGTCGCGGCCCCGAATCGGGCGTTCGCCTCGGCGGTGCGGAAGATCGTCCTCATCCGGGCAGGATGCGCCCGGCGGGCATGGCGAATGTCCCCTATCGGGCCAGGATGTGGACAACCGAGGACGACCACCCACCTGTGGACACGAAGGATGATGCATCACGACCCGATACCGGTCACAATGCATCATCCTTCGTCCACCCGGCGCTCAGGGCTACAGCAGGTTGGCCTCATGCATCGCGATGGCGACCTGGACGCGGTTGGTCGCACCGAGCCTGGTGAAGATGTGGGAGATGTGCGCCTTGACGGTCGCGACGCTCATGTGGAGCGTCGTCGCGATCTCGGCGTTCGACCAGCCGCGGCCGATCGCGATCGCGACCTCGCGCTCACGCTCGGTCAGGCAGCCGACGCGCGAGAGCGCCTCGCCGGTGCGGACGTCCGGGACGGCATCGGTGACCTGGCGGATCAGCTGCTCGGTGATGGTCGGCGACAGCATCGGCTCGCCGGCGACGACGCGGGAGATCGCGTCGACGATGTCCGCCGGCGGCGTGTCCTTCAGCAGGAAGCCGTTGGCTCCGGCGGCGAGCGCCCGGACCACGTACTCGTCTGCGTCGAACGTCGTCAGCACGATGACCTTGGGCGGGTCCGGCAGCGCCAGCACGGCGGACGTCGCGGCGATCCCGTCCATGACCGGCATGCGGATGTCCATCAGCACGACGTCGACGCCGCCGGCCTCGACCCGGGCCACCGCATCGCGGCCGTTCGGTGCCTCGCCGACCACCTCGATGTCGGACGAGCCTCCGAGGATCAGCGCGAGCCCTGCGCGGACGAGCGCGTCGTCGTCGGCCAGCAGCACCCGGATCGTCATGTCGGCCACGGTAGCCACGCCGACAGGACGAACTCGCCGGCGGGGGACACCCGGTGCGTCAGGCGTCCGCCGGCCAGCTCGGCGCGCTCGGCGAGCCCCACGAGACCGAGCCCGGAGTCGGGGGCCTGCGTGCGTCGCTCGCCGATGCGCAACGGGTTGCGCACCTCGACATTCGCGCCGACGTCCGGGCCGCCGGCGACGATGACCGTGACGAGGGTGTCCGCGGCGTGCTTGCGCGCGTTCGTGAGCCCCTCCTGCACGACGCGGTACACGGTCCGGCCGAGCTGGTCCGGCACGCCGTCCAGCTCGAGGGCGTGATCTGCCTCGACCCGCATGCCGGAGCGCCGCGCCTCGTCGATGAGGTCGGGCAGGTCGCGGGCCGACGGCTGGGGCAGCTCGGGGGCGGCGTCGCCCGGGTCGTCGCGCAGGATTCCCAGCACCTCACGCAGGTCGATCATCGCCTGGTGCGAGTTGTCCTGGATGACACGCGCGGTGGCCCGGATCGCCTCGGCGTTGAGATCCTCGCGGTACACCAGCGCGCCCGCGTGCATCGTGACGAGCGAGATCCGGTGGGCGAGGACATCGTGCATCTCGCGGGCGATCCGTGAGCGCTCGGCCGTGCGGGCCTGCACCACGCGGGCGTGCTGCTCGGCCTCGGCGGTCTCGGCCCGCTCGCGCAGCGTCGCCAGCAGCTCCCGGCGCGACCCGATGTACATGCCCCACCCGGTCGTGAAGCCGATGATCAGCACCAGGAAGGGGATCGTGAAGGCGTAGGGCTCGGTGCCGACCGGGTTGTCGGCCTCCAGGACGATCCCCGCGACCAGCGCCAGCAGCGCGACCGGGATGATCTGGCGCCAGCGCCGGTGGGTCGCCAGCGACACCAGGGCGAGCGTCGCCGGCCCGCTGGCCGACCACGACACGAACGCCAACAGGTTCGTGACCGCGGCAACGGGGACGGGCAGCCGGCGGCGCCACCGCACCAGCAGCAGCGACAGGACCCCGAGCGTCAGGTCGCTCCAGAACCACCACCGGTGGTGGTCCCACTGCCACAGGACGACCTCGAACCAGCTCACGCCCGAGATCACCAGCACCAGCGCGTAGCGCCAGACGTGACTCCACCGGCGAAGCGGAGGCGGGCAGGTGGCGGACGGCACGTCCCCAGGCTAGAGGGCCGGCGCCGCCCGCACGACGGTCCGAGGTCGGCGGCCTCGTCATACTTTCGGCGAAGAGACATGGTCTCTGGGTGGATGACTCGGCGCCCCCCGTGCGCCAGAGTGGGGCCATGATCACTGTCGACAGACTCACCAAGAACTACGGCGGCTATCGCGCCCTCGACGACGTCTCGTTCGCGTGCCGTCCCGGTGCCGTCACCGGGTTCCTCGGTCCCAACGGCGCCGGCAAGTCCACGACGATGCGCGTCATCGCCGGTCTGACGCCCGCGACGTCGGGCACCGCGCTCGTCAGCGGCGTCGACTACCACGACATCCCGAACCCCGGGACCCAGATCGGCGTCCTCCTCGACGCCTCGGCGCAGCACGCCGGACGCACGGGACGCGAGATCCTGGTGCTGAGCGCCCTCACGATGGGCCTGCCGTCGTCCCGGGTCGATGAGATGCTGGAGCTCGTCAGCCTCACCAGGTCCGAGTCCAAGCGCCGGGTCAAGAACTACTCGCTCGGCATGCGGCAGCGTCTCGGCATCGCCAACGCGCTGCTCGGCGATCCGAAGATCCTGGTCCTCGACGAGCCGGCGAACGGCCTCGACCCGGCGGGCATCCACTGGATGCGCGGACTGCTGCGTGACTACGCCAACCGTGGGGGGACGGTCCTGCTGTCGTCGCACCTGTTGCACGAGATCGAGGTCATCGCCGACGAGATCATCGTGATCGGCAACGGCCGGATCGTCGCGGAGGGCACCAAGGCGGAGCTGCTGAGGACCGCCGGGACGTTCGTCAAGGCCGGCGACGCCTCGGCGCTCGCGAATGCGTTGACGGCCGCCGGCATCACGACCACCCCGTCTGGTGACGCGGGCCTGCGGACCCAAGCCGATCCGGCGACGGTCGGCCGGGCCGCCGCCGCTGCGGGGGTGGCCCTCGTCGAGCTGCGACCCGCCGAGGGTGCCGGACTCGAGGAGATGTTCCTGCAGCTCACGGCCGAAACACAACGCGAAGCCGTCCCCACCGAAGGAGTCACGTCATGACCGCCCCAGCACCCGTCACGATCGACACGACGCGTCCGGGCGTGCCGATGAGTCGCCTCGTCAAGGTCGAGCTGCGCAAGATGTTCAACACCCGGTCGGGCTTCTGGCTCATGATGAGCATCGCGATCCTTGCGACGATCGCGACGGTCGTCGTCATCCTGGTGCTCGCGCTGGCGGACGATCCCGGCGTCACCTATGCGTCGTTCGCCGCGGCGATCGGTACGCCGATGGCCGTCCTCCTGCCCGTCATCGCGATCCTGGCCGTGACCAGCGAGTGGTCGCAGCGCACGGGTCTGATCACCTTCACCCTCGTGCCCCACCGCGGCCAGCTCATCGCAGCGAAGGCGATCGCGGCCGTCATCGTGGCAGTCGGGTCGATGATCCTCGCCATGGCGATCGGTGCCGTCGGCAACGTCGTGGGCACCCTGATCGTCGGCAGCGACATGGTGTGGGACTTCGGCGTCAAGGACTTCTTGCTGATCCTGCTCGCCAACACCCTGGGCCTGCTGATCGGGTTCATGCTCGGCGTGCTGATCCGTAACTCCGCCGCGGCGATCGTGGCCTACTTCGTCTATTCGCTCGTCCTGCCGGGCCTGTTCGGGCTGCTGGCCAGCATCTCGGACTGGTTCAGCGACGTCCAGCCGTGGGTCGACTTCAACGACGCGCAGACGCCGTTGTTCGACGGGGGACCTTCGGGGGAGCAGTGGGCGCAGCTCGGGACCTCGGGCATCATCTGGTTCGTCATCCCGCTCGCGGTCGGGATCTGGGCGGTGCTGCGCTCGGAGGTCAAGTAGCTCGATCGGCGGACCGGTCGGGACCGAGTGCGACAATGACGCCATGCGCAAGCGTGTGGCCATCCTCGGCTCGACCGGCTCGATCGGCACCCAGGCCCTCGAGGTCATCGCCGCCAATCCCGACCGGTTCGAGGTCGTGGCCCTCGCGGCTGGGGGCGCCAACCCCCGGCTGCTCGCCGAGCAGGCCATCGCCGCAGGCGTCCCGCTCGTCGCGGTCGCGAGGGCCAGCGCCGCCGAGGACGTGCAGCTCGCGCTCTACGCCGAGGCGCAGCGCAGGGGCTACGCGCACGGCGACCACCGCATCCCGCGCCTGCTGGCCGGGCCCGACGCCGCCACACAGGTCGCCCGCACCCCGTGCGACGTCGTGCTTAACGGCATGACCGGCGCGGTGGGCCTGCTGCCGACCCTCGCGGCGCTCGAGGCCGGCACGACCCTCGCCCTGGCCAACAAGGAGTCGCTCATCATCGGCGGCTCGCTGGTGATCGACGCCGCCAAGCCCGGCCAGCTCGTGCCGGTCGACTCCGAGCACTCGGCGCTCGCCCAGGCGATGCGCGGCGAGAGCCCAGGCGACGTCCGGCGGCTGGTCGTCACCGCCAGCGGCGGCCCGTTCCGCGGGATGAGCCGGGCCGAGCTCGCCGACGTCACGCCGGAGCAGGCCATGGCCCACCCCACGTGGGACATGGGACCGGTCATCACGATCAACTCTGCGACGCTGGTCAACAAGGGCCTCGAGGTCATCGAGGCCCACCTGCTGTTCGGCATCGGCTTCGACCGCATCGAGGTCGTCGTGCACCCGCCGTCGATCGTCCACTCGATGGTCGAGTTCGTCGACGGCGCGACGATGCTGCAGGCGTCGCCGCCGAGCATGCTGCTGCCCATCGCGCTGGGCCTGGCCTGGCCCGACCGCATCCCGGGCGCGGCGCCCGGCTGCGACTGGACCCGGCCCGCGACGTGGGAGTTCTTCCCCCTCGACGACGAGGCCTTCCCCGCCGTCAGCCTCGCCCGCGCGGCGGGGGAGTTCGGACGGACGGGACCGGCGGTCTTCAACGCGGCGAACGAGGTGTGCGTCGACGCGTTCGTCGCGGGCGACTTGGACTTCCTCGGCATAGTGGACACGGTGGGCGCCGTCCTGACCGAGCACATCGGCGACGAGGACGCGGCCCGCCAGGAGATGTCCCTCGACGGCGTGCTGGGCGCCGACTCATGGGCCCGGACCCGGGCCGCGGAACTGGTGGAGAGACGATGAACGCCTTGATCTACGCCCTCGGCGTCATCGTCTTCGTGATCGGCGTCGTGCTGTCGATCGCCTTGCACGAGCTCGGCCACATGTACCCGGCCAAGAAGTTCGGCATCAAGGTCACCCAGTTCTTCGTCGGCTTCGGCAACACGGTCTGGTCGACGAGACGCGGCGAGACCGAGTACGGCTTCAAGGCCATCCCGCTGGGCGGCTACGTCAAGCTCGTCGGCATGCTGCCGCCGGCCAAGGACGCCGATCCGCACGAGGTGCGCAAGACCAACACGGGCCTGTTCACGCAGCTGATCTCCGACGCCCGCACGGCCGAGTACGAGCACGTCGACGACCAGGACCTCGACCGATTGTTCTACCGCAAGCCGTGGTGGCAGAAGCTCATCGTCATGGCCGGCGGGCCGATGGTGAACATCCTCATCGCGGTGTTCCTGTTCGCCGTCGTGTTCATGGGCTTCGGCGCACTGACGCCGACGACGACGGTCGCGGCCGTCTCCGACTGCGCGATCAGCGACGCCGAGGCGGGCCGCACGTGCGAGCCGACCGATCCCGAGACGCCCGCCCGCAAGGCCGGCCTCGAGGCGGGCGACCGCATCACGGCGTTCAACGGCGAGCAGATCGAGGGCTGGGAGCAGCTCTCCCAGGTCATCCGCGCCAACGGCTCGGACGAGGCGACGATCGAGTTCGTCCGCGACGGCAGCGCGATGAGCGCGACCGTCGCGACGTCGGTGCTGGCGCGCGCCGACCTCGACGACCCGACCAAGACCGTCGAAGTCGGCTTCCTCGGCGTCACGCCGACCGACGAGATGCAACGGCAGGGTCCCGGCTACGTCGCCGACGTCATGGGCGACTACGTCGTCGGCACCGCGAAGGCGATCTGGCACCTGCCGGTCCGCATGGTCGACGTCACCAAGGCCGCCTTCGGCGCCGAGCGCGATCCCGAGGGACCCATCAGCGTCGTGGGCGCCAGCCGGGTTGCGGGGGAGTCGTTCACGATCGACGACCCGACGTGGTCCGAGCGCGCGCAGCGCGTGCTCGTGCTCCTCGCCGGCCTGAACCTGTTCCTGGCCCTGTTCAACTTCATCCCGCTGCTGCCGCTTGACGGCGGCCACATCGCCGGCGCCCTGTGGGAGGCGGTCCGCCGCGGGTTCGCGAAGCTGCGCGGCGCGCCCGACCCGGGCTACGTCGACGTCGCCAAGATGCTGCCGATCGCGTACGGCGTGGGTGCCCTCCTTATGCTCATGAGTGTGATCCTGATTTATGCCGACATCGTCAACCCGGTATCGCTGTCATGACGACTCCCGTGTCGCTCGGCCTGCCGGCGATGCCGCCGCCGGTGCTCGTGCCCCGGCGCAAGAGCCGCAAGATCAAAGTCGGCACGGTCGACGTCGGCGGCGACGCCCCCGTGTCGGTCCAGTCGATGACGACGACCCTGACGTCCGACGTCAACACGACGCTGCAGCAGATCGCCGAGCTGACCGCGGCGGGCTGCGACATCGTGCGCGTGGCGTGCCCCAGCCAGGACGACGCCGACGCGCTGCCGGAGATCGCGCAGCACTCGCAGATCCCCGTCATCGCCGACATCCACTTCCAGCCCAAGTACGTGTTCGCCGCGATCGACGCCGGCTGTGCGGCCGTCCGCGTCAACCCGGGCAACATCCGCAAGTTCGACGACCAGGTCGGTGCCATCGCCCGCGCGGCGAAGGACCGGGGCGTCTCGATCCGCATCGGCGTCAACGCCGGATCGCTCGACAAGCGCATCTTCGACAAGTACGGCAAGGCAACCCCCGAGGCGCTCGTCGAGTCGGCCGTCTGGGAGGCGTCGCTGTTCGAGGAGCACGACTTCCACGACTTCAAGATCTCCGTCAAGCACAACGACCCCGTCATCATGGCCCAGGCCTACGAGATGCTCGCCGAGCGCGGCGACTGGCCGCTGCACCTCGGCGTCACCGAGGCCGGTCCGGCGTTCCAGGGCACGATCAAGAGCTCGGTCGCCTTCGGCTACCTGCTCGGCAAGGGCATCGGCGACACGATCCGCGTCTCGCTGTCGGCCCCCCCCGTCGAGGAGGTCAAGGTCGGCCTGCAGATCCTGCAGTCGCTGAATCTGCGTGAGCGCAAGCTCGAGATCGTGTCGTGCCCGTCCTGCGGCCGCGCCCAGGTCGACGTCTACACGCTCGCCGAGCAGGTCACCGCCGGGCTCGAGGGCATGGAGGTCCCGCTGCGCGTCGCGGTCATGGGCTGCGTCGTCAACGGTCCGGGCGAGGCCCGTGAGGCCGATCTCGGCGTCGCGTCCGGCAACGGCAAGGGACAGATCTTCGTCAAGGGCGAGGTCATCAAGACCGTCCCGGAGTCCAAGATCGTCGAGACGCTGATCGAGGAGGCCCTGCGCCTCGCCGAGGGCATGGAGCCCGTCGAGGGCGGGTCCGCCGCCGTCACGGTCAGCTGACGCAGCGAACGGCGTCGCGGCGTAGGCTTGGCCATCATCACCGCGGGGAAGGCACCATGCTGAAGGCGACGACACACGTCCGTCCGTTGACGCCTGCCGATCTCCCCGAGCTCCACGCGCTGCTCGACCGCGATCCGCTGGTCAACCTGTTTGTCCGCAACCGTGTCGACGCGACCAGGCTGCAGGCGCGGTGGCTCGGCGGCCAGGTATGGGGCTACTTCGAGGACGGCGTGCTCGTCTCGGCGTGCCACGCCGGTGCCAACGTCGTGCCCGTCCAGGCCAAGCCGAAGGCGCTGGAGCTGTTCGCGGAACAGATCATGGCCGACAACATCCGTCCGTCGTCGATCGTCGGGCCGCGCGACGCGGTGCTGCCGATGTGGCGGCTCATGGAGCCACGCTGGGGACCCGCCCGCTCGCCGCGGCTCGACCAGCCGTTCATGGTGCTCGACCGCGACAGCCGCGTGCGTCCCGACGAGCGCGTGCGTCCGGTCCTGATCGACGAGTTCGACACGATCTACCCCGCGTGCGTCGCGATGTTCACCGAGGAGGTCGGCGTCGATCCCGAGGTCGGCAACCGCAGCGGGTACCGCGCTCGCGTCGCGCAGCTCATCTCGCAGGGCTGGTCGTTCGCGATCATCGAGGACGGCGACGTCGTCTTCAAGACCGAGGTGGGCGCCGCGACGACGTCGGCCTGCCAGCTGCAGGGCGTCTACGTCCGCCCCGACCTGCGCGGCAAGGGCATCGCGGTGCCGGCGCTGGCCGCCGTCGTGCGCCTCGTCCGGCAGACGATCGCGCCGGTCGTCACCCTGTACGTCAACGACCACAACACCGCGGCCCGGCGTGCCTACGAGCGGGTCGGCTTCCGGCACACCGAGACGTTCGCCTCGATCCTGCTCTGAGCGCCGCTCGCGGCTAGGCTCGCGGCATGAGTCGCGAGATCAAGGTCATGGCGGGCGCCTTCATCGGCATGGGCGTGCTGCACTTCGTGAAGCCCGGCCCGTTCGAGAACATCGTCCCGAAGGCGCTGCCGCGCAAGACCGAGCTCGTGTACGCCTCCGGCGTCGTCGAGATCGCGGCCGGCGCGATGATGCTGCACCCGCGCACGCGACGGCTCGGCGGGCTCGGCGCGATCGCCCTGCTGCTCGGCGTCTTCCCGGCGAACCTGCAGATGACCGCCGACGCGGTCCGCAGCCGCAGGGCGTCCGCCTGGTACAAGGCCGGCACGATCCTGCGGCTCCCGCTGCAGGCGCCGATGATCCGCATCGCGGTCAAGGCGGCGCGTTCCTGACGCGCGGGTGGCGGCCGATAGGCTCGCCGTCATGCGTATGACACGGCTCTTCCTCCGCACGCTCCGCGACGATCCGGCCGATGCCGAGGTGCCGAGCCACAAGCTCCTCGTGCGCGCCGGCTACGTGCGCCGCGTCGCTCCCGGCATCTACTCCTGGCTGCCGCTCGGCCTGAAGGTCCTGGGCAAGGTCGAGGCGATCGTCCGCGAGGAGATGGACGCGATGGGCGCCCAGGAGGTGCGGTTCCCGGCGCTGCTGCCCCGTGAGCCGTACGAGGCCACGGGCCGCTGGGACGACTACGGACCCAACCTGTTCCGCCTCAAGGACCGCAAGGGCAACGACATGCTGCTCGGCCCGACCCACGAGGAGCTGTTCACGCTGACGGTCAAGGACCTGTACTCGTCGTACAAGGACCTGCCGCTCAGCATCTACCAGATCCAGACCAAGTACCGCGACGAGGCGCGCCCCCGCGCGGGCATCCTGCGCGGCCGCGAGTTCATCATGAAGGACTCGTACTCGTTCGACGTCGACGATGCGGGGCTCGTGGCGTCGTACCAGGCCCACCGCGATGCGTACGTGCGCATCTTCGACCGGCTGGGCTTCGAGTACGTCATCGTGCACGCGACCTCCGGTGCGATGGGCGGCTCGGCGAGCGAGGAGTTCCTGGCGGTGTCGGAGACGGGCGAGGACACGTTCGTCCGCTCGCCGGGCGGCTACGCTGCCAACGTCGAGGCCGTCACGACGGTCGTCCCCTACGCGATCGCCTTCGAGGGCACGCCCGCGGCACACGCCGAGCAGACTCCTGACACCCCGACGATCGACACGCTCGTCGACCACCTCAACGCGGCCTTCCCGCGCGACGACCGGCCCTGGCAGGCGTCCGACACGCTCAAGAACGTCCTGGTGATCCTTCGCCACCCCGACGGCACCCGCGAGCCGCTCGCGATCGGCCTGCCCGGCGACCGTGAGGTCGACGCGAAGCGGCTCGAGGCGCAGGTCGCCCCCGCGGAGATCGAGCCCTTCGAGGCGAACGACTTCGCCGCGCACCCCGGACTCGTCAAGGGCTACATCGGGCCCGGCGCGCTGGGCGCCGAGAGCGCCACGGGCATCCGGTACCTGACCGATCCGCGGGTCGTCGAGGGCAGCCGCTGGGTCACGGGGGCCGACGTGCAGGGCTCGCACGTCATCGACCTCGTCGCCGGTCGTGACTTCACGGCGGACGGCACGATCGAGGCCGCCGAGGTGCGCGCGGGCGATCCAGCCCCCGACGGCTCCGGTCCGCTCGAGCTGGCCCGCGGCATCGAGATGGGTCACATCTTCCAGCTCGGCCGCAAGTACGCCGAGGCGCTCGATCTGAGGGTGCTGGACGAGAACGGCAAGCTCGTGACCGTCACGATGGGCTCGTACGGCGTCGGTGTGTCGCGCGCCGTCGCGGCGGTCGCGGAATACGCGCACGACGACGCCGGGCTCGTGTGGCCCAAGGAGCTGGCACCCTTCGACGTCCACCTCATCGTGGCCGGCAAGGACGAGACTGTCGTCGCGGGCGCCGAGCAGGTGTACGACGAGCTGATCGGCGCCGGCTTCGACGTTCTGTTCGACGACCGGCTCGGCAAGACGTCCCCCGGCGTGAAGTTCAAGGACGCCGAGCTGATCGGCGTGCCCACCATCGTCGTCGTCGGCAAGGGCTTCGTCGACGGCGTCGTCGAGGTCAAGGACCGGGCCACGGGCGAGCGCGAGGACGTCGCCCTGGCCGACCTCCTGGCGAAGCTCCGCGACTGAATGCTCCTCGTGGAACTCAGGGGAGGCCGGGGAACGCCCTGGGTGGCGCACCCCAGGTCATCTCGGCCAGCGCGGCCTTCGTCAGGTTCCTGATGGCGTAGGCGCGGGCGTCGTCCTCGGTCGCGCCCGTGAGCGTCAGGCAGGCCGCGGTGATGCCGGCCTCGAGGGTCCGGGCGGCCGCGCGCGCCTCGGCGGCGGTGGTCAACGCACCCATGTCGTAGCTCAGCTGCGCGCTGACGGGTTCGGCGTCCAGCGCACGCAGACGGGCCAGGACGGCGTCACGGGTGTCGCGGTGCGCCTCGAACGACGTGGTCGCGCGCTCCACCAGGTCGTCGAACCTGGCGCCCAGCACGGGGTACAGCCACACGGCCTCGTGCTCCAGCGCCAGCCAGGCCTGCAGCGCGTCGGTGGGCGTCATCGCAGCCTCCGGAGCTGGCGGGCCGTCTGAACGTGACCTGCGGACATCGACGCCAGCACGCGGACGAGGGCGGGGGAGAAGGCTTCACCGGCATCCGTGGCCCGCTGCGTCGCGGCGAGCCCGTAGGCGTCCTCCAGGGCCGTGAGAGCGGCACCCTGATCGGCCGGGGGCGCCGCCACATCGGTCGCCGCGGTCGTGCCCCCGAGAGCAGTGAGCTGCTCGCGCCCGATGACCTCGAGATCGGCGAGGGCGAGATCGGGGTGCGCGGCCGCCGTGGCCTCGAGGCTCGCCAGCAGGGCAGCGGTGGCCTTCGACGCGCGCCGTAGGATCCGGCTGTCCTCGGGGTCGGGCAGTGGCGTCGGTTCGATGCCGACGGCCTCGGCCACGTCGTCGAGCCGGTGGGTCAGGCCGGCAGCGGCCAGGGCCCCGGCCGAGACGACGACGGCGGCACCGGTGCCCAGGAGCACGCGTCGGGTCATCACGACGAAAGGCTATCCAACCCGCCGGTGCCCCTCACGATCCAGCGCCCCGGGAGCCGACGCCCAGGGCGAGCAGCACGACGACGAGCGCCGTGATGGTCGGCACGGCCCATGCCGCGATGACGAGCTGCGACCGGGCGAATCGTCGCGTCCTGATCTGCACCCGCGCGCCGTGGGCCGTCAGGGCGTCGGCCCACGCGACCATGCGGGCGAACGCACGCCGCTGCTGGCCGACGACCCGCCAGCGGCTCAGGGGTCCGGTGGCCCAGACCCGGCAGGGTGTGGGGATCGACCGCCTGCAGGGCGCGCACCTGCTCGTCGGTGAAGCCCGGCGCCGCGTTGCCCGCGTACGGCAGGGACACCAAGGATTGCGCCGTGCCGTCGCAGGTCACGACGAGCGTCGCGAAGGTCGTGAGGACGGAGATCGGCGCGGGCCGCATCGGTGTCGAACACGGGGCCCGACGTCGTGCGGAACGACAGCCGCCCGCGGTCGAGGGCGAGGATGCCCGGCTCCAGGCCGGACGGTGAGAGCTTCCTCGCCCGGTGGTGGAGGCCCACTGCGATCGCAGGAAGTGACGAGGTGCGAGGGACGTCCATGCCCAGACCCTACGTCGCGGCGGTCGAGTCACCCCAGACATTCGATAAGGTGGTCGAACGCCACACGGCGCGACACCGACCGGTGTCGACAACAAAAGACGGAGGACCACCATGACGGACAGTCTGGAGACCCTCGTCGAGACGACCGTGTCGTCGCTCGGGCTCGATCTCGAAGCCCTCGAGCTCACGCCGGCCGGCAAGAAGCGGGTCCTGCTCGTCGCGGTCGACCGCGATGGCGGCGTCGGCATCGACGACATCACCGACGCCACGCGGGCCCTCTCCGAGGTCCTCGACTCGACCGAGGTCATGGGCGAGCAGCCCTACACGCTGGAGGTCACGTCCCGCGGCGTCGACCGGCCCCTCACACACCCCCGGCACTGGCGTCGCAACGAGGGACGGCTGGTCCGCCTCCGGCTTGCCGACGACGATGCGTCGGTCGACGGCCGCATCGGCGCCAGCGACGACACCGGCGTCGACATCGTCGGTCGCACCGGACGAACGCGCTACGCATACACCGACATCACCTCTGCGCTCGTACAGATCGAGCTCAACCGGAAGGACGCCTGATGGACATCGACATGGCCGCACTGCGCGCCCTCGAGCACGAGAAGGAGATCCCGTTCGAGGCCATCTGCGAGGCGATCGAGACCGCCCTGCTCTCGGCCTACCACAAGTCGGGTGACCCCAAGGCGCACGCGCGCGTCGAGCTGAACCGCAAGAGTGGCCACGTCACGGTCTGGGCCAAGGAGCGGCTGGAGACCCCAGCCGCCCCGGCACCGGCCGAGGGCGAGGAGCCCGCGCCGCGGCCCGAGCCGGTCTTCACCGAGGAGTTCGACGACACGCCGGACGACTTCGGCCGCTTCGCCGCGACGATCGCGCGCCAGCTCATCATGCAGCGCATCCGCGACGCCGAGGACGAGTCGAAGTACGGCGAGTTCGCCGGCAAGGTCGGCGACATCGTGTCCGGCGTCATCCAGCAGGGCCGCAACCCCAACGACGTGATGCTCGACCTCGGCCGCGTCGAGGCCATCCTCACCGGCACCGAGCGGGTGCCCGAGGAGAAGTACGCCCACGGCGAGCGGCTCAAGGCATACGTCTACGAGGTCGAGAAGGGCCTGCGCGGCCCGC
>JAOPXY010000054.1 GCA_025964895.1 Aeromicrobium sp.
GCCAAGGACTTCAAGGGCACGCTGCGCCGGCTCAGCGACCGCCTGCTCCGCCAGCGGATGCTCGTCTGGGGCGTCTTCGCGTTCGGCGTCGTCGCGACCGGCCTGTCGGTCGTCGGCCCCAAGGTGCTGGGGCACGCCACCGACATCGTCTTCACCGGCTACCTGTCCGACCAATTCGACGACGGGTCCACCAAGGCCGAGGTCGTGGCGCAGCTGCGCGCCGCAGGCGACGACCAGCTGGCCTCGCTCGTGTCGTCGGTCGACCTCCAGCCCGGCTCCGGCATCGACTTCACGAGCCTGTCGTGGGTGCTGGGCTCGGTGCTCGTGCTCTACGTCGTCGCCTCGCTCCTGCAGTGGTTCCAGGGCCGGGTCACCACGATCGTCGTCCAGCGCACCGTCGCCGAGCTGCGCGACGACGTCGAGGCCAAGATCAACCGGATGCCGTTGTCGTACTTCGACCGCACCGAGCGCGGCGAGGTGCTCTCGCGCACCACCAACGACATCGACAACATCGCCCAGTCGTTCCAGCAGACCATGAGCCAGCTGCTCACATCCCTGCTCATGGTGATCGGCACGCTGGTCATGATGATCGTGATCTCGCCGCTGCTGGCGATCGTCGCGCTCATCACGATCCCGCTCGCGTTCACCATCACGAAGGCCGTCACGAAGCGCTCGCAGCCGGAGTTCATGAAGCAATGGGCCAGCACGGGCCGCCTCAACGGGCACATCGAGGAGGTCTTCACCGGCCACGAGGTCGTGAAGGTGTTCGGGCGGCAGGCCGAGGCTCGCGAGGAGTTCGACACGCGCAACGACGCGGTGTTCGACGCCTCATTCCGGGCGCAGTTCATCTCCGGCGTCGTCCAGCCGGTCATGATGTTCGTGTCGAATATCAACTACGTGCTCGTCGCGGTGATCGGCGGGCTGCGCGTGGCGTCCGGCGCCCTGAGCATCGGCGACGTGCAGGCGTTCATCCAGTACTCGCGGCAGTTCACCCAGCCGCTGACGCAGCTCGCGGCGATGATCCAGGTGCTGCAGTCGGGCGTCGCGTCCGCGGAGCGGGTCTTCGCCCTGCTCGACGAGCCCGAGGAGAGCGCCGACGAGACGGGTGCGCCGTTCCCCGATCCCGTCCGCGGCCGGGTCGTGTTCGAGGACGTGTCGTTCTCTTACTCGCCCGACGAGCCGCTGATCGAGCACCTCGACCTCGTGGCCGAGCCCGGGCAGACGATCGCGATCGTCGGCCCGACGGGCGCGGGCAAGACGACGCTCACGAACCTGGTGCTGCGGTTCTACGACGTGCAGTCGGGACGCATCACGCTCGACGGCATCGACATCGCCCGCATGGACCGCGGCCCGCTTCGGCGCAACTTCGGCGTCGTCCTGCAGGACACCTGGCTGTTCAACGGCACGATCGGCGAGAACATCGCCTACGGGGCCGACGGCGCGTCCGAGGAGCAGGTCATCGCGGCGTCGGAGGCGGCGTTCGTCGACCACTTCGTGCGCACGCTGCCCGACGGGTACGGCACCGTGATCGACGACGAGGGCACCAATGTCAGCGCCGGCCAGCGTCAGCTCCTCACGATCGCCCGGGCGTTCCTGGCCGATCCGTCGATCCTCGTCCTCGACGAGGCGACGAGCTCGGTCGACACCCGCACCGAGTCGCTCGTGCAGGGCGCGATGGAGCAGCTGCGCGCGGGCCGCACCTCGTTCGTCATCGCGCACCGACTGTCGACGATCCGCGACGCCGACCACATCGTCGTGATGGAGGACGGCCACATCGTCGAGCAGGGCACCCACGACTCGCTCCGCGCGGCCGGGGGAGCGTACGAGCGCCTCTACGCCGCGCAGTTCGCCGCCCCCACCGCCTGACGCGACCTCTTGCGTGATGTCAAGCGTGGCCTGGAGCCCTCGCTCAGTATGACGTTGTCCGGAATCAGGCGAGGAAGGCCGCGACGCGGTCCTTCGGACGGCCGATGATGGCCCGGTCGCCGCGGACGAGAACCGGACGCTGCATCAGCCGGGGGTGCTCGACAAGCAGGTCGGCGACGGCCTCGGGTGTCGTATAGTTCGCGGCGTCCAGCTCGAGGCCCTTGAAGAAGCCGTCCTTGCGCACCAGGTCTGCCGGCGGGTCCTCGAGCTTGCTGATCAGCTCGAGCAGCGCGCCCCGGTCGAGCGGGGTCTTGAGGTACTGCACGATCTCGGCCTCGGTGCCGGCTGCTGCGACCTCGTCGACGGCATCCCGGGACGTCGAGCAGCCGGTGTGGTGGAACACGGTCAGTTGAGCCATGCACCGATGGTAGGTCCTGCAGGACGTCATCCCAGGCGGCTCCTGTGCGGTCCGTCGGGGATGACGTCCGGAGCCGGCCGGGCCGGATTGGAGGCTGGGGCGGTGTTCTGGCAGAATGAGCCCTTGCGTCCGGAACGCATGGAGACCCTCTCATCTTCTCGCACCCGGCCCATCGATCTCATCGGCCGTGTCCCCACGCGACACCGACTGGTCAACCACATACACATCACTGAGGAGACACCACACTCGTGGCAGTCAAGATTCGCCTGAAGCGTATGGGCAAGATCCGCACCCCGTTCTACCGCATCGTCGTCGCCGACTCGCGCACCAAGCGCGATGGCCGCTCGATCGAGGAGATCGGCAAGTACCACCCGACCGAGAACCCCTCGTTCATCGAGGTCGACTCCGCTCGTGCCCAGTACTGG
>JAOPXY010000081.1 GCA_025964895.1 Aeromicrobium sp.
TCTTGTCGTCGCTCGTGACCTCGGCCTGGAAGTAGCGGTCCTTGGAGTACGACTTCTTGCCCCGGCTGCTCATCGCGCCGAGCGATCCCATGCCGCGGTAGGCCTTGAACTGCTTGCCGTTGACGAAGATGACCTCGCCCGGCGACTCCTCGACGCCGGCCAGCATCGAGCCGATCATGACGGTCTCGGCGCCGGCGACCAGCGCCTTGGCGATGTCACCGGACTGCTGCAGCCCGCCGTCGGCGATGACCGGCACACCGGCCGGGGCGCACGCGAGCGAGGCCTCGTAGACGGCCGTGATCTGCGGGACGCCGCAGCCCGTGACGACCCGGGTCGTGCAAATCGACCCGGGACCGAAGCCGACCTTGACCGCGTCGGCGCCGGCGTCGACGAACGCCTGTGCGCCCTCTCGGGTCGCGACGTTGCCGCCGATGACCTGGACGTGCCGGGTCGCCGGATCGGACTTGAGCCGCTGCACGATGTCGAGCAGGAGCCGCACGTGACCGTGCGCGGTGTCGGCGACGAGCACGTCGACACCGGCCTCGATCAGCGTCGTGGCGCGCTCCCAGGCGTCGCCGAAGTAGCCGATCGCGGCGCCGACCATGAGTCGTCCGTCGGCGTCGTAGGAGGCGGCGGGAAACTGCTCGCCCTTGACGAAGTCCTTGACCGTGATGAGGCCCCCGAGCCGGCCGTCGGGCTCGACGAGCGGGAGGCGCTCGCGCTTGTGCCTGCGCAGCAGCAGGGTGGCGTCCTCGCGCGAGATGCCGACGTCGCCGGTGATGAGCGGCATCGGCGTCATCATCTCGTCGACCTTCGTGGTGGCCCACTCCGCGACGGGGGTGAACCGCAGGTCGCGGTTGGTGATGATGCCGATCAGCAGGTTGTCGGTGTCGACGACCGGCAGCCCGGAGACGCGGTACTCGCCACAGATGCGGTCGAGGTCCTCCAGCGTCGCGTCGGGGCCGATCGTGACTGGGTTGCTGATGATGCCGGTCTGGGTGCGCTTCACGAGGTCGACCTGGTAGGCCTGGTCCTCCAGCGACAGGTTGCGGTGCAGCACGCCGAGCCCGCCCTGGCGCGCCATGGCGATCGCCATGCGTGACTCGGTCACGGTGTCCATCGCCGCGCTCACGAGGGGGACCTTGAGCGAGATCTCGCGCGTGAGGCGTGACGTGGTGTCGATCTCGCTGGGGTTGAGGTCGGAGAATCCCGGCAACAACAGCACGTCGTCGTAGGTCAGCCCAAGGGACGCGAACTTGTCAGGAATACCCGTCTGCTCCATGGATGCATGGTATCCCTCGCCCCCAGTCGACCCGACGTCCGACGACACGCGACCAAAAGCAGTACAAATGCATGTACTTGGACTTTGGTCCCAGAGTACGCTTGCCCGATGGAACGCAAGCCCGGGCGGCCTCGAGCCCTCACCGTCGATGCCATTGCCCACGCCGCGCTGGACGACGGCGTGGCCACGTTCAGCATGCCCTCGGTGGCCCGACGTCTCGGCGTCGCGCACTCGGGCCTCTACCGGTACGTCGCCGATCGCGACGACCTACTGATCCAGGCGATGGACATCGCCTTCGAGTCGACGACGTGGCCCGAGGGCGACCTGCCGTGGGCGGACCTCCTGCGGGAGATCGGCCTGTCGGTGTGGCGCGCCTGCGACGCGTACCCGGGTCTGGACCGCGCATCTCAGATGGCGCCGCGGCCGTCGCCGGCCGTGCTCGCGAAGATGGAGCCCTGGATCTCCTCGATCGCCGCACAGAACTTCCTCCTGGAGGACTCCGCCGTGGCCGTGGAGTTCGTCATCTCGCTGGCGCTGGACTGCTCGGCCACGATGGCACGCCTCGCCAAGATGGACCGTTCGCAGCTCGCCCGCACGGACCTTCCCGTGCTCAAGGCCTACGACACCGACGAGGTGTGGGTCGGTCGCGGTCTGTACGACCGCAAGCTCGAGATCTTTCTGAGCGGACTTGAGTCCCGGCGCATCGCCACCACGCGGTAGCGCCACGCCGGGACCCCATCGGTCCGCTGCTCGTCGATCGGCGACAGTGCCTGGCTACAGGTACTTCGCCAGGTCGTCGGCCAGGCGGTTCATGAGGTCGGCGTACGCCTGGTAGCTGGGCGGCGCGACCGACGTCCACGGGATGTACGCCTCGTTCTTGGCGGCCTCGAGCGTCTGGAAGACGGGCTGGTCGGCGAACAGCTGCATGCCGGCGGCACCGATGCGGTCGTCGTACAGGAAGATGTCGGCCGGGTACTTGTCCGCCTTCTCCCAGCTGAGGCTCTCGAAGTAGCCGCCCTCGTCCGGGTTGTCCGGGATCGTGATCGGGAGGCCGAGCTCCTCGACCCAGTAGGACAGGTCCGGGCTGACCTTCGGGTTGGAGACGTAGAACAGATCGGTCGCAGCCGATCCGGCCACGATCGTGCGGTCGCCGAGTTCGGTCGCGGCCTGCTTGACGCGATTCGCGGCGGCGGTGAACTCATCGTGCGACGCGGCGACGTCGGCGGAGTCGAGATCGGCGCCGAGGGCCGCGGCGGCACGCTCGGTGCCGTCCAGCAGCTCGGGCAGCGTCTTGCCGTCGAAGTCGACGACGAGGATCGGAGCCAGCTTCTTCAGCTCGGTCGCCGACTCCTCGTTGACGTACCACAGGTCGGGAGCGAGGTACTGGCTCGTGATGATCAGATCGGGCTTGAGGCCGACGACCTTCTCGGTGTCGACGTCGCCGTAGTCGCCGCCGCCCGTGACGTCCTCGACGGAGTCGATGTCGAGGCCGGCGACCTGCGCCGCGTCGCCGTCGGCGCGCAGCGGGCCGAACACGCCCACGATCTTGTCGCCGAGGCCCAGGTCGGTCAGCGCGGCGGCCATCGACGACTGGACGACGAGGCGGTCAGGCACGGAGTCGAGCTCGATCTTCGTGCCGACGTCGTCGGTGAACGAGAAGGCGGCCGAGTCATTGGCGCCGGCGTCGTCCGGGTCGGAGGAGCCGCACGCGGCGAGGAGGGTCATGAGGGCCAGCGAAACCAGCGCTGCGGGAAGGAGTCTCTTCATAAGGCGAGCCTAACCTACCTCAACTCCGCGTCGAACCCTCGGCCTCCGGCGAGAAGGAGAACGTCACGCGCCGGCCCGCCTCGTCGACCTCCGCGAGGGTCGCGGTGATGGTCCCGCCCTCCGGCAGGCCGTATCCCGTGCACCGTGCGACGACGGGCGGCGACATCAGCAGGATCTCGCCGCCGTCCTGATCGGCCCGCACGACGATCGCGGCGAACGTCTCGCCGACCCGGCCGAGCAGCTCCCACACCTCGGCCAGGTCGGTGGCGCCGCGGTCGGCCTGGGAGGCGAGCCGGTCCGATGCCTGCATGATCTCGCCCAGGGACGGCAGTGCCTCGCGGACCCAGGCGGGGACCTCCCCGCCCGCGCAGATCGCCAGGCACACCTCGGTGCCGAACCTGTCGGCGAGCCGGCGGAGTGGGGCCGTGACGTGCGCGTAGGGATCGCCGATGCCGGCGTGCAGGGGCGCCTCCGGGGCGGCCCCGTCGAAGGCCTCGTACCCGGCACCCCGCAGCAGGCCGGTCGCCTCGCGCATCAGCGCGATCGATGCCGGCAGGTCCGGGTCGAGACCGGCCAGCACGGTCGCGGGAGTCGCGCCGTCCGGCACGGAGATCCCGAGCGCGCGGGCCGTCCGTAGGAATGCGGCCAGCGAGGCATCGGACGCTGTCGGCAGCGTCCGCAGCAGGCCGATACCGGCACCGAGCATGAGCTGTGCGGCTGACATCCCGGTCATCAGGCTGATCTCGGCGTTCCACGCGTCCACGTCGGTGCGGCGTCGCATGCCCACCCTCCACTCGTCACCGTCCCTCGCGACCTCCTGCTCCGGCAGCGCCAGCTCGAGCGCCCCCAGGGCGACCCGGACCCGCAGCCGCAGACGGCCGAGGTCGGCGAGCGCCTCGATCGACGGGTGCGGCGTGCCGGCGTCGAACGAGGCCTGCACGCCCTCGTAGTCGAGCTGCGCCACGGATCGCACGAGCGCCCGGCGCACCGACGCCCGCCCCGTCCCGCCGGACTCGTCGACGTCGATCGTCCACAGCGCGGCCCGGCGCACCCCGCCCGGCAGCAGGCTCAGCGCGCCCTCGGAGAGGGTTGTCGGGTGCAGCGGGACCCGTCCGTCGGGCAGGTAGATCGTCTGACCCCGGCGTCGCGCCTCCTCGTCCATCGGGCCACCCGGAGGTATCGCCGAGCCGAGGTCGGCGATCGCGTACTGGACCCGGAAGCCGGCTCCGACCCGTTCGAGGAAGAGCGCCTGGTCGAGGTCGCGGGATCCGGGCGGATCGATCGTGACGAACGGGATCGACGTGGCGTCCTCGAGCTCGGGGACTCCGGCAGCGGCGATCGCGGCGGCCTCCGCCAGGACCTCCACCGAGAAGGTGTCAGACCTCGATGCCGGCGGGAGGCCGAGCTCTGAACGGAGGGCGTCGAAGTCGTGGGGCACGTCGTGCAACGTACAACGCCCGCCCCGACGTACGGGGCGGGCGTTGCGCAGTGCGCTTGATCAGATGATCAGTGGTTGTGACCGGCGTGCGCGTCCTCGGCCTGCTCGGCGGGCTTCTCGACGATCAACGTCTCGGTCGTCAGCAGCATCGCAGTGATCGACGCGGCGTTGGCGAGCGCGGAACGCGTCACCTTGACCGGGTCGAGGACGCCCTGGGCGACCAGGTCGCCGTACTCGCCCGAGGCCGCGTTGTAGCCCTGTCCGCTCTCGCGGACCTTGTTGACGACGACCTCGCCGGAGACGCCGCCGTTGCGGGCGATCCACTCCAGCGGGGCGTCGGCGCCGAGGCGGACGATGCGGACACCGACGGCCTCGTCGCCCGTGAGGCCGAGGTTGCCGTCCAGTACCGACACGGCGTGGACGAGGGCCGAGCCGCCGCCGGCGACGATGCCCTCCTCGATCGCTGCGCGGGTCGCCGAGACGGCGTCCTCGATGCGGTGCTTCTTCTCCTTGAGCTCGACCTCGGTGGCCGCGCCGACCTGGATGACGCAGACGCCGCCGGCGAGCTTCGCGAGCCGCTCCTGCAGCTTCTCGCGGTCCCAGTCCGAATCGGTGTTCTCGATCTCGGCCTTGATCTGGCTGACCCGTCCGTCGACGGCGGCCTTCTCGCCGCCACCCTCGATGATCGTCGTGTCGTCCTTCGTGATGACGATGCGGCGAGCCGTGCCGAGGGCCTCGAGGCCGATCGTGTCGAGCTTGAGGCCGACATCGGGCGTCACGACCTCGGCGCCCGTGAGGGTCGCGATGTCCTGCAGCATGGCCTTGCGGCGATCGCCGAACGCGGGCGCCTTCACGGCGGCCGAGGTGAACGTGCCCTTGATCTTGTTCACGACAAGGGTCGAGAGCGCCTCGCCCTCGACGTCCTCGGCGATGATGAACAGCGGCTTGCCGGCCTGGACGACCTTCTCCAGGATCGGAAGCAGATCGCTGACCGAGGAGATCTTGCCCTGGTTGACCAGGATGTAGGGATCGTCGAGGACGACCTCCATGCGCTCGGTGTCGGTCACCATGTACGGCGACAGGTAGCCCTTGTCGAACTGCATGCCCTCGGTGAACTCCAGCTCGGTGCCCATCGTGTTGGACTCCTCGACGGTGATGACACCGTCCTTGCCGACCTTGTCGAAGGCCTCGGCGATGAGCTCGCCGATGTGCGCGTCACGCGAGGACACGGTCGCGACGTCGGTCATGTCCTTGATGTCGTCGACGTCGCGGGCGACCGAGTGGAGCTGCTCGACGACGGCCTTGACGGCGGCCTCGATGCCCTTCTTCAGGCCGACCGGGTTCGCTCCGGCGGCGACGGCGCGCAGGCCCTCGTGGACCATTGCCTGGGCCAGGACGGTCGCGGTCGTGGTGCCGTCGCCGGCGACGTCGTTGGTCTTGGTGGCGACTTCCTTGGCCAGCTGGGCGCCGAGGTTCTCGAACGGGTCGTCGAGCTCGATCTCACGGGCGACGGTCACACCGTCGTTGGTGATCGTGGGGGCGCCCCACTTCTTGTCCAGCACGACGTAACGACCCTTGGGGCCGAGCGTGACCTTGACGGTGTCGGCGAGCTTGTCGACGCCACGCTCGAGCGAGCGGCGGGCGGTCTCGTCGAATTCGAGAATCTTGGGCATGTCAGCCTCTTTCACAGAACTGTGGGGGGTGTGACGGGGTGCGACAGAGGGACCGAAGGGGTCCGGAGACGTGAGAGGCCCCGGCGCCCCACGAGGGGGCGCCGAGGCGTCAGATCACGAAACGACAGCGAGGACGTCGCGCGCGGAGAGGATGAGGTACTCCTCGCCCGCGTACTTGACCTCGGTGCCGCCGTACTTGCTGAAGATGACCTTGTCGCCCTCGGCGACGTCGAGAGGAACGCGGTTGCCGTTGTCATCGACCCGACCCGGGCCGACTGAGACGACGATGCCCTCCTGCGGCTTCTCCTTGGCGGTGTCCGGAATAACGAGTCCGGATGCAGTGGTCTGCTCGGCTTCGACGACCTGGATGACCAGGCGGTCTTCGAGCGGCTTGATGGTGACCGACACGTGTCGACCTCCCCTTTCAACGGGTGAACGTTGGACGTTGGTGAGGACGCCGTCGCGGGGGTCGTTCTCACCGAGTGGTTGGCACTCTCATGGTGTGAGTGCCAATACGAAATCTAGCACGCCATTGGCACTCGCCGGAATGGAGTGCCAGCCACTTTCGCGCTCGGTGAACACGTGGGGACGCGCTCGCTAGGGTCGCCTCATGGACCTGGACAGCTTCGAAGCCCTGCTGGCGCCGGCGGGACAGGAGCTGTTGGCCGAGGTCGCAGCCCGGGCCGGGATCGAGAGCGACCTGGGCCTGGGGACCCGGCTTCGCAGGATCTACGTCCCGGAGCTGGTGGCCGCGGCGGTCACGCAGAACCACCTGCGCGGCAGGGCACGCGGCAAGTTCGGCGCGGACGCGGCACGCATGTACTTCACGCACGACGCCCTCGAGCAGTCCACGCGCCTGCCCGTCGCGACCCACCGGGCCGAGCGGCTCGCCTCCACGGGCGCGACCAGCGTGGTCGATCTGGGCTGCGGCATCGGGGGCGATCTCATCGCCCTGGCCCGCGCGGGCCTCGCCGTCCGGGGGGTCGACAAGGACCCCGTGCGCGCTGCGATCGCTGCGGCGAACCTCCGGGCCCTGCACCTGCCCGGCGGTGTGGTGTGCGGCGACGCCCAGGAAATCGCGATCGGTCGCGACGAGGTCGCCTTCGTCGATCCCGCCCGGCGCGACGCCCGCGGGCGGACGTTCTCGACCGCGGACCTCCAGCCGCCGTGGGACTGGGTGCGGCAGCTGCTCGCCGGGCCCGCCGTCGCGAAGGTCATGCCGGGCCTTGCGCACGACGCGGTGCCGGCCGGGGTCGAGGCCGAGTGGGTCAGCCACGGTGGCGACCTCGTCGAGGCCTGCCTGTGGGGCACGCCGTTCGCCACGACGCAGCGCCGGGCGACGGTGCTGCCTGGGGGCACGGGCCTGGTCGCCGACGGCGAGCCGGTCGCCGTCGCCGCGACGGGCGCCTACCTGTACGAGCCCGACGACGCCGTCATCCGGGCCGGCCTCGTCGCCGAGCTCGCCGCGACGATCGGCGGCTGGCTCCCCGATCCGCACATCGCGTACGTCAGCTCCGACCGGGCCGAGGCCACCCCGCTCGCGCGCGGGTTCCGGGTCGTCGACGAGCTGCCCTTCCGCGAGAAGCCGCTCAAGGCCGCCCTGCAGGCCCGCCGCGTCGGCACCCTGACGATCAAGAAGCGCGGCGTCGACATCGTCCCCGAGCAGGTCGTCAAGCGGATGAAGCTCAAGGGCCCCAACACGGCCCTGGTGGTCATGACCCGCGTCCAGGGCGCCGGCAAGGCCTACCTGGTGGAGCGGCTCTGAGATGCGCATCGACCTGAACGCCGATCTCGGGGAGTCGTGGGAGAGGTGGCGGTCCGGCGAGGACCTCGCACTGCTCGACGTCGTGACGTCGGCGAACGTCTGCTGCGGCGCGTACGCGGGGGACGAGGACCTCATGCGGGTGACCTGCGAGGCGGCCGTGCCGCGAGGCGTCGCGATCGGGGCGCAGGTCGGCTACCCCGACCGCGAGAACTTCGGGCGCGTGTTCGTCGACCTGGCGCCGGCCGAGCTGACCGGCGAGGTCGTGCGACAGGTGCGCGCGCTCGACGCGATCGCCCGCGACGCCGGCGGCGCCGTGACGTACGTCAAGCCGCACGGCGCCCTGTACAACACGATCGTCGATCACGAGGCCCACGCCCGGGCCGTCGTCGACGCGCTGCTCGCCCTCGACGTCCCGTTCCCCCTGCTCGGACTTCCCCGCTCACGGGCGCTAGGGCTGGCGATCGAGGCCGGGCTCCCCGTCGTCCTCGAGGGATTTGCCGATCGCGCGTACATGCCGGACGGCCGGCTCGTCCCCCGCGCCGAGCCGGGCGCCGTCCTGGGCGACCCCGACGCGGTCGCCGCACAGGCCGTGCGGCTGCTCGGCGCCGTCGCGTCGATCTGCGTGCACAGTGACTCCCCCGGTGCGCTGACGCTCGCCCGCGCCGTCCGGGCGGCCCTCGAGCAAGCCGGTGCCGACGTCCGATCGTGAGCCCGGTTCTTGGACAGTTGAGTACCGATCAGCCCGAAGGATTCATGCACAGCTGGACAAGAACTCAGGATGGTTCCGGGTGGGGCTCAGCAGCGCCTCGGTGGTGGCAGGCCGATGTCGACGGGCAGCTTGCCCAGGGCGCGGGCGTCGCCCATCAGCACCTTGACGAGCGCTCGCATCGCCGGGACGTCGCTGCCGTAGAGCGCGACCTTGGTCGGCGCCGAGCTGCGCGCGAGACCGTACGGGGTGTCGGTGGAGACGACGACCTGCGCGCTCGCGGCCGGCACGCCGGGACCGAGCAGCGCCACCGACGTCCCCGACCCGAGCGGGAGGCCGGCCTCGTCCGCAGCGACCCGAAACGCCGCGACGGCGTCGGCGGATCCTGAGGGCATGACCGCCTCGATCCGGGGCACGGGGCAGGGGTGCGCCACAACGGTGGCCGCCGTGACGCTCAGCGCCTCCGACTCGTCCTGGTGGCTGCCCGGCTCTCCCGGTAGCTCGTCGGAGGCCTGCGCGTGGAGCAGATAGGCGATCGTGCGGGCCGCGGAGTCGCGCGCCTGCTGCTCGGGGATCTCGCCGGACACCAGCGCCGCGAGGACCGCGTCGTACGCCTCCTCGTTGTCGGCCGGCATCAGGGCCAGATCGCTGCCGGCCTTGATCGCCTCGACCGTCGCGTCGCCGTCGGGGTACCGCTGCATGACCGCACCCATGCCCAGCGAGTCGCTGATGACGAGGCCGTCGTAGCCCAGGTTCTCGCGCAGGCCCGCCGTGATGACCTTGCGGGACATCGAGGCAGGGACGCCCCTGTCGATCGCGGTGACCTCGAGGTGGCCGGTCATGATGCCGGGGGCGGCGTCCGCGATCGCTGCCTCGAACGGCACGAGGTCGTGGCTGCGCAGGCGGGCGCCGTCGCTATCGAGCACCGGCAGCCCCTTGTGGCTGTCGGTCGAGACGTTGTGGCCCGGGAAGTGCTTGACCGCCGAGATGAGCCCCGCCTCCGCGTATCCGTCGATCGCGGCCACGACGGCCCGCGCGACGACGTCCGGGTCGGACCCGGCCGATCGGCTGCCGATGATGGGGTCGGCCGGCCCGATCGTGATGTCGCCGTCGGGCGCGAAGACCGTGTTGTACCCGGCGGCCCGCAGCTCCGCGCCGGACGCCCGGGCGGCCGCCGTGACCGCGATCGCGCCCTCGTCGCCGTGGCCCGCGATCGCGGCGCCGGCCGACATGAACGTCGGGAAGACCGTCAGCGGATCGGTGAGACGCGCGACGAGCCCGCCCTCCTGGTCGATCGGCACCATGACGGGGAAGCCGCGGTCGCCGCCGGCCTCCTGCAGCTGGGAGTTGAACGCCTTGACGGCGTCGAGCGGATCGTCTGTCGTGACGTCGAGGATCTGCTGACCCGTGACCATGACACCCGCGAAGTGCTTGTCGCGCACGAGGGCGAGCGAGCTCTCGTTCGAGAAGCTGCGGGCGATGATGAGCTGGCCGGCGAGGTCCGCGAGCGGCAGGTCGTCGGCGAGGGCACGCGCCCGCTTGCGCTCCGCATCGGTCGGCACCCACCCGGTCGGCTCGGACGACTGCGCCGTGCCGTCAGCAGCGGCGGCGGCGCTGGGCGTGGACGTCTCGGGGCCGGACTCCGCGAGCGACGCCCACCAGCCGGCGCCGCCGACGACGACGAGCGCGGCCAGGACGACCGCGGCCACGGTGCGACCGCGAGCGGAGCGGTGCGGACGAGGCACTACGCCGCCACGACCTGGGTCACGGGCATGCCGGAGTCGACCGGGAGGTCGAGGGACGACGGCGCGATGCCACGCCGCACGACCTCCGCACCCAGGGCGGCGACCATCGCGCCGTTGTCGGTGCACAGCCCCAGGCGCGGGATGCGCACCTGGATGCCAGCCTTCGCGGCCCGCTCCTCGGCGAAGTGGCGCAGCCGGGCGTTGGCGGCGACGCCGCCGCCGATGATGAGGGTGTCGACGTCGTGCTCGCGGCAGGCCGCGACGGCCTTGCGGGTCAGCACGTCGCACACCGCGTCCTGGAACGAGGCCGCGACATCGGCGGTGTCGAACGTCCGCCCCATGCGCTGCTCGTGCTGGACGTGCCGCGCGACGGCGCTCTTGAGGCCCGAGAACGAGAAGTCGAAGCGGTGCTTCTCCAGGTCGCGTCCCGTCGTGAGTCCGCGCGGGAACGCGATCGCCGCGGGGTCGCCGTCGCGGGCGACCCGGTCGATGTGCGGGCCGCCGGGGTACGGCAGCTCGAGGAGGCGGGCGACCTTGTCGAACGCCTCCCCCGCCGCATCGTCGATCGTCTGGCCCAGCAGCGTGATGTCGGTGACGATGTCGTCGACGAGCAACAGCTCGGTGTGGCCACCGCTGACCAGCAGGGCCGCGACCCGCTCGCCGAAGCGTCCGTGCTCGAGCTGGTCGACCGCGACGTGGGCGGCGAGGTGGTTGACCCCGTAGAGCGGCTTGTCGTGCGCGAGCGCCAGCGCCTTCGCGGCCGCGACGCCCACGAGGAGCGCGCCGGTGAGCCCGGGACCGCTCGTCACGGCGATCGCGTCGACGTCCTGCACGCGGATGCCGGACTCGGCATAGGCCTGCTCCAGGGTCGGGACCATGGCCTCGAGGTGCGCGCGGCTGGCGACCTCGGGCACGACGCCCCCGAACCGGACGTGCTGCTCCATGCTCGAGCTCAGCGCGTGCGCCAGGAGCTCGGTGCCCCGGACGATGCCCACACCGGTCTCGTCGCAGGACGACTCGATGCCCATCACCAACGGTTCGCTCACCCGCACATTGTGGCAGGCTGGCCGGCATGGCACGCACCGACGACATCCCCGAGCGGTTCGACGAGCGCTCGGTGCTGCTGCAGATGCTGCACTACGCCCAGGACACCGCGGTCATGAAGGTCGGCGGCCTCAGCGAGGAGCTCGCCCGGACGGCCCCGCTGCCGGTCGATGACGTCATCGCGCTCTACGAGGAGGAGGCCGCCCGCCACAACGGTCATCTCGACATCCTGCGCGAGCTCGCCGACGGCACCACGGGCGACTGACCGGCTGTGGACAACCCGGGGCGTTGGTCCGCGGTTCCACCGAGACTGTGGACGTGGAGCCGCTGACGCTGACCGAGCTGATCGCCCGGACGACGCACCGCTGGCGCACGCTCGTCGCGGGCCTGCTGATCGGTACCGGCGTCGGCGTCGCGGCCCACCTCGCGATGCCGACGCGGTTCGAGGCGGTGGCCGTGCTGCGGGTCGACGCCGCCGATCCGTCCGTCATCGACATGACGGCCGAGGCGGCCGTCGCGACGTCACGCCGGGTCACCGCCGAGGCCCTCGACGCGATCGGCGACCGGCGGCTGACGATCCAGGAGCTGGAGGACGCGGCATCGGCGTCGGCCGTGCCCGACTCGCGGCTCCTGCGGGTCGGGTACGTCGACGACCGACCGCAGGGCGCGACCCGCGGCGCCGACGCCGTGGCGCAGGCGTACCTGGCCGTCCGTGCGGTGGAGCCCGGTGCCGGTCCGGCGGTCACGGGAGTCGTCGTCGATCCGGCCCGCCGGCCGATGTCGCCCCTCGGTCCCGGCGCCGGCCCCACGGCCCTCGGCTGCGGCGTGCTGGGCCTGCTCGTCGCGGCGCCGGTCGCGGCGCGGCCTACTCCAAGCCGGGCAGCTCGCGCTTCATGACCTTGCCGGTGGGATTGCGTGGCAGCTCGTCGAGGAACATCGTCCGGCCGGGCACCGCGAAGCGTGCGACCCGGTCCTTCGCGTACGCCGTCAGCTCGGCCTCGGTCAGCGACGACCCCGGCCGCCGCACGACGTAGGCGGCCAGCACCTGGCCGAGGCGCTCGTCCGGGATGCCGGTCACGACGACGTCGGACACCTCGGGGTGATCGATCAGGGCGTCCTCGAGCTCACGTGGGAAGACGTTCTCGCCGCCGGAGATCACCATGTCGTCGTCGCGACCGGAGACGAACAGCCGTCCGTCCTCGTCGAAGTGGCCGACGTCGCCGGTGCTCATGAGACCGTCCGCGAACGACTTGGTGTTGCCGTCGGTGTATCCGCCGAACGGCATGTCGTTGCCGACATGGATGACGCCGGTCTCGCCCCGCGGCACCTCGAGCCCGTCCGGGCCCAGGATCTTGACCGTCGTCCGGAACGGCGGCACCCCCGCGGTGCCGGGCGCCTCCCGCAGGTCCTTCGGGCCGGCGATCGTGACCCAGCCGGTCTCGGTCGCGCCGTAGAAGTTGTAGACCGAGTCGGTGAACATGTCCATGAACCGGTTGGCCAGGTCACCCGCCAGGGCCGAGCCGCTGCTCGCGGTGACCTCGAGCGACGACACGTCGGTCTTCTCGATCGCGACCGGGTCGGCGTCGACGAGCCGTTGCATCATCTGCGGCACGACGACCAGCACGGAGGCCCGGTGCTCGTCGATGTCCTGCAGCACCCGCTCGGCCGAGAACCGCCGGCGCAGCACGTACGTCGGCGCGGTCGACAGCCCGAAGCCGAAGTTGATCAGGCCCCACGAGTGAAACAGCGGTGCGGCGAGCACGACGGTCGAGTTGCCGCGGTACGGGATCGCGCCGAAG
>JAOPXY010000103.1 GCA_025964895.1 Aeromicrobium sp.
GATCGGCTTCGGCCCGCTGATGGCGATCAACACCGAGCGGATCGACGCCGCACGAGGGTACGACGAGCACTGGCACGCCGACGTCGAGATCGTGACCTGGGTCCTGGAGGGGGTCCTGCTGCACGAGGACTCGACGGGGGAGCCGGGCCGGATCCACCCCGGCACGGCGCAACGGCTCAGCGCCGGCACGGGAGTGCGGCACTCCGAGCGCAACGCCTCGGCGGAGGAGCCGCTCGTGTTCGTCCAGATGATGCTGGCGTCCGAGCACGACGGCGAGCCCGAGTACGACCAGGTGGACGTCGACCCCGTCCCCGGCGTCCTGACGCCCACGGTCCCGGTCCACGCGCCCGCCGCACTGTTCGCCGTACGCCTCGACCCCGGGCAGAGCGTGACCGTCCCGGCGGCGCCCCGCAGCCTCGTGATCGTCACGGCGGGCACGATGACGTGCGGCGACACCGATCTGGCAGCTGGCGACGAGGCGCGGTTCACGACCGCCGGTGAGTACGATCTGAGTGCGTCCAGCGCCGCCACCGCGCTGATCTGGCAACTGCAGAGGTGACCGCATGACCGTCCTCGTCCTCAACGGCCCCAACCTGGGCCGCCTCGGCGTGCGCGAGCCGGACGTCTACGGCACCGCGACGTACGCCGATCTCGTGGCTCGGTGCGAGCAGGTCGCGGGGGAGCGGGGTGTCGACGTCGAGGTGCGCCAGACCGACAGCGAGGCCGAGATGATCGGCTGGTTGCACGGCGCCGCCGACGACGGATCCGATGTCGTCATCAACGCGGCTGCCTGGACCCATACGTCGGTCGCGATCCGTGACGCCGCCAGCCAGGTCACCGGGACGCTGGTCGAGGTGCACCTCAGCAACGTCCACGCCCGCGAGGCGTTCCGCCACACGTCCTACCTGAGCGACGTCGCGACCGCGGTCGTCGTCGGCATGGGCATCGAGGGGTACGCGGCCGCGATCCGCTTCGTTGCACGGGCCTGACGGTCGACGGGGTTGCCGACAGGCCTGAGCGGGCCGGTTGAGCCCTGCCGTCGCAGGACGTTCGATGGTGGTCATGAGCGAAGGAGCCGCCTACCATGACTGCCATGACCGCCGCTGCGACCTCGCAGCCCCTGGGGCTGCCACGCCGGCCGTTGACCCGTGCCGATCTGGACGCGATGGCCGATGACGGGCACCGCTACGAGCTCATCGACGGGGTCCTCGTCGTGAGCCCGGCACCGCGCATCCGTCACCAGGACGTGGCGGCCGCGCTCTTTCTCGTGCTGCGAGCGGCGTATCCGCCGGATCTGAAGGTCCTGTTCGGTCCGGTCGACGTCGTGCTGTCGGACGACACCGTGATGCAGCCCGATCTGCTGGTCGCGCCGGTCGACGACTTCAGCGAGCGCGACCTGCCGACCGCGCCGCTGCTGGCCGTCGAGGTGCTGTCGCCGAGCACGCGGGCATTCGACCTGCTGCTGAAGAAGGATCGGCTGCAGCGAGCCGGGTGCCGGCACTACTGGGTCGTCGATCCCGATGCTCCGGCGATCTCGGCGTGGACGCTGGTGGACGGTGCCTACGTCCAGGCCGGCACCGCGACTGGCGACCAGGCGTTGCTGCTGACCGAGCCGTTCGCGATCGAGGTCGTCCCGGAGACGCTGGTGGCGTGATGGTTGCCACACGCAACCGCCCCGGAAACCCTGCTGTCACCCGGTGGTCCTAGTCTGGGGGTGTGAAAGGTTGGCATGCCCACGCCGAGGCGCAGAGGCGTCTGCTGGAGTCCTACCGGACGATCCCGGCAGGTGCCCGCGTACGCCTCGCCAAGAAGACGTCGAACCTCTTCCGCCCTCGCGCCGATCACACGGTCCCCGGGCTCGACGTCAGCGGGCTCGACGGCGTCATCGCGATCGACCTGGTCGCCGGCACGGCCGACGTGCAGGGCATCTGCACCTACGAGCAGCTCGTCGCCGAGACCCTGCCGCACGGGCTCATCCCGTACGTCGTGCCGCAGCTGCGCACCATCACGCTCGGTGGGGCCGTGACGGGCCTCGGCATCGAGTCGACGTCGTTCCGCAACGGGCTGCCGCACGAGTCGGTGCTCGAGATGGACATCCTGACCGGGTCCGGCGAGATCGTCACGGCGACGCCCGACGGCGAGCACGCCGATCTGTTCGAGGCCTTCCCGAACTCCTACGGCAGCCTGGGGTACGCGACCCGGCTCAGGATCAGGCTCGAGCAGGTGCCGCCGTTCGTGCGGCTGCGGCACGTCCGCATGGCCGACGCGGCTGCGGCGGTCCGGGCCATCGAGTCGATCACCCTCAGCGGCGAGTGGCATGGCGAGCGGGTCGACGGCCTCGACGGCACGGCGTTCACCCCCGACGAGATCTACCTGACGCTCGCGACGTTCACCGACTCGTTGTCGTCCACGCGGCAGACGGTCAGCGACTACACGGGCCAGCAGGTCTACTACCGCTCGATCCAGCAGCGCGAGACCGATGCGCTGACGATGAACGACTACATCTGGCGCTGGGACACCGACTGGTTCTGGTGCTCGGGCGCATTCGGCGCCCAGACGCCGTGGATCCGTCGGCTGTGGCCGGCGCGGTACCGCCGTAGCGACGTCTTCCACAAGATCGTCGGGCTCGACGAGAAGCTCGGCATCGTCAAGACGCTCGACCGGATCAAGAAGATCCCCGGCCGCGAGCGCGTCATCCAGGACATCGAGGTGCCGTTGGCGAAGGTGCCGGAGTTCCTCGAGTGGTTCGACGCCGAGGTCGGCATGCGCCCCGTCTGGCTGTGCCCGCTGCGCACGACCCGCCGCTGGCCGGCCTATCCGCTCGAGCCGGGCGAGATCTACGTCAACGCGGGCTTCTGGGGCACCGTCGAGGTCCCGGCCGACTCGCCCCCCGGCCTCGTGAACCGGCGGGTCGAGGACGCCGTGCACGCGATGGGCGGCCACAAGTCGCTCTACTCCGAGGCGTTCTACGACCAGGAGACGTTCGACCAGATGTATGGCGGTGAGGTGCTGGCCGCCGTTCGCCGGAGGTATGACCCGGAGAGCAGACTCAGCACCCTGTACGAGAAAGCGGTGAGGAATTCATGACCACAGATGTGGGCGTTCGCCTGTCGATCGCCGATGCCCTGGGCCGACTCATGAAGGACGGCCTGCCGTTCCGGTTCGAGGCCTTCGACGGCAGCTCGGCCGGGCCCGTCGAGGCCCCCTTTACGCTCCGCCTGCTCAACGAGCGGGGCCTGTCCTATCTCATGACGGCACCCGGCGACCTGGGCTTCGCCCGCGCCTACGTGGCCGGCGACCTCGAGCTCGACGGCGTCCACCCGGGCGATCCCTACGACGCCATGGTGCTCATCATGAGCCAGCTGCGGTTCAAGGTGCCCTCGGCCGCCGAGATGGTCCAGATCGTCCGCAGCCTGGGCTTCGGCAACCTCAAGCCTCCGCCGCCCCCAGCCGAGGAGCACCTGCCCAAGTGGCGCCGGGCCCTCGAGGGGTTGCGCCATAACAAGAAGCGCGACGCCGAGGCGATCCACCACCACTACGACGTCTCCAACCGCTTCTACGAGCTCGTGCTGGGCGACTCCATGACGTACACGTGCGCGGTGTACCCGTCGGCCGACGCGACGCTGGAGGAGGCACAGTACGAGAAGTACGACCTCATCGCCCGCAAGCTCGACCTGCAGCCCGGCCAGCGGCTGCTCGACATCGGCTGCGGCTGGGGCGGCATGGTGCGCCACGCCGCGAAGCACTACGGGGTCAAGGCGCTCGGCGTGACATTGTCGCGCGAGCAGGCCGCATGGGCTCAGGAGGAGATCAAGCGCCAGGGCCTCGACCACCTCGCGGAGGTGCGGTTCCTGGACTACCGCGACGTGTCGGAGACCGATTTCGACGCGATCAGCTCGATCGGACTGACCGAGCACATCGGCGTCAAGCAGTACGGCGACTACTTCGCCTTCCTGCACAGCAAGCTGCGGGTCGGCGGACGCCTGCTGAACCACTGCATCACACGTCCCAACAACAAGACCACGACGACCGGTGCGTTCATCGACCGCTACGTCTTCCCCGACGGCGAGCTGACCGGCGTCGGGCGCATCACGGTGGCCGCGCAGGACGTCGGCCTCGAGGTGCGGCACGTCGAGAACCTCCGCGAGCACTACGCCATGACCCTCAAGGGCTGGTGCGACAACCTCGTCGAGCACTGGGACGAGGCGCTGGCCGAGGTCACGCTGGGCCGCGCGAAGGTGTGGGGCATCTACATGGCCGGCTCGCGCCTCGCCTTCGAGCGCAATGAGATCGAGCTGCACCACGTCCTCGCGGTCAAGCCCGACGAGCACGGCAACGCGAGCTGGCCCCTGCGCCCCACCTGGGGCAGCTGAGCCCGCCGTCCGGACCCGGGGCGCGGTTTCCCAGGATAACCCCGGGTTCTGCCGCTGGACGGCGGCGCTGGACGACGGCGCTCAACGGGGTTGGCACCGTTCTCCGGCACCTAGCCCCTGTTGCGACCGGGGTGGGGTGCCGGTTTCCGGGCATGTCCCAGGAAGCTTCCGGGGTTCTCCTGGGAATCCCCCCACGCTCGGGACGCGCGAGCCGCCGCGACTAGGATTTCGGCGACCGCCCACACTGACGGACGAGCCTGACCGGGAGCCTGCGTGACCGACGACATCGACGTGCTGCGCGAGCAGGCCACCTACATCGACGTCGACCCGTACGCGGTGGCGTCGCACGCCCTGCGGTTCGGGTTTCCCGGTGCGCCTGACCTCCTGGCCCTGATGGCGACGCAGAACCGGGAGGCGTTCGCCGACGTCCTGGAGGCGTGCGACCGCTTCCTGGCCTCGGGCGCTCCTCGCGCGTCCGCCGAGCTGGCCGCGGCGTACGAGCCGCGTGCGATCGGCGCGCTGGCGCAGGCCCTGATCGGCAAGCACTACCGCGGCGATGGGGACGGCGGCTACGAGCTCTCGGCCCGTCTGCACCGCTTCGCGCACGCGCTGGGCCCCGTCGACGACCAGCCGACCGGCTTCCCGCGCCTGCTGGTCCAGACCAACGAGGCCGCCGGCGAACGGGCGTACGTCGACGCGCTGCTGGCCGCCGAGCCCGAGCTCGCCGACGACCACCTGCGCTGGATCATCCGCACCGACCGGCTCGGTCCGCCGGCGACGGGCGCAGCCTTCGACGCGGCCGCGTGGAGCGCGTCGTTCACCGAGATCTTCGCGCCGGAGGGCGTGGCGCCCGTCCGCCTCGACGACACGGACCGTCCGCCGTTCGACTGCCTCGAGGTCGCCAGTGCCCCCCGGCCCGTCGACGGCGAGCCCCTGGTCAGCGTCGTGATGTCGGTTTATGCGCCCGATGCGAGCTTCGAGACCGCGGTGCGCTCGGTGCTGGCCCAGACGTGGACGAACCTGGAGCTGCTCGTGGTCGACGACTGCTCGCCTGCGCGGTTCACGGCCACGATCGACGCGGTCGCCGACTGGGATGCCCGAATCAGGGTGCTGCGCATGCCGCGCAACGGCGGCACGTACCCGATCCGCAACCACGCGATGGCGCAGGCGTGCGGCGAGCTCGTCACGTTCCACGACTCCGACGACTGGGCCCACCCCGAGCGCCTGGCCCGTCAGGTCACGGCGCTGGCCGCCCGGCCCGACGCGATCGCATCGCTCAGCTCGTGGGTCCGCATGTCGCCGGAGCTGGTCCTGAACCGGGTCGGCTACGCCGCGACGCGGGTCAACGCGTCGTCGATGATGTTCCGGCGCGAGGCCGTCATGGCGCGGTTGGGCGGCTTCGACCCCGTCCGCAAGGACGCAGACTCCGAGTTCCGCGAGCGCCTCGAGTCGACGTACGGCGAGGAGGCGATCGTGATCCTGCCGGACGTCCTCGCGGTGGCCCAGCTGACGTCCGACTCCCTGTCGCGCGACGACTTTTCCTTCGGCTGGCGCGCGGCGACCCGCGACTTCTACGGGTACTCGTACGACTTCTGGCACGACCGGATCGAGGCCGGCACGGCATCGCCGGTGCTCGACCCGGCCGGTCCGCGCATCTTCCCGGCTCCCGCCAGCTTCCTGGAGCGCGATCCGGCGACGGTGCGGTGCGACATCGCGTACGTCGCCGACTGGCGCATCGGCATCAACCGCTACGACGGGGCGCCGCGGCGCGTACGGGCCCTGCTCGACGCCGGCTTGTCCGTGTACGCGGGACAGTCGCTGAACCTGCGGCACGCCTACCGGATGCGGCGCGCCTCCCACGACGAGCTGCGGCAGCTGCGCGCCGACGGGGGGCTCGGCTGGCTCGTGTGGAGCGAGCCGGTGCACGCCGCCGTCACGATGATCGACTCGCCCGAGCTGCTGATGTTCCCGCGCAGCGCGGACGGCGTGCGGGTCACGACCGACCGGCTCGTCGTCGCCGCTGGCAGCTCACCGCGCAGCCACGACAAGGGCTTCGCGCTGTACGACGTGCCGACGGTCGAGCGGCACGGCCGCGACCTGTTCGGCGTCGACGTCGAGTGGCTCCCGGCGCACGACGAGGTGGCGTCCGACCTGCGGGCCGCCGGTGCCATGGGTACGATCCTGCCGTCGCGCGGCATCGGGGTCGTCGACGTCGCCGCGGATCGTCCGGCCGCGCCGCATCGTCCGCCCGTCGTCGGCACGGCGCGGGTCGAGAAGCTCGGCAAGAACCGCCTGCCCGGCGCCAAGCTGCTGCAGTGCCTCCCGCCCGACGCGGGCTGGGACATCCGGCTGCTCGACGACGACGAGGTTGTCGCGAAGCTGTTCAAGAAGAATCCTATGCCGGCGAGCTGGTCGGTCGTCTCCGGCGTCCCGCTGGAGGAGTTCCTGGCCGGCCTCGACGTGTACGTCGGGTACGCGCCCGACGCCTGGGGCGCCGGCGCGACCTGGCCCATGCTGTCGGCGCTGGCGGCCGGAGCCGTGCTGGTCGTCGACCCTCGCCACCGCCCCGTGTTCGGCGATGCCGCGTTGTACGCCGAGCCCGAGCACGTCCGCGCGGTCGTCGACGCGCTGGTCGCCGACCCGGCCGCGTTCGGAGCGCAGCGGGCCAGGGGCGAGGCCTACGCGCGAGACGTGCTCTCGACGGAGGCGTTCGCCGAGTTCGTCGCCGGCCTGCGCCGCTAGAGGCGCTCGACGCCGGGGGAGTCCGTGGCGCCCTTGGTGTCGAACAGCTTCTTGGCGGTCGAGGCCAGGTGGGGCAGGTCGTAGGCGCGGTGGTTCTGCAGCAGCACCGACACGTCGGCCGAGCGCAGGGCCTCGTCGAGGTCGTCGGCGCGTGGCACCGTGGCACCGCCCGGCGTCCACGTCTCGACATGCGGATCGTGGAACACCAGATGAGCGCCCTTCGCCAGCAGCAGTGCCGCGAGCGGTGTCGCGGGCGACTCGCGCTGGTCGGCGATGTTGGGCTTGTACGTGACGCCGAGCAGCAGGATCGTCGAGCCACGCAGCGCCTTGCCCTCGTCGTTCAGCAGGTCGGCGATGCGCTCGACGACGTACGCCGGCATCTGCAGGTTGATCGACTGCGCCAGCTCGACGAACTGGAACGGCCGGCCGAGCGTCGACCGCACCTTGAACGACAGGTAGTTCGGGTCGATCGGGATGCAGTGGCCGCCGACCCCGGGCCCGGGGTAGAACGCCTGGAAGCCGAACGGCTTGGTTGCCGCGTTGCGGATGACCTCCCACAGGTCGATGTCCATCTCGTGGCAGAACTGCGCCATCTCGTTGACCAGCGCGATGTTGATGTGCCGATACGTGTTCTCCAGCAGCTTGGTCATCTCCGCCTCGCGGGTGCCCGTCGACGGGACGACGGTGTCGATGAAGCGTCCGTAGAACGCCGCCGCGACGTCGGTGCACGCAGGCGTGTGGCCGCCGACGACCTTGGGCGTGTTCGCGATGCCGTAGACCGCGTTGCCCGGGTCGACCCGCTCGGGGCTGAAGGCGAGGTGGAAGTCCGCACCCGCGACCAGACCGCCCTCAAGACCGTGCCGTTCGAGAATGGGCCGGACTACCTCGTCGGTCGTGCCCGGGTACGTCGTCGACTCGAGCACGACGAGGTGGCCGGGGCGCAGCTGTCGGGCGATCGTGGTCGTCGCGGAGATGACCGGACCGAGATCCGGTTCGCCGTCGAGCGACAGGGGGGTCGGGACGCAGATCACGATGGCGTCGGCGCCGGCCAGCACCGACTCGTCGGTCGACGCCGTGAACCCCAGCTCGAGCATCTCGGCGACGTCGGCGTCCGACAGGTCGTCGATGTGGCTGCGCCCGCTGGTCAACGTCTCGACCATCGCGGCGTCGACGTCGAAGCCCACGACGGTCAGGCCCGAGCGGGCAGCCTGCTGGGCGAGAGGGAGGCCGACGTAGCCGAGGCCGATGATCGCCATGTCGATGGACAACGCGGGGTCCTGTTCTGAGGGGAGCGTGCCGGGGTCGTGCCGATCCTAGCGAGCGGCGCCGTCTCGGAGCCCTTCGCCCGATCGGATAACCTGTGCGAGGCCCACGGCCCACCAGTCCGCACGCGCTCCAGCCCGCACCCCTCCAGCCCAGATGGGACCGCCGCGCATGACCATTGCTCAGCACCGTTCCGGTGGAGCCGCGACTCCGACGACGAAGCCCGACCACGGCCGCACGATCCGCCTCGACATCGAGGGGATGCGCACGATCGCGGTCGGCTCGGTGCTGATCGGCCACGCCGGCGTCCCGTTCATGGCCGGCGGTTTCGTGGGTGTCGACGTGTTCTTCGTGCTGTCGGGCTTCCTGATCACGGGCCTGCTGGCTCGTGAGGTGTCCCGCACGGGCCGGGTCAGCCTCGCGAACTTCTGGGCCCGCCGCATGAAGCGCCTGCTGCCGGCCAGCGCCACCGTGCTGGCCTTCTCGGCGCTCGTCACCTACCTGTACCTGCCGATCACGCAGCGCAAGGACTTCGGCGGCGACATCGTCTCGGCGGCGCTGTACGTCGTCAACTGGCGCCTGGCCGATCGCGGGGTCGACTACCTCGCCGAGGACGTCGGCAAGTCGCCCGTCCAGCACTACTGGTCGCTCGCGGTCGAGGAGCAGTTCTACGTCGTCTGGCCGATCCTGATGCTCGTCATCGGCATCCTCGCGGCCAGGCGCTGGAAGCAGGGCGCCTTCGTCGTGCTGGGCGTCGCGACGGTCGCATCGTTCGCGTACTCGGTGCAGCAGACGTCCGACAGCCCCGCGACGGCCTACTTCGTCTCGACGACCCGCATCTGGGAGCTGGGCCTCGGCGCCCTGCTGGCCCTGGCCGCGGTGCGAGTCGAGCGGATCCCGTCGCTGCTGCGCGCGATCGGCGGCTGGGTGGGCATCGCCATGATCCTGTACGCCGTCTTCGTCTTCGACGAGGCGACGACGTGGCCCGGCACGAACGCGCTGGTGCCGACAGTCGGCGCGGCCCTCATGATCGCGAGCGGGCTCAGCACGACGCCGTTCTCGCCGCAGCGGCTGCTGAGCCTCGCGCCGATGGTGTGGATCGGTGGCCTGTCGTACTCCATCTACCTGTGGCACTGGCCGATCCTGATCGCCGCGCAGGCCGAGCGGCCCGACATGCGCCTGCGGTACGTCATCGTGCTGATGATCCTGTCGGTCGTGCCCGCCTACCTGAGCAACCGCTTCATCGAGAACCCCGTGCGATTCGGGTCGGGGTTCAAGCCGACCGGCCGGGCGATCGGCCTGGGTCTCGCGCTCACCGCGATCGGCGTTGGGGTGGGGTACCTGCTGAGCGCGTCGGTCAACGTGGGCTCGGACGTGACGAAAGCCGAGCCCAACGATGCGGTGGGCGCCGCCGCCCTGCTCGACCCGGCGCGCAAGGACGTCGTCTGGAGCGACATCAAGTCCGTCGACGCGATGCGCCCGCTCGCGACCGAGGCGGTCGACGATCGCCCCGCGTTCTACAGCGACGGCTCCGGCTGCCAGGTCAAGAACGGCGACGCGACGCCCAAGCCCTGCTACTGGGGTGAGAAGGACGCCGACCGAAAGGTCGTCATCATCGGCGACTCGAAGATCGCGCAGTGGCAGACGGCCCTCGACCTGATCGCGAAGGACGAGGGCTTCGAGCTCATCCAGATCACGAAGTCGGCCTGCCCGTTCACCGACGCCAGCATCGACCGACCCAACAGGGTCGACTGCCGCGCGTGGGGCAAGGCGGCGCTGCGGGACATCTTGGAGATGAAGCCCGATCTCGTCATCGCGTCGCACCGCATGCGGGACGCGCTGCCGGAGGGCAAGACCGACGACAAGGACGCCACGCAGGACGCGATGGCAGCCGGCATGGCGTCCTACTGGTCGACGCTGACGCAGGCAGGCATCCCCGTGACGGCACTGCTCGACAACCCCGCACCGTCGACCGAGCCGGTGTACGAGTGCGTCGCGCAGAATCCGACGAACCTGCCGGCGTGCGCCTTCGACCGCGACAGGGGCATCGCGGCGTCGGGTGCCCCGGCTGCGTTGCAGGCCGCCAAAGAGGTGCCGGGCGTCACGACGATCGACATGACCGACACGATCTGCCCCGACGGAGCCCGGTGCTCCGCGGTCATCGGCAACGTCCTGGTCTACCGCCAGGGCACCCACGTCACCAAGTCGTTCGTCGACAGCGCCCAGGCCCAGCTGGCCGACGCCCTCTACGACGCCACCGACGGCGACTTCGGCGCCAAGCTCCCCTAGCCCGCGGCCCTTCGGTTTACCCGGTTAACCGGGTAAACCACGACCCCACCGGGTGACTTTGCCCGGCGAGGTGGTGGGGTGCCCGGTCGAGTCGGCTGTCCACAGGAGGCGGCCGGACGCCGCATCGTCCACAGCCCAGGCTCTCGACGAAGCGATCACCGTCGGGCCGGACGACGCTCGAGCCATGGACGACATCTTCATGGCCCTGGCCAATCACCGCGGTGGTTACTTCTTCCGGCACGACCTCCTGGACGCAGGCTTCCGGGACGCCGACATAGCGGCCGCGTGCCGGGACGGGCGCCTGGTGAGGCTCCGCCACGGCACGTACGCGCCGGCGCCGCTCGTCGGACTGATGACGCCGGAGCAGCGCCACGTCCTCATCGCCTATTCGGTGGCCGACCGCATCGGGCCGGGAGTGGCGCTGTCGCACCACTCGGCCGTCCTGGCCCACGACCCCACAGGGACGTTCGGCATCGACCTGCGCACCGTCCACCTCACCCGCCTCGATGGACGTCACGGCAGGCAGGAGGCGGGGGTGCAGTGGCACGTCGGCGATCTCGACGACGCGGACCTGGTCGAGGTGGACGGGCGACTCGTCGTCCGGGCCGCGCGGGCGTCCTTCGAGTCCGCGTGCCTGTCGACGACGGAGTCCGGACTCGTCACCGTGAGCTCGATGATGCACGCCGAGAGATGCACCCGCGAGCAGCTCGTCGAGCTGGGCGAGCGCTTCTCCCGCTGGCCCGGGAGCCGGCACGCCCGCCTGGCACTCCGGCTCGCCGACGAGCGCTGCGAGACCCCGGGTGAGTCGCGGTCGCTGTTCATGTTCTGGCGAGAAGGCATCCCCCGGCCCGACACGCAGGTCATCGTGACCGACCACGGGGGTCGTCAGGTGGCGCGCACCGACTTCGCGTGGATACCCGACCGGCACACCGGGGAGTTCGACGGCCGGGTCAAGTACGGACGGCTGAACCCTGATCCCCGCGACCCAGGCATGGTCCTCGTCAGGGAGAAGCGCCGCGAGGACACCGTGCGCGGCGAGTCGGTGGGGATGTCGAGATGGACATGGGACGACATGCATCCTGCCGTGCGCAGCGCGACCGCCGCACGCATCGAGCGTGACCGCCAGCAGTCCCGCCGGATCTACGCCAAGAACGTCACGCACATCTCCCTCGCGCCCGCACCGCAACGGGCAAACGTGCGCCGCACCGGGTAAAGATGCCCGGTGGGGTCGTGGTTCACCAGGTTAACCGGGTAAACCACGGCCACCGGCAGAGCTCAGGTGATGCCGCGGGTGCGGACGAGGTGCTCGATGGCCTCGACGGTGCGGCGGGAGTTGTCGCGGTCGTGGAAGGTGAAGAGCCGGCGGGCGCGCTCGTCGTACTCGGGCTCGCGGACGTTGCCGGCGCGCACGTAGTGCTCGATCGCGTCGATCGTCGACTCGATGTCGTGGGTCACGGGTCCGAAGCCGTCGCGCTCGTGGTCGAACCATGACGGCTCGGCGTGGCCGGCGGAGAACTCCTCGCGGTCGAAGTGCGTGTAGACCAGCGGGGTGCCCAGATAGGCGAGGTCGAAGTGCACCGAGGAGTAGTCGGTCAGGAACAGGTCGCAGCGCCGCATGACGTCCTGGATGTCGGACGCACCGCCGTCGAGCACCGTGACGCGGTCGCCTCCCAGCGACGGGTCGACGTACTCCTCGCGCAGGTTGTAGTGCGGCATGAACTCGAGCCGGTGGTCGTGCTCGGCGAGCAGCGCGTGCAGCCGCGGGGACGACAGCAGCCCGTCGACGAAGCGCTGGTACGTCGAGCCGTCGAAGGGCTGCTCGCCGCTGGCACCGTCGCCGAACAGCTTGGGCGCGAGGTAGCGCCGCCATGTCGGCATGAACAGGATGGTGCGGCTCGGCGGCGTCGGCACCAGCGCGTCGAAGCGCGGCAGGCCCGTCTCGGCGATCTGCTGGTCGTAGCCCGACGTCAGCCGCACCGCGTCGGACTCGGCGCGGCTCGCCGTCAGGTACAGGTCGTACCCGCCCGTGCGCCGGCGGACGTCCTTGGTCTTGTCGTTGATGCCGTGCTTGAGGTAGACGCGGTACGCGCCCGTGCGCCAGTTCAGCTGACGCATGTAGTGCTGCTTCTTCCACCGTGACGGCACCATGTGCTTGACCGAGTAGGCGTTCGCCAGGACGGTCGCGTGCACCATCAGCACCCGGTGGCGCCACGACGAGTGCCGGACGACCCGCCCGAGTCGGGACAGCTCCGCGAAGCGGTCGCTGGACGGGTCGAGCACGTAGTACGCGCGCACGTCGGGCCGCTCGCGGCGCAGGTACGTGAACAGGTGGTAGCCGTTGTCGCGCGCCGTGTCGGCCCGCTCGCCGACGAGCCAGATCTCGCGCCGAAGGAAGAACGGGCGGGTCAGGAGCCGCAGCGGCTGGACGGAGGAGAACGGGCGCCGGCGGACCGCGTCCTTGGCCCACCGTGCGAACAGCCTGCCCCGCCATCGCATCCCGGAGAGCCCCGCCGGGTACTCCTGCGCCAGGATCTCCGCGCGCTCGGACGCCGACGGGAACAGCTGCAGGCGGCGACCGGACGCCACGATCGGACGCGATGCCGCGAGGGCTCCCGGAGCGGCCCCGACGGGCACGCGGGACGCCTCGCCCGCGCCGTCGGGCGCCAGCAGGGCGACGTCGAGCCCCGTCGTGCCCACCGGGATCTCGTCGATCGGCACGTCGGCGACGAATCCGGTCCAGCGGTACGCGCCGTCCTCGTAGCGCAGCCGCGGCTCGGTGACGACGTCGACGGCATCCTTGCCATGGGCGTCGAGCCAGTGCAGCACGAGCACCTGGTCGGCCGGCTGCTCGCCGTCGGTGCCGGGCCGCCGGCACGTGCCAGTCAGCCGCAGCGTGCTGCCGCCACCCGTGACGTCGATCCCGTGGAGGCTCGCCGCGATGATCTGGACGGGCTCGGGCGCGGGGGAGGTCACTTCTTCGCGGCGTCGAGCTCGGCGATCGCGTCGAGGATCGACTGGCGGGCGTGCGCGATGTCGGCGAGCGTGCGGGCCGAGGCCCGGTCGACCGCTGCCTGGGCGTGCGTCGTGCCCGTGGTCGCGGCGCCGGACTCCGGAGCCGTCACGAGGTAGGCGGCGATGACGGCCTGGAGGAACAAGATGCACACCAGCGCGAGGTCGTACTCATCGGTCAGCACGGCGAGGAGTCCCAGGACGACCAGGACGGCCGTCGCGACGGCGAGCACGAGGGTGCGCTGCGCGATCAGTCGGCGCACGATCGCCTTCGCGCTGGTCTGGGTGCTGCTCATCGGGATCCCCCTGGGGTCAGTGACGTGATGACGGCGGCGTATGCCTCGGTGGATAGCTCAGTCTGGCAGAAGCGCAGCGACCGCTGCTGCTGCGCGGCGAACGCCGCGGGATCGCCGGTCAGGCCCGACACGAGGCGGTCGACGTCGCCCTCGAGGTACAGCGCGGCCTCGCCCAGCAGCGGACGCAGCGCGGGATCGACGATCACGACGCAGCCGCGCGCCATCGCCTCGATCGCCGGCCGCAGGAGCGTCGAGCCGCTGACGCGAGGGGCAGGGACGATGACGATGTCGCACTGGTCGTAGAACGCCGTCGCGTCGATCTCGTCGCTGCGGAAGGCCAGCGCATCGGCTCGCAGCGTTGGGCGTGGCTCGTCCTCCAGCACGCGGACGTCGAGCCCCCTGCCGGTCGGGACGAGCGCCTTGAGTCGGCGCCGGTCGGCCTGCTCGACGCGGTAGGCCGAGCTGTCGACGACGCCGACGACCGGGGTGGTGCCAGGCAGCAGCCGACGTGGGAACCGGGCGACGGTGGCGACCTCCATGAGGTGGGACGGGTGCACCGTTCCCGTGGCGCCGGCGGCGGCGATCGCGGCGCCGATCTCGTCGGTCGCGGGTATCCACTCGGTCTCGCGGTCGAACATCGTGCGGACGACGGACTCGACGTGCGCGGGGTCCCACGAGACGCGCGGCGCCTCGCCGGTCACGGGCGGACGGTCGGCGATCACGACGACCCGCTCGGGCCGCATCGCGACGGCGTCGGCGGATCTCGGCAGCGCCAGCAGCTCGACGTCGTGCACGAGCAGCACCCGTGGGGTGACGGGAGCACCCAGCAGCATCCACGACGTGACACCGCGGGCCATCAGCTCGAGGACGTCCGAGCGGGGGTAGTGGCGCTGGCGCGAGGCGAACCGGAGGGTGTCGGCGCGGGCCACGCCGACCGTCAGGCCGGCTCCCGCGATCGCGGAGATCTCGTCCGCGAGCCCCGTGAAGGCCTGGAGCCCGGGCCGGGGGTCGGCCAGCACCACGACGTCGGGCGTGGGGTTCGGGTACGTCGTGCCCTCAAGCTCCGGCGGCGCCGGGAACGCGCGCCGGCCCTGCGCATCGGGCGTCATGGGCGTGGCCCGCCCGGCCGCGATCGACTGGTGCCAGTGGCGGAACGCCGAGTGGTACGAGACGCGGGCCGGCCGGTGCCAGCTGGGCCGGAAGTCCTCGCGCGAGAGCGATCCGTCGGTCAGCTGGTAGAGCGACAGGGGTTCCTTGAGCGTCGTGACGGCGTCGCGGCCGAAGACCGCCGCGATGCGCTCGATGTACTCGGTGTCGGCTGCCTTGCGCATCTCGTCGAAGTAGCCGAGCCGGTCGAGCACGAGCTCGCGGCGGAACAGCAGCGACGGGGCGTTGTGCGCGAACGGCAGGGAGCCGACGCGCGTGATGTAGAGGTCGGTGTGCAGCCGGATCGACTTCGACAGGGTCGCGACGAGCCGGGGGTTGTCGACGAAGGCGGCCATCTGCCGCTCGAGGCGCTGCGGGTGCGACCAGTCGTCGCCGTCCTGGATGCCGGCGAACTCCCCGCGGGCCTTCGACAGGCCGAGGTTGCGGGCGCGGTAGGCACCGCCGTTGACCGGCATGCGGTGGTACGTGACGCGATCGCTCAGCGCGCGCACCTGCTCGAAGACGTGCTCGAAGCCGGCTGGGCTGTGGTCGTCGACCACGACGATCTCGACGTTGCCGTACGTCTGGTCGAGGATCGACCGGGTCGCGGTCAGCAGGCTCTCGGTCGGCGAGTAGACCGGCATGACGATGCTGATGAGCGGCCCGTCGACGGATCCGGCGACCGCCCCCTCGGCGCGGACGGTGTCGAAGGGCGAGTCGGTCGCCTCGAAGCGCATGGGTGCCAGGCCTCGATCGACGAACGGCGCGTTGAACGCGGCCTGCCAGGTCTCCAGCGAGGCGGGCTCCACGCCCCGGAACGGGTTGATGATGTCGGTGTTGACCGCCCAGTGGTACCAGGACTCGGCGCTGTTGGTCGCGACGTCGGGGTTCTCGTGCGACGTGTGACGGCGGACGTAGTCGATGCGCCCGACCGCGAGGTGGGCCTGGACGTCCTGGCGGTCGTACTCGTACGGCTGGCCGTCGCGGTCGGCGATCGTCCGTGCCAGGGCGAACAGGTCGGCCGCGGTGCGGAAGTTGCCGTCGCTGCCGAAGGCCTGGCCCAGCACCAGGTACGCGAACGCGTACAGCGACGGGGCGTGCAGCGGCGCCAGCGCCTCGGCGCCGGGTGCGCGTCCGGCCGTGGCCTCGGCCGCCATGCCGGCGATCTCGTCGACGCCGTAGTGGCCGCGCGACGCCATGCGGGCCAGCAGCTCGGCTGACTCGACGTACTCGTAGCGCAGCAGCGTCGCCGCGAGCCGGGATCCCGACACGACGCCTGAGTCGGCGAGGTCGGCGAGGTGGGCGGGCAGCCGGGGTGTCGGCGTGGTCGTGGGCTGGACGGTCATGCGTCCGCGATCTCGATGACGACGGGGGCGTGGTCGCTCGCACCCTTGCCCTTGCGCTCCTCGCGGTCGATCCACGCGGTGTCGACGCGGGCGGCGAGCGCGCGGGAGGCCAGGATGAAGTCGATGCGGAGTCCGCGCTTCTTGGGAAAGGCGAGCTGCTGGTAGTCCCAGTACGTGTAGACGCCGGGACCGGGCGTGTGCGGGCGGACGACGTCGGCGAAGCCCGCGTCGACGATCGCGTGGAACGCGTCGCGCTCCGGCTGTGACACGTGGGTGTGGCCCTCGAAGACCGACATGTCCCACACGTCGTCGTCCTGCGGGGCCACGTTCCAGTCGCCCGTCAGCGCGATCTGGGCGTCGGGGTCGTCGGCGAGCCACGCGGCGGACGCCTGGCGCAGCCGCTCGAGCCACTCCAGCTTGTACGCGTAGTGCGGGTGGCCGACCTCGCGGCCGTTGGGCACGTAGAAGCTCCACACCCGGACGCCGCCGCACGTGGCACCGATCGATCGGGCCTCGACGATCTCGGGGTCACCGAACAGCGGCTGGTCGTCGGCGAACTGCGTCGCGACGTCCTCCAGGCCGACCCGAGAGATCAGCGCGACGCCGTTCCACTGGCTCAGTCCGCGGTGCACGAACTCGTAGCCCATCGCGGACAGCTCGAGCCCGGGGAACTGGTCCTCCCGGCACTTGGTCTCCTGGATGGCGAGGACATCGATGTCGTGACGCTCGAGGAAGCCGGTCACGCGGTCGATGCGGCTGCGGATGGAGTTGACGTTCCAGGTCGCGATACGCACGACACGAACCTATCGCGTCGGGCCACCCAGCCCCGGTTCACCCAGATCTGGGCTGGTCGTCGGCGTCGAACTCGCAGACCGCGAGCCGCTCCGGGTGCGCGAGGCCCGTGCGGAACGCCGCCCGGCCCACCATGTGCGCCGACACCGGTGCGGTCAGCAGCTGGAACAGCGCGATGAGCGCCAGGATCGTGATGGCCTTGAGATCCTGCAGCCGCAGCGCCAGACCCGCGAGGATCAGCAGCAGGCCCACGGTCTGCGGCTTCGTCGCGGCGTGCATGCGGCTCAGGACGTCGGGGAAGCGGACGATGCCGATCGCCGCGACGGTGGCCAGCAGGGCGCCGGAGATCAGCAGCGTGCCAGCGAGGACGTCGATCATCGGGGCCCCTCCCCGTCGCGTTCCTGTTCGCCCGGCCGCTCATCGTCGTGCGCCGAGCGGTCGGTGTCGGGGGCCGCGAAGCGCGCGATGCTGACCGAGCCGAGGAAGCCCACGAGGGCGAGGACGACGAGGATCGACAGCGTCGTGTCGTGCCGGCCGACCGCCGCCTCGATGCCGATCGCCCCCGCGCTGGCCGACACGAAGACGTCCGTCGCGACGGTGCGGTCGAGCATCGTCGGCCCGCGGACGATGCGGACGATGCACAGCACGCCCGTGATCGACATCAGGACGGCGCAGACGGTGCCGACGACGATCATGCGGTTCCTCCTCGGCAGGCGGTCAGCTCGGCATCGGAGCCGAGCGCCGCGATGACGCGTCGTTCCTGGGCGAGCGCCCGGGCGCGGGCCTGTTCGATCTTCGCCGGCGTGCTGCCGTCGAGCAGGTGCAGCCAGGCGTGCCCGTGCTCGCTGTCGAGCTCGATCAGCAGCGAGCCGGGCACGAGCGACACGAGCTCGACCGTGAGCGTCAACAGCAGCTCGGACCGGGTCACCATGTCGACGCGGATGACCGCGCTGCGTGGGGGAGCGGCCGGACGAATGGCGATCCAGGCCACCTGCACGCTCGCGACGAGCAGGTCGACGACGAAGATCGTGACGAGCGTGACCGTCGGCCACGGCCGCAGCCGCCCCTTCCAGCCGACGGGCGGAAACGGGAACACCGTCATGACGAGCACCGACACCAGGACGCCGCCGACCACGAGCAGCGGCGTGATGCCGCCCCACAGCAGCATCCACAGGATCGTGAGGGTCGCGACGGCGGGCAGCCGGACCAGCGCGGCGCGCATCATCCGCCGCCGCCCAGCACCGCGACGACGTAGGCGCTGCGGCCCTGGAGCTCCTCGGCCGCCCGGGCCGTGAAGGCCAGCAGGGGCCCCGCGACGACCGTGAGGGCGACGGAGCACCCGACCAGCATCAGCGTCGGGACGACCATGCCCAGGGGGAGCCGCGGCTGCGTGTCGGCGACCTTCCAGGTGCTGGTGCGCTCGGTCTTGGTCGAGACGCCGGCCCGCCCGTGCAGCGAGCCGCCGTGCGAGTCGTGACCCAGGTCGTCGCCCGACCCGTCATCCGGCTCGGCGGGCCGCCAGAAGGCGCGGTTCCAGACCTTCGCGATCGCGTACAGCGTCAGCAGGCTCGTGACGATCGCGGCCGCGACGCCGACGTACGACAGCCAGCGGTCGTCGGCGACGCCGGCCTGCACCAGGGCCAGCTTGCCCAGGAAGCCCGAGAATGGCGGGATGCCGGCCAGATTCATGGCGGGGACGAAGAACATGATCGACAGCACGGGTGCGGCGCGGGCGAGGCCGCCCAGCCTGTCCAGCGACGTCGTGCTGCTGCGGTACTCGATGAGGCCCGCGACGAGGAACAGTGTCGTCTGGACCGTGATGTGGTGCGCGATGTAGAAGATCGCGCCCGACAGCGAGCCCGCGCTGCCGACCGCGACGCCGAAGAGCATGTAGCCGATGTGGCTGACCAGCGTGAACGACAGGATGCGCTTGATGTCGGACTGCGCGACGGCGCCCAGGATGCCGACGACCATCGTGAACACCGCGGCCCACAGCAGCAGGGTGCGCAGGTCGTTGTCGGGGAAGAGCAGCGTCTGGGTGCGGATGATCGCGTAGATGCCGACCTTCGTCAGCAGGCCCGCGAACACCGCGGTGACGGGTGCCGGAGCGGTCGGGTACGAGTCGGGCAGCCACGCCGACAGCGGGAAGACGGCGGCCTTGATGCAGAACGTCGTGAGCAGCAAGAGCTGCAGGAGGTTGGCGATCTCCGGCGGCAGGTCGGCGATGCGGCCCGACAGCGCCGCGAGGTTCACGGTGCCGGTCGCGGCGTAGACGCAGGCGATCGCGATGAGGAACACGACCGACGAGATCAGGCTGACGACGATGTAGATGGTTCCCGAGCGCACCCGCGCGCCCGTTCCGCCGAGGGTGATCAGCACGTACGACGAGACCAGCAGGATCTCAAAGCCCACGAACAGGTTGAACAGGTCGGCCGACAAGAAGGCGTTGGAGACCCCGGCGCTCAGCACGAGGAACGTCGGGTGGAACACCGACAGGGGTGCGTCGCGGCCGAACTCCACGATGCCCTGGCCGAAGGAGTAGAGCAGCACGCACAGCGTCACGATCGTGGAGACCAGCAGCATCAGCGCCGATAGCCGGTCGGCGACGAGGCTGATGCCGATGTCTGCCGGCCAGCCGCCGACGTTGACGGTCTGCGGGCCGAGCCGGTCGGCGCGCACCAGCAGGACCGCCGAGACCGTGACGACGAGCGCCAGGATCAGCACGCTGATGATGCGCTGGGCGCGCGCGGAGCGGCCGAAGAGGAGGCACAGCCCCGCGCCGAGGAGGGGCAGGATGACCGGCAGCAGGACGATCTGGTTCATGGCGTGTCGGCTCCTTCCTCGTCCGGCAGGGTCGCGTCGGCCGCGTCGAACGTCATGGAGGTCTCGTCCTGCTCGGCGCGGCGGCGGATCAGGTCGTCCTCGACGTCGTCCTGCACGTCGTCGTGGCCGGTCAGCTGCCACGCGCGGTAGGCCAGGGCGAGGCCGAACGACGTCACGCCCAAGGTGATGACGATCGCGGTCAGCACCATCGCCTGCGGGAGGGGGTCGCTCATCGGCTCGTCCGAGAGGCCGACGATCGGCGCGGTGCCGGCGGGGCCCGAGACGACGAGGTACAGCACGCTGACACCGTTGCCGATCAGCACGAAGCCGATGAGGATCCGGGTCAAGCTGCGCTCCAGCACGAGCGTGACCCCGGCGGCGACCATGACGCCGACCAGGATCACGAGCGGGAGGTTGGGCGTCATGCGGGAGCCCCTTCAGCGCGGGTCCGGCCGTCCTCGGCCGCATCGGCGCCGATCTGGGAGTCGATGCCGCCGCCCAGGCTGCGCAGCACGTCGAGCGACAGGCCGACCACGACGAGGTACACGCCGATGTCGAAGAACACCGACGTCACGAGGTGCAGCGTGCCGAGGACGGGGAGGTGGATGTCGACGATCGCGCTCTGCAGGACGCCGCCGCCCAGGAGCGTCGGCAGGAGGCCCGAGAGAGCCGCGGTCGCCAGGCCGATGCCGAGCACGACGCCGGCGTCGATCGGTGCCGCCTCGTCGAGCTCGGCCCGGCCGCCGGCGAGGTAGCGGATCATGAGCGCGAGGCCCGCGACCAGCCCACCGGCGAAGCCCCCGCCGGGCGCGTTGTGGCCCACCAGCATCAAGTAGACCGAGAAGACGATGACGGTGTGGAAGATCAGCCGCGTCACGATCTCGAACACGATCGAGCGGCGGGCGTCCGCGATCGCGCGGCCCGAGCGCAGCCAGCGTCCGGCCGGCTCGTCGCCGGCAGCGTCGATCGCGTGGACGGGGCGGCGCGGACGGCCCGAGCGGTCGGTGATGAGGAAGATGAGGCTCGCGACGCCTGTCGCGGCCACGACCAGCACCGACAGCTCGCCGAGCGTGTCCCACGCGCGGATGTCGACCAGCGTCACGTTGACGATGTTGTACCCGCCGCCGTACTCGACGGCGGGCTTCGCGAAGCCGTCCGAGACCGGGCGGGCCGTCCGGGCGTCGGCCGCGACGAGCGCGAAGCCGGACACCACGACGCCCGTCGCCACGCCGATCGCGACCCGCACCCAGCGGGCCACGTTGAACGGCCGGTCGGAGAAGAACGGCGGGAGGCGGCGCATCACGAGCACGAAGGTGACGAGCAGGAACGTCTCGACCAGGATCTGGGTCAGGGCCAGGTCGGGCGCCCCGTGTGCGACGAACAGCAGGGCGGTGCCGTACCCCGTCACGCCCACCAGCAGCACGGCCCGAAGGCGGCGCCGGGAGCGGACGGTCAGGATCGCGGCGATCGCCATGAGGGCCGCGACGGCGAGCTGGATGCGGCTGTCGGCGCCGCGTACCGAGACGCCGTCCCATGCCCGCACGAGGGCGGTGCCGGGCACGAGGATCAGCACCAGCAGGATCACGCCGAGGTAGACCGGCAACGAGCCGCGCTGCGTCAGGCCCGTGACCTCGATCGACAGCCGATCGACGCCGCGCATGACCGCGTTGTACGCGCGCTCGGCGTCGGGCATGCGCACGCGGTCGACGACGGCGTGCTGGGCGGCGGCGACGGGCCGGCGCCAGGCGAACAGCGCGAGCCCCGCGACGACGATCACGATCGACAGCCCGAGGGCCAGCGTGAAGCCGTGCCACAGCGTCAGGACGGGCTCGTGGGAACCCGGGGCGAACTGCGCGGCGTACGCCATGAGCCGCGGGGTCAGCCAGCCGCCGGCGAGCCCGGTCACGACGGTCGCGGCGGCGAGCACGACCGGAACCGACTGGAAGGCCGGCGAGAACTCCTTCGGCTCGCAGATCGCGGTGCCGGGCTTCACCGCGAAGATGCCCCAGACGAAGCGCGCCGAGTAGGCGACGGTCAGGATGCTGCCCACGACGATGCCGGCCAGCGCGAGCACCCCCCAGCCGTTCCAGTCGAGATCGTGCCCCAGGTCGACGAACGCCGCGAGGCCGCTCTCCTTGGCCGTGAAGCCGAGGAACGGGGGCAGGCCCGCCATGGAGCCGGCCGCGATCAAGGTGACGACGAACAGCACGGGACGCGCCTGCCGCAGGCCCGAGAGCTCACGCAGGTCGCGTGTGCCGACCGAGCGGTCGACGATGCCGACGACGAGGAACAGCGCCGACTTGAACAGGCCGTGCGCGCACACGAGTGCGAGGCCCGCGAAGGCCGCCGAGCGGGTGCCGGCTCCGACCATCGCGACGAGGAAGCCGAGCTGGCTGACCGTGCCGTACGCGAGCAGCAACTTGACGTCGTACTGCCGCAGCGCCCGCAGCCCGCCGAGGATCATCGTCGTGATGCCCAGGACGACCAGGGTGGGCCGCCAGCCCGGGACGTCCGCGAAGGCGGGGGCGAGCAGCGCGACGAGGAAGATGCCGGCCTTGACCATGGCTGCCGCGTGCAGGTACGCGCTGACCGGGGTGGGTGCGGCCATCGCACCGGGCAGCCAGAAGTGGAACGGCACGAGGGCCGACTTCGAGATCGCGCCGACCAGCACCAACAGCACCCCGATCGTCACGGCGGTGCCGCTCGGTGCGGCCGCGATGATCTCCTGCAGACGCGGCGTGCCGGTCTCGCCGGCCAGCATGACGAGTCCGACGAGCATTGCGAGGCCGCCGAACGTCGTCACGAGCAGGGCGTTCATCGCGGCGCGCCGGTTGGCCCGGCGCTCAGGGTTGTGGCCGATCAGCAGGAACGACAGGACGGTTGTGAGCTCCCAGAAATGTAGAGCACGTAGACGTTGTCGGACAGGACGAGGCCCAGCATGGCACCCGCGAACGCGGTGAGGACGCCGGAGAACCGCCAGATCTCGGTGTCGGACGGGCGGAAGTACCAGGTGCAGTACACCAGCACGAGCGCGCCGACGCCCGTCACGACGAGGGACAGCACGCCGCTCAGCGGCGTGATGACCAGGTCGAGGTCCAGCCCGATCGTGGGGATCCAGGCGACGTGCTGCTCGTGGACCCCGCCGCCGTCCGTCACGCGGGCGACGTGGGGCACCAGCCACGCGAAGGACGCGGCGGGCACGAGCGCGAGGAGGAGGAAGGCGCGGCGGCCCACCAGCTTCACGAGGACAGGCGCCGCCCCTGCTGCAAGAAAATGGAGCAGGACGAGATAGATCATGGCGTGCCGCCATGGTACCGGAGCCCGCCCGCTCCGGAACAGTCGAGCATTCGGGGGACAGACGAGGCCCGTGGGGCGACGATGGAGCCTGTTGCCTCGGGAGTGGACGTGCCATGCGCAGGATCTGGATCATCGTCGCGGCCCTCGCCATCGGCGCGGGCCTCATGGGCGCGCCCGGTCTCCTGGACTCGCCTGCTGCCGCGGGGCAGCCGCCGGTCACGCTGCCGGCGATCCCGACCGGCCTGACGTCGCCGGTCACACCTCCCGCTGGTCTCGATCCGGTGTCGCCGTACCTGCCGCAGGTGTCGTGCAGCCCCGTCGACATGCCCGGACCCATGATGCTGCGCGATCTCGTGATCGCGACGTACGGCGTGGGTGGCCGCGGCAACATCTCTCGCGGGTGCACCGAGGGCGTCTCCGAGCACAGCGAGGGCCGGGCCTGGGACTGGATCGTCAACGTCAAGGACCCCGTCGAGAAGGCCGCGGCGGCCGACTTCATCGCTTGGGTCACGCAGGACGCCGGCCGCAACGCCCGCCGCCTCGGCATCATGTACGTCATCTACAACGAGAAGATCTGGTCGGTCTACAACATCCCGGCGGGCTGGCGGGCGAGCTCGGGGCACACCGATCACGTGCACGTCTCGTTCGCGTGGAACGGCGCCCGCGGCAACACGTCGTTCTGGACCGGCCGGGTCGGCACGATCGACTACGGTTCGTGCGCCCGATTCGCGGGCTCCTACGCCGAGCGGACCGACACCCCGCGCGCGAAGCCGTGCGGCCGGCCGACGTCCGCGCTGGTGAAGACGTCGCGCGGCGATCGCCAGTACGGGCGCACCGGCGGCACCGTGACGCGGGCGCAGTCGCTGCTGGGCGTCGCGCGGACGGGACGGTTCGACGCCGCGACGTGGTCGGCCGTGCGCACCTACCAGCGCGCGCACGACCTGCCGGGGACCGGCGTGCTCGACCAGCCCACGTGGGCCTCCCTCGACCGGGCCAGCATCACCCGCCGCGTCGTCATTGGGTACACACCGGCCCGGGCCGCGAAGCAGGGTCTCGCGAGCTACGCGCGAAGCACCCTCGCGAAGGGCCGCGCCGCCAAAGCGGTCGTCTTGCTGCAGACGGCGCTGCGCCTGCCGCTGGCCGATCGCAACGGCTATCTGGGCTCCGTCACGGTGGCGGCCGTCCAGCGCCTGCAGTCCGCGTCCGGGCTGGAGCCGGACGGTGTCGTGCGGGCCGAGGAGTGGCAGGCGCTGCGGGCGGCGACGCGCTGACCCCGCCGACCACGTCCGGTGCTGCCATGATGGGCCGATGAGCAACGAGGGATCGGCCGCACACAACCCCGAGCACGAGGACGACCAACTCGAGCGCCGGATCGCCGAGCAGCCCGAGACGAAGCCGCACAGCTGGGTCAACCGGATCGTGCTGGCGATCGTCATCGTCGGCATCGCGTACATCGCCTACCTGCTGTCGGCCGCGTTCTTCCCGCGGTGGTGGGCGCAGCGCGTCGCCGACCAGGTCGACGGCAGCGTGTCCCGCGGCACGATGTGGGGCCTGTTCTACGGCTTCGTGTTCAGCGTCTTCCCGCTGCTGCTGCTGGCCCAGGTGCGGCGGTCGTTCTTCAGCTGGACGTGGCGCGGCATCGTCACGATCGTCGCCATCGCCCTCGCGGCGCCCAACTGGCTGACCCTGTCGGTCGTCGCGGGCAACAGCAGCGCCGCCCATGCCGGCGAGCGCATCCTCGACGTGGACGGCCCGGGCTTCCGCGCCGCGACCCTGATCGGCGTCATCGTCGGCGCGCTCCTCGCCCTCGCGATCACGGCCGCCGGGATGCGGCTCAGGAAGCGTCGCCTCGAGGTCAAACGCCTCCGCGGCGAGCGCGACGAGCTGCGCCGCGCCCGCCAGGACGATCAGCCCGACTGACGCCCGTCTGCGTCCCGTATGGGCGCGGGCGCGGTGGATTCTCCACCGTATGAGGCCGGATTCGGGTCGAGACGGTGGATTTCCAACCGCTGGCGACGGCGAGCGGCTGGGACGGTGGGGTATCCACCGCTCGACGGATCCCGTTGATACGGCCGTCCAGTATTGCGGTTTCCGTCGTGTGAATTCGCCGATTCATTGAGATCTGGGGCTGGTCGCCGCAGTCGACGGCGCGCTAGCATGCACCAACTTCTCCTGAGAGTTCGGTGGCTCCATGACGGATCAGCTCAACGACGACGAGCAGCTGCTCGCCAAGCTCGGATACAAGCAGGAGCTCAACCGCAACTGGTCGAGCTTCTCCAACTTCGCGATCTCGTTCTCGATCATCTCGATCCTCGCAGGCTGCTTCACGACGTTCGGCCAGGCGTGGAACAACGGCGGGCCCGTGGCGATCTCCTGGGGATGGCCGGTCATCTCGATCTTTATCCTGATCATCGGCTTCACGATGTCCGAGCTCGTCTCGGCCTATCCGACGTCGGGCGGCATCTACTGGTGGGCCGCGAAGATGGGCGGACCTGCCACGGGCTTCTTCACCGGCTGGCTCAATCTCATCGGCCTGCTCGCCGTGACCGCGTCCGTCGCCTACGGGTGCGCGACGTTCTTCGACCTCACCATCAGCACCCTCAGCAGCAGCTACGCCGACGGGTACTCGCTGACGCGGGTGTTCATCACGTTCATCGTGATCTTCGCGCTGGGTGCGGCGATGAACATCTACAGCGGGCACCTGCTCGCGGTGCTGAACAACATTTCGGTGTGGTGGCACGTGGCCGGCGCCGCCGCGGTCATCCTGATCCTCGTCATCATCCCCGACTCGCACCAGAGCATCGACTTCGTCTTCACCGAGCGCATCAACAACTCCGGCTACCTGGACGGGAAGTACTGGTTCCTCGTCCTCCCGCTCGGCTTCTTGCTGACGCAGTACACGATCACCGGGTTCGACGCGTCGGCCCACCTGTCGGAGGAGACGCAGGGAGCGGCCGAGGGAGCGGCCAAGGGCATCTGGCGCTCCATCGCGTACTCGGCGATCGGCGGTTACGTGCTGCTGCTGTCGTTCCTGTTCGCGGTCCAGGACCCCGCCGGTGTCAGCGATGGCTTCGGCGCGGTCGACGTCATCTTCGGCCAGGCGCTGCCTCAGGGCTGGCACGTCATGATCCTGCTGATCTCGACCGCCGGACAGTTCTTCTGCACCGTCGCGTGCCTCACGAGTGCGTCGCGCATGACGTTCGCCTTCAGCCGCGACGGCGCGATCCCCGGGTCGAGGCTGTGGTCCAAGGTCAACCCCAAGACGAGGGTGCCGGCCAATGCGGTCCTGTTCGTGGCGGTCATCGGCGTGGTCATCACGCTGCCGGCCCTCAAGAGCATCGGCGGCGTGCCGATCGCGTTCTACGCCGTGACCTCGGTCGCGGTGATCGGCCTGTACCTGGCGTTCGCCATCCCGATCTTCCTGCGCTGGCGCATGGGCGACGCCTTCGTGCCCGGCAGCTGGCACAACGGCCAGAAGTACAAGTGGATGAACCTGCTCGCGGTCGCCGAGATCGCGATCATCTCGATCTACTTCATCCTGCCGTTCGTCCCGGCCGGCTGGATCTTCTCGGACGACTTCACGTGGAGCGCGGTCAACTACGCACCGATCCTGACCGGTGGCGTCCTGATCGCCCTGGCCATCTGGTGGCAGGTGTCGGCCAAGAAGTGGTTCACGGGCCCGAAGACGACGGTCGACACGGCTGTCACGCAGGCGTTCGACGACTGATGACGTCCCGCAACCCGCGCCTGCTGACCCTGGAGCAGCTGCGCGTCCAGATCGGCGAGGGTCACATCGACACCGTCGTCGTGGCGTTCACCGACATGCAGGGACGTCTGCAGGGCAAGCGCCTGCACGCGCAGTACTTCCTGGACGTCGCGGTCGAGCAGGGCGTCGAGGGCTGCAACTACCTGCTCAGCGTCGACATCGACATGAACACCGTCGACGGCTACGCCATGAGCTCGTGGGAGAAGGGGTACGGCGACATGGAGCTCGCCCTCGACCTCGGCACGATCCGCGTCCTCACGCACCTGCCCGCGACCGTCATGATCCAGTGCGACCTGGTGTGGCTCGACCACGCGCCCGTCGTGCAGTCGCCGCGGACGATCCTGCAGGCGCAGGTCGACCGCGCGGCCGAGGCCGGATTCGTCGCGCTGGCCGGCACCGAGCTGGAGTTCATCGTGTTCGACACGACGTACGAGCAGGCGTGGCGCGACGACTACCGCGGGCTGCAGGGCGCCAATCAGTACAACGTCGACTACTCGATCCTCGGCACGACCCGCGTCGAGCCGCTGCTGCGCGACATCCGCAACACGATGTACGCCGCCGGCATGACGGTGGAGGGCGCGAAGGGCGAGTGCAATCTCGGCCAGCACGAGATCGGCTTCCTGTACGACGACGTCGTGGTGACGGCCGACAACCACGCGGTCTACAAGACCGTCGCGAAGGAGATCGCCGCGCTGCACGGCAAGGCTCTGACGTTCATGGCCAAGTACGACGAGCGCGAGGGCAACTCGTGTCACATCCACCTGTCGCTGCGCGGCGCGGACGGGTCCATCGCGTTCTGGGACGACGGACGCACCGCCGTCTACGACCGGTTCATCGCCGGGATCCTGACCACGATGCGCGACTTCACCCTGCTCTACGCTCCGAACATCAACTCGTACAAGCGCTTCGCGGACGGGTCGTTCGCGCCGACGACCGTGGCGTGGGGCCTGGACAACCGCACGTGCGCGGTCCGTCTCGTGGGGCACGGGCCGAGTGCGCGCCTCGAGAACCGGGTGCCGGGCGGCGACACGAATCCGTACCTGTCGCTCGCGGCGATGCTCGGCGGGGGCCTGTACGGCATCGAGCACGAGCTGGAGCTGGAGCCCGAGCAGACCGGCAACGCCTACTCCTCGGGAAAGCCGAAGGTGCCGTCGACGCTGCGCGAGGCCCGCGACGCGTGGGCCGGGTCCGAGATCGCCCGGGCCGTGTTCGGCGAGGACGTCGTGCAGCACTACACGAACATGGCCGATGTCGAGCTGAAGGCCTTCGACGCCACGGTGACCGACTGGGAGCGCCGCAGAAGCTTCGAGAGAATGTAAAAGGACCCACCCAAACCTTCCCCAGTTTTTTTGGACGAGCTTGCATCGATCCGGGTCGTCCACCGGTACAGAATCGTCCACAGGCTGGGGAGCCCCCCCGAGGAGATCGCTTGACCAGCACGTACACCGTCGTGAACCCGGCGACCGCCGAGGCGGTCGTGGATGTCGCAATGGCCGATCTCGTGGAAACCGACGCCGCGATCGAACGGGCCGCCGAGGCGTTCCCGGCGTGGCGCGACACGGCCCCCGGCGAGAAGGCGCGGTTGCTTCGGCGCTTCGAGGCGGTCGTCGACGACCACGTCGAGGATCTCGACGAGCTGGAGGTCCGCAACTCCGGGCACACGTGGGGCAACGCGACGTGGGAGGCGGGCAACGTCCGCGACGTCCTCAACTACTACTCGGCCGCGCCGGAACGGCTTCTCGGCCACCAGATCCCGGTCGCCGGCGGCATCGACGTGACGTTCCACGAGCCGCTCGGCGTCGTCGGCATCATCGTGCCCTGGAACTTCCCGATGCCGATCGCCGCCTGGGGATTCGCGCCGGCGCTCGCGGCGGGCAACACCGTCGTCCTCAAGCCCGCCGAGCTGACGCCGCTGACCGCGATCCGCCTCGGTGAGCTGGCGATCGAGGCGGGCCTGCCCGAGGGCGTGTTCACGGTCATCCCCGGCAAGGGCTCGGTCACGGGCGAGCGGTTCGTGACCCACCCGGCCGTCCGCAAGGTGTGCTTCACGGGCTCGACCGCGGTCGGCAAGCGGATCATGGCCGGTGCCGCCGACCAGCTGAAGCGCGTCACGCTCGAGCTGGGCGGCAAGAGCGCCAACATCGTCTTCGCCGACGCCGATCTCGCCAAGGCGGCCGCCTCGGCCCCGGCGGCGGTCTTCGACAACGCAGGGCAGGACTGCTGTGCGCGCTCGCGCATCCTGGTCGAGCGCTCGGCCTACGACGAGTTCGTGTCGTTGCTGGAGCCGGCCGTCAAGGCGGTCAAGGTGCTCGATCCGTCCGACCGGTCCAGCGAGATGGGGCCGCTGATCTCGGCCGGGCAGCACGCCACGGTGAAGGGCTACGTCGACGCGGCCGAGATCGCGTTCGCCGGCTCCGCGCCGGACGGGCCCGGATTCTGGTTCCCGCCGACCGTCGTGCTCGCCGACGACCCGGCGGCGACGATCTGGCGCGAGGAGGTGTTCGGTCCGGTCGTGGCGGTCATGCCCTTCGACGACGAGGCGCACGCGGTGCGGCTCGCGAACGACACCGAGTTCGGGCTGTCGGGCTCGATCTTCACCCGCGACGTCGGTCGGGCGCTGCGCGTCTCGCGGGCCGTCGAGGCCGGCGCGCTGAGCGTTAACTCGCACTCGTCCGTCCGATACTGGACGCCATTCGGCGGCTTCAAGCAGTCCGGCATCGGCCGCGAGCTCGGCCCGGACGCCCCGCACGCGTTCACCGACGTCAAGAACATCTTCATTTCAAACGACTAGTCATCTCGAACGAGTAGAACGGACCCATCAGCATGGCAGGACGCATCGCAGGCAAGACCGCCGTCGTAACGGGAGGCTGCTCCGGGATCGGGCTGGCGACCGTCCGCCGGTTCGCGGAGGAGGGCGCGAACGTCGTCATCGGCGACCTGGACGACGCGAAGGGTGCCGAGGTCGCGAAGGAGGTCGGAGGCACGTACGTCCACGTCGACGTCACCGACAAGGACGGCGTCGACGCCCTTTTCAGGACGGCGAAGGACACCTATGGCTCGGTGGACATCGCGTTCAACAACGCCGGCATCAGCCCGCCGGAGGACGACTCGATCCTCGACACCGATCTCGAGGCGTGGAAGCGCGTGCAGGACGTCAACCTGACCAGCGTGTACCTGTGCTGTAAGGCCGCCCTGCCGTACATGCTGGAGCAGAAGCGCGGCTCGATCATCAACACCGCGTCGTTCGTGGCAGTCATGGGCGCCGCGACGTCGCAGATCTCGTACTCGGCCTCGAAGGGCGGGGTGCTGTCGATGTCGCGGGAGCTCGGCGTGCAGTTCGCGCGCGAGGGAGTCCGGGTCAATGCCCTGTGCCCCGGCCCGGTCAACACCCCGCTGCTGCAGGAGCTGTTCGCGTCCGACCCCGAACGCGCGGCCCGCCGCCTCGTCCACGTGCCGGTGGGACGATTCGCCGAGCCGGTCGAGATGGCCAACGCCGTGCTGTTCCTCGCCTCCGACGAGTCGAGCTTCATCACGGCATCGACGTTCCTCGTCGACGGCGGCATCTCCGGGGCGTACGTCACGCCGCTGTGACCATGCGACCCGTGATCGGCATCTCGACGTACCGCGAACAGGCGCGGTGGGGCGTCTGGGACCAGCCCGCCGACCTGCTGCCCGTGGGCTATGCGACGTCGATCGAGCGGGCCGGCGGGGTCGCGGTGCTGCTGCCGCCCGGCTCCCCGGACGGTGCCGCGGCGGTCGTCGCGCGCCTCGACGGGCTCGTGGTCGCCGGGGGAGCCGATATCGATCCGGCGCGCTACGCGGCCGCGGCGCACCCACGGACGACGGTGTGGCGTGAGGACCGCGACGCCTGGGAGCTCGCGCTGCTCGCCGCCGCACCGGCCGATCTGCCGGTGCTCGGCATCTGCCGGGGCATGCAGGTCATGGCCGTCCACGCCGGCGGGACGCTGCACCAACACGTGCCCGATCTCGTCGGTGACGATGCGCACTCGCCCCGCCCCGGGACGTTCGGTGAGGTCGACGTCGACGTCCTGCCGGGCACGCGCCTGGCAGCCGCGATCGGCGACAAGGGCCAGGTGCGCTGCCACCACCACCAGGCCGTCCACGAGCACCCGGGCTTCGTGCCGTCGGCCCGTGCCGCCGACGGCACGCTGGAGGCCATGGAGGATCCGGGCCACCGATTCCGCGTGGCCGTGCAGTGGCACCCCGAGACCAAGGACGATGCCGGCCTCTTCCGGGCCCTCGTCACCGCGGCCTCGAGCAGCGGTGCCTGAGCCCGCCCACCACGATCAGGGGGAGGCGTGCAGATACGGCGCGCGGGGTCGTAGGCCGCGACGTCTCGAGGCGCTCCCCGCGCGTCGGGACCGGTCCTGTCCGACGGGACGGTTAGCGTGCTGGGCAGGAGGCCATGCGTGCGAGTCAACAAACATCCCGGGACGTGCCTGGAGTGCGAGGTCGAGGTTCTGATGGGCGACGGCCGGCTCATCGGCCTGCCCGGCGAGTGGTACATCGTCTGTGTCACGTGCTCGCCCGCCCCGCCGCCGCGCGGCGAGCACGACGGCTGGCACCGCACGCCGCTGGCCTCGCTCGACTTCGAGACGACCGGCGTCGACCCGCTCACCGACCGCGTCCTGAGCTTCGCCCTGCTGGGCGATCGCGGCGACGACCTGTGCGGCCTGATCGACGCGGGTGTCGACATCCCGCCGGCCTCCGCCGCGGTGCACGGGCTGACCGCCGAGATGCTTGCCGGTGCGCCGGCACCCCGCGACGCGATCGCCGAGATTGCGACGTGGGTGCAGGGGCTCATCGAGCGCCAGGTCGGGCTGGTCGTGTTCAATGCCGCGTACGACCTGACGATGCTACGGGCCGAGATCCGGCGGTGGGGTCTGGTCCAGCCCGACTGGGACCGCCTGCTCGTCGTCGACCCGTTCGTCGTCGACTGGGGCATCGAGCGCGGCTGGCTCGGCCCCCGCGGGCTCGGCGACGTCGCGGCCTACTATGACGTCGTGCTCGACCACGCCCATGACGCGGCCGCCGATGCGCGGGCCGCGCGGGAGGTCGCGTACGAGCTCGGCCGGCGGCACCCGGCCGTCGCGACGGGGACGCTGGAGAGCCTCATGGTGCGCCAGCGAGGCTGGTTCGCCGATCGCGCCGAGGACTGGAACGCCTACGCCCGTACCGCCGACCGCGGCCTCGACGACCCGCTCGGCTGGCCGCTCGCCCGCCCCGCCGTCACCTCGGCGCAGACCGCCTGAGGCCGCTCCGTCGTCAGGTGCGCACGCGGGTGATGATCGCCTCCGCGAGGGAGTCGGGTGCCTGCTCCGGCACCCAGTGCCCGATGCCGGCCAGCTCCACGAAGCGGTAGTCGGCGTCGACGAAGTCGCCGCACGCCTCGGCAGGCACGCGGCCGATCGCCTGGTCGTGCTCGCCCCACACGAACGTCGTGGGCACCTGGGTGCGCGGGGTGTCGGCCAGCTCGGGCCCCATGGCCCGATACCAGTTGAGCGCCGCGGTCAGGGCTCCCGGCTCGGCCAGATGGGAGACGTACTGCACCACGAGCGCGACCGGCACGTCGTCGCCGTAGATCGCGGTGAGCCGGCGGGCACCGTCCGCGAGCAGCAGCTCCTCGGCCGTGCCGGCCTCCCGCATGAACGAGATGTACGCGGCCTTCTGCTGCTGCTCGGGGTCGTCGCGCAGGGCGGCGGTGTAGGCCGTGAGGTGCGGCACCGAGACGGCGGTCAGCGTCCGGACGCGCTCGGGGTACCGGCCGGCCGTCAGCCAGGCCACCGCGCTGCCCCAGTCGTGGCCCACGAGGTGGAACGTAGCGAGCCCCAGCACATCGGCAACCCCGACGACGTCGTCGGCTAGCAGCCCGGTCGCGTACGCCGCGACGTCGGTGGGCCGGGCGCCGGGGGAGTATCCCCGCTGGTCGACGGCGATGACGCGCAGCCCGGCGTCCGCGAGCCGCGCCGCGACGGACGTCCACGACAGCGACGTCTCCGGGAAGCCGTGCAGCAGCATGACCGGCTCGCCGTCGCCGGGCCCGCTGGTGCGGACGTCGAAAGTCAGGTCGCCGACCGTGACCGGATGGATGGTCGCGAACGTCATGGGGATCCTCCGGTGGTTGATCTGGTGGTCGGGTGGGTCGTGATCATTCGAAGCTGTCGCCGATCCGGGCCACGGCATCGCGGTCCAGCACGGCGGCCGTCTCCGCGTCCGGCGCGCTGCCGCCGCGATCGTGCGGCAGCCACCAGCGGTCGGCGTCGTCGCGGGGGCGCTCGGGGTAGGTGTCGACGGCCTCGTCGAGCAGGGCGCTCATGCCGGCGACCAGTCGCAGGTTGAGCTCGTCGACCGTCTCGCCGTCGAGGGCGACGAGCGGCTCGCCGACCAAGATCGTGACTGGCATGCCGCGCCGCAGCGACCAGTGCCCGTCAACGGTGAGGATGCGGTGGCCGCCCCACACCACGATGGGGATCAGCGGCACCCGGTGATGCAGCGCGATGCCAGCAGCGCCGCGCCGGAACGGCTTCAGCCGCCACGACCTGCTGATCGTCGCCTCCGGGAAGACGCCGATGAGCTCGCCCTCGCGGACGCGGTCGAGCCCCAGCCGGGCGGCATGCCACCCGCCCTGGCGGTCGACGGGGATGTGCCCCATCGCCCGCATCAGGCGGCCGACGACGGGCAGCTCGAACACCGTCCGCTTCGCCATGAACCGGATGTGCCGGCCTCGCGGGCGTGCGGCGTACCCGATGAAGGTGAAATCGAGGAAGCCGATGTGGTTGCCCGCCACGACTCCGCCGCCGTGCGCCGGGATGTGCTCGAGGCCACGGACGTCGAAGCGGTACCCCATGAGCCGAAACAACGTTCCGAACAGGTGGACGGCCACGCGGTAGGTGCGATCAGGACGTGACACTCAGGCCGCGCCCTTGTCTCTGCCCGCGGGCAGCCGTGGCCGTCGCCAGCAGGAAGATCGCGAGCAGGTAGAGCGCCATGATCGCGAAGCCCGCCGCGGCCGCGTCCTCGTCGATGCGGCCGGCCTCGGACAACGCGATGATGCCGTCGGAGACGAGGAACAGCGCTCCGCCGACGCCCGCACGGACGTCGGTCGCCAGCGATGTCGCGGCGGTGCCCACGAGGAGGGCGGCGTAGACCGGGATGGCGGGCCTCAGGTCCGGCTCGAGCCCGCCCCAGCACCACGCGACCATCGCGATCGCGGCCACGGTGTACGCGACGAGGATCAGCGGCCGGCCCCTGAGGCGATCGAGCGCGCCGCGTTGGACGAAGAAGGCGATGAATGCGACGTGGGCCACCGCGAAGGCCGCCATGCCGACGATGAACAGGTCGTCGCCGAGCTCGAGGAACAGGTCGCCGAGGAAGCAGAAGACCAGCGCGAGCACGATGAGGCGTGGCCCCTCCTGCTGCACCACCCAGGCCGCGAGCAGGGGGGCGAGCAGGCACTTCGTGATGTTGTCCCAGGGGTCGGCGCCGGCACCGTTGAGCGCGAGGTGCACGATCGCGACCGCCCCGAAGGCGATGAGCCACGGGCTCCTGATGGCGGTCATGACCGTCACCGTACGCGAGGGCCTTGACACGGTGGGGATCCTTCGTAATACTTAAGCACATGGTTAAGTATTCGGAGCGTCTCGACGAGATGTTCCACGCGCTCGCGGACGGCACGCGGCGCGCCATGGTCGAACGCCTGGTGCGCAGTCCCGCCTCGGTGAGCGAGCTCGCCCAGCCGTTCGCGATGTCGATGCCGGCGATCGTCCAGCACCTCCGGGTGCTGGAGGACGCGGGGATCGTGTCGTCGCAGAAGGTCGGGCGGGTGCGCACCGTCCAGCTCGTCCCGGACGCGCTGGTGGCCGGCGGCGACTGGATCGGGCGGCAGCGACTGCCCGCCGAGCGACAGCTCGACCGTCTGGGAGCCGTCCTGGCCTCGGCCGACACCACGACAGGAGAACAGACATGACCGACACCACAACCACCGACACGACGCACACCCAGACCCACGCGACCTTCGTCCTGGAGCGCGACTACGCGGTACCGCCCGAGCGGGTCTGGGCCGCGTTCGCCGACGCAGAGACCAAGGAGAAGTGGTTCGGCCCGGACGAGATCGCCGATGGGGAGTTCGCCGAAGACTTCAGGGTCGGCGGCACCGCCGTCAACAACGGGACGATGGAGGGCCGCCGCAGCGAGTTCCGGGCGACGTACACCGACATCGTCGACCTGGAGCGCATCGTCTACGTCTACGACATGTGGAGCGACGGCGTGCACGCGTCGACGTCGATCACGACCGTCGTGCTGGAGGCCACCGACGCGGGCACGCACCTCACCTTCACCGAGCAGGGCGTCCACCTCGACGGGGTGCACGGCCCCGGTCCCGAAGCGGCCGCCGGACGCGAGCACGGCACGGGCTGGTTGCTCGACCGCATTCGGGGCGTCGTCGAGGGGTGATCAGGCGCCGCGGCGCGACTGCTTGGCCGCGTACATGTCGGCGTCGGCCTGGATGAACGCATCGCTCAGGCTCCGCGCGCCCGGGGCGGTCAGCGAGAAGCCCAGCGATCCGACGACCCCGTGCTCGCGCATGGCGTCGACGAACCGGGTGAAATGCATCGGCAGGTCCGCAGCGGCCACGTTGTTGCTGAGGATCGCGAACTCGTCGCCGCCGTACCGGGCGACGCGATCGTCGGGCCCGGCCGCCGACAGCAGGGCCAGGGCCGCGCGGCGCAGCAGGTCGTCGCCGGCGTCGTGCCCGGAGGAGTCGTTGACGACCTTGAGGCCGTCCAGATCCATGACCGCGACTGCGACCGGGTCGCCGAAGGCGTCGACCCGCTCCTGCGCATCGGCGACCAGCAGGTCCCAGCCGCGCCGGTTGACCAACCCCGTCAGGGCGTCGGTGTTGGCGAGCGCCTCGGCGATCTCGACGGCTCGACGGTCGCGGTCGATGGCTCTCGACATGACCAGCTGGGTCGACAAGAGCTCGCTCATCAGGCCGATGAGATCCTCGTCCACCGCGGACGGGGTGGACAGCGGCTCGCGTCCCACGCCGCACAGGACGCCGAACGTCGAGCCGTCGTCATCGGTGATGGGGTACCCCGCGTAGGACCGCACGACACCTGCGTCCGGCAGGTCGGAGTAGTCGGGGTCGGTCTGCGAGTCGGGGACGACGTGGGACGCGCCGTTGATCATGCGCCGGCAGAACGTGTCGGTCCACTCGTACCGGTCGCCGACGTCGATCAGGCTCTCGTGGTGGACGTGGACGTGCACCTGCTCGCCGCCGGCGACCCGGGAGACCGACCAGTCCGCGATCGGGGTGTGAGCGTTGAGGTAGTCGACGATGTGCTGCGCCGAGGCGCTGAAGCGATCCGCTCCGTTGACCTGCTCTCGAGGACTCACCCGGTCAGTGTGCCGAACGAATGGTCGTCGCGCTCAGTCAATAATTTTTCGACCCAGGGGCAGATGGGGGCGGATCAGGGCAGTTCACGTCACGAGGCAGAACGGGTGGCCGGCCGGATCGGCGAAGACCTGCCACTCCTCGTCGCCGGGATCGACGACGTCGGTGAGCCGGCGTGCGCCGATCTCGACGACCCGGTCGGCCGCCGGTGCGAGGTCGTCCACCTCGATGTCGAGGTGGATCTGCTGCTCGCCGTGGAGGCCCGGCCACGCCGGTGACTCGTACGCATCGACGACCTGGCAGGCGAGCTGGGTGCCGTCCGCGCCCGGCTCGAGGGACCACCAGTCGTCATCGCGCTGGCGGATCGGCCGGTCGAGCACGGCGGACCAGAACTCGGCGAGCGGACCGGGGTCCGCGCACTCCAGCACGATCGAGCGGAGGGAGCCGACGGCGCTCACGACGGCTCGTCGATGCCGTCCGCATCGGGGTTGGTGACGCTCGGCTCGAAGGGTTCCGGCTCCGGCGCGTCGTCGGGTGGGGGCACCTCCCGCTTGCGGGGGACGGTCGTGGGATCGGTCAGTGGTTGGCTCATCGTGGGCGCGTACCCCGACGGCGCCGGCCCATGCTCCCGCGGCCCCGCGGGAGCGTAGGGCGGCCCGGTTGCGGGTACCCGGGCAAGCGACACGACGAAGGAGACCGCATGACGACGCAGCCGCACGAGCCCGCCGGAACGCCCCGGCCCGGTGATCCGGACGACCACCCCACCGATCCGGCGACCGAGGGCAATCCCGTCACCCCACCGAATCCGGCCGAGGCTCCCTAGCCCGCAGTCGCCGCTTCGCCGTCAGGTGCAGAGCGAGTCCGCGGCGGTGCGGGACGTGGCCTCGACGGGCTCGGGCTCGACCGGGTCGGTGCCGGCGTCGACCCGGTCGGATCCGAGGATCAGCCAGACACCCGTGATGTCCTGCTCGACGATCTCGGCGCCGTAGCCGAAGTCGGTGTTGAGCGCCTCCGCCGTGGCCCGCGCCTCCGGCGTGCCGTCGACGAAGATCCGTGTCTTCTCGGCCGGGTTCTGCGCGTCCTCCAGGCCGCTCACGGTGTAGCCCAGGGCTTGCATCGCGGTCTGCGCCGCTGTCGCCAGGCCGGGGGTGCGGGCGGCGTTGAGGATCTTGACGACCGCGGACCGGGCGTCGGCGTCCACCTCGGCGGCTTCGTCGTCGGCGCCCGCGACCGGCATCTTCTCGTCGTTCGCGATGGCCCCGAAGATCGTGTCGGCGTCGTCGGTCTTGACGACCCGGTTGTCGTCCAGGGGATCGGCGCCGTTGGGCATCGTCACGAAGGTGATGTTCTTGTCGTCGACAGCGCGGGCCCGCTTGGCGAGTCCGGTGAGCTCGCCGATCGATGAGATGCCCTTGTCGACCGTGATCGACTTCGTGAGCGCGTTGAGGAACTTGAAGAGCCGGTCGGGACGGGTCAGCACGCTGGTGCTGCGCGCCTCGGCGATGATCGACGACATCACGACCTGCTGGTGACCGAGGCGCCCGATGTCGCTGCCGTCGCCCACCGCGTGCCGGGTGCGGGCCAGGGCGAGTGCGTCCTTGCCCTTGATCTTCTGCTTGCCGGCCGGCAGGTCGAGCTTCGCCAGAGGATCGACGAGGGCCTCATCGAGGCACACGTTGACGCCGCCGAGGGCGTTGACCATCGAGGCGAAGCCGTCGAAGTCGAGCTGCACGAAGTGATCGATGCGGACGTCGCTGATGGTCTCGACCGCGCGCACCGAGCACGCGGGGCCGGCCTCCAGCGCGGAGTTGATCATCAGATGAGTGCCGCCGGCGAAGGAGCCGCTGCCGGTGTCCTTACAGGCCGGCAGGTCGAGCACCGTGTCGCGCGGGATCTGCACCGCGTCGATGCGGGCGTTGTCCTTCGCGAAGTGCACCAGCATCAGGGCGTCGGAGCGCTGGCCCTTCTCGCTGCCGTAGCCCTTGGTCTTGAGGTCACGGGAGTCGGAGCCGATGAACAGGATGTTCATGGCACCCTCGGGGGTGTCGTCCTTGACCACCGAGTCACCGATCTCAGCGGTCTCGATGTTGCCCTGCAGCTTCCACACCGCCGCCGCCGCGCCGACGCCGAGCACCAGGACGAACACGAGCATCCCGATCAGCCCGCGCCGGACGATCTTGCGTCGGCGCGTGGGCTCGCGTCGGCGCTTCGGCGCGAGGTCGGGGGTTGTCACGTGGCGTCTCCTGAGGTGTGGCAGAACTCCCAGAATACGAGCACAACCTGAGCAGAAGATGTGAACGGCGCGTGATGTGCCTTGCAGTGGCCGTATTCGGCCGTGTCACGGGGTCGTCGCGCCGACCATGCGCAGGGCCCGCCCGGCACGCGGCTGGTCGGAGCCCCTACGACGGCGTAGGCAGCTCGCGGTACTGGCCGAGGGTCTGGCCGTTGCTCTGTCGCAGCACGATCTCGCCGCGCTCCCCGCAGTCGCCGCACCAGTGCGGCAGGACGATGAGGTGGTGACGTCCCGGCTTGGTGCCGTCGGCGATCGTCGCGGTCACGACCGAGAGCCCCTCGCCGCCCGCGGCGTGCAGCGGCACGACGTCGGCGCCCGGGTCGATGAGCGAGACCTCGTCGAAGTGCAGGCCGTCGGCGGACTGGCAGCGGGGGCACCGGACGGGGGTCTGCTTCGTCAGCGAGATGGTGAGGGTCTGGTCAGGCACAGGGGGCTCCTGAGGGGTGGTGACCGTCGAGGGACGGGGGGTCGCAAGGGCCCTCGCAGGCCGATCGCTGATGGAAGGGTTCGATCCAACCTAACGAGCCGTTGTCGCCTGTCAATCGGGGGCCGGTGTGAGTCATGGTGTCTGCGTTGCTGAAGTGACGGTCTCCCGTGGTGGCCGCGGTCCGGCAGGTGAGCGCTTGCTTGCACTCACCCGAGGGTCAGCTGCCCGAGGCCTCGCCCTGTGCACCGACGAGCTGCCACGTGCCAAGGACCCTGCCGGGTGGGGAGTTCCCGGTCGTCGGTGACTCCGGCGTCTGATCGGGACCCGTGATCCAGGACTACTGTTTGGCTTGTCATCGGGCGGCGAACGTCAACGTGTCATCGATTGAGGATGGTGTGAGGCATGAGCGAATCCGGCCAGGCGGCGGGCTCGGCCGAGGATCTCAGCGGCGAGGTCGGCGCCGTCATCCGACGTCATCGAACGGATCGGTCGATGTCGATCGTGGAGCTTGCGCGGAGATCCGGCGTCTCCGGACCGTTCATCAGCCAGGTCGAGCGTGGACGGTCCTCGATCAGCATCCCCACGCTGTATCGAGTCGCCGAAGCCCTCGGCACGTCCCCGAATCAATTGCTTCCGGACCTCTCGAGCCCGGTCTTGGTCACCCGAGCCGGTCATGGTCCTGTCATGTCGTCCACTTCCTCCGCCCGTAGCCAGCGTCCCCGGGTGCTCTCTCGCCACGGTGACGGAGTCCTGCTGCAGGCCTTTCACTACAGGATCAGCACCGACGACGACGTGCAGGAATGGTTCCAGCATCGTGGCGAGGACTTCGTCTACGTCATCAGCGGCTCCATCGAGATCGAGTTCCAAGGACGCGAGCCCACCCAGCTGACGGCGGGCGACTCGATGCACCACGACGGTGACTTGCCGCACCGATGGAGGCTTGTCGGCGACGACTCCGCCGAGGTGATCATCGTGGGCCAGATCGCCACCTAGTTGTTTACCGGATCGAAACGAGCGGTAACGGAATGGTCGTAAGTGTCACTTACGATTGAGTCTCCACCTGATGGTCCAAGGAGATTCGATGATCAACAGCACGCCCCGGCGCTTCGCCGTCCCCATCGTTGATGTCTCGCCCTACGTCCTTGGGGGCGATCCGGCAGACCGAGCCCGTGTTTCGCAGGAGATCGACGATGCGTGCAGGGAGGTGGGCTTCATCCAGATCGTCGGTCATGGCGTCGCCGCGGACACGCTCGACGGTCTCGCTTCGGCGATGGACGACTTCTTCAGCCTCAAGGCCGACGTCAAGCGTGCGTACCAGGCCGACCCCTCGGTCAACCGAGGGTACGCTCCGCCCCGCTCGGAGTCGTTGAGCCTGAGTCTCGGCATCGAGTCCAGCACCCGGATGAACGACTTCTTCGAGGCGTTCAACGTGGGCGCCGGCGCCAGCGACTTCCCCGGACTGGACCTGCCCGACACGGACTACCCCGAGAACCTCTGGCCGGTAGAGGTCGAGACGTTCCGGTCGCGCGTGCAGTCGTACGTCGACGAGGCCGCGCGCGTCGCCAGGACACTGACCACCATCTTCGCGGACGCCCTCGGGCTGCCTGGCGGATACTTCGATGCGTTCACCGATCATTCGATCGACGTCCTGCGCATGAACAACTACGCCCTCCCAGAGGGCCTCGTCGTCGGTGACGGCGACCTACTCGGCATGGGAGAGCACACGGACTACGGCATCGTGACGGTCCTGTGGGCCGACCAGGTTGCCGGACTTCAGGTACTCGGGGCGGACTCCGTCTGGCATGACGTGAGCCCGGCAGACGGAGCCCTCCTGGTGAACCTTGGAGACCTCATGGCGCGATGGACCAACGAACGATGGATGTCGACTCTGCATCGTGTCAAGCCACCGGTGGTCGACGGGACCGTGCGGCGCCGCCGCTCGGCGGCCTTCTTCCACGACGGCAACGTCGATGCCATCATCGCGACCCTGCCGACCTGCATCGACGAGGAGACGCCCATGCGGTACGAACCCATCACGGTCGAGCAACACATTCGCGCCAAGCTTGCCGGCTCGCGTGCAGGCAGGTCGAACACCAGCGCCACGCGCGAAGCCGCCCGTGTCCTTGCCGCGCAGGACGCGTGATGGCGCACGATCGAAGTGTTGCATCGCCCGAATACCTGCGGGCGCTGCCCAAAGCGGAATTCCACTGCCACCTGGAAGGGTCGGTACCCGCGACGACAGCCGTCTCGCTCGCGCGCCGCAACGGCGTGAAACTGCGCACCGCCGATCCTGACGTGCTGTATCAGTTCGACACCTTCGAAGAGTTCCTCGACGTCTACGTCGCGGTCTCCGCTGCCATGACCACACCGCGGGACTTCGCAGAAGTCGCATACGACTGCCTGACAGATGCGCAGCGAACGGGGAATCTTCGCTACCGCGAGATGTCTTTCAACCCGACCAATCACCCGTCCCTGACGTACCCGCAGATGCTCGAAGGACTCCTCGATGGTCTGCGATCGGCCCAGGCCGACACCGGCGTCGAATGCCGACTCATCGTCGCCATCAACCGCGAACAATCGCCGTCGGTCGCCCGGGACCTGGTGGCGGACGTCATCGCGCACCGATGCGACGAGGTCGTCGCGATCGGCATCGATCACAACGAGCGTGCCGGTGCACCCGCGGAGTTCGTCGAGGCGTATCGCGCCGCAGCCGCGGCAGGTCTGCACCGCACGGCTCACGCCGGAGAACGTGGCGACAGTCAGGAGGTCCGCGACAGCATCGAGCTCCTCGGGGTCGAACGCATAGACCACGGGTACGCAGTGCTCAGCGACCCGGACCTGGTCACCAGTGCTCGGTCGGAAGGTATCCACTTCGCGACCTGCTGGTCCACCGGACTTCTTCACCACGGCGGAGACCCGGCCGCCATCGAGATCGGTCCCATGATCGCGGCTGGTCTGAGTGTGTCGATCAATTCTGACGATCCTCCGATGTTCAACACGGACATCGGAACCGAGTTCGTCCTCGCGGGTCAGTCGCTGTCTCTCACCCGGGATCAAGCAGCTGACCTGGCACGGGCCGGCCTTGACAGCGCCTTTGTGGACGACACAGATCGATCGCGTCTCCACAAGGTCTTCGCTGCCGAGATCGAACGGCTCGATCGCGAGCTGGATGGCCACGACCCAACGGACTGACTCCCAGCGACCGCGTGATGTCCTGTGACTCGTCGAGAAAGTGGGCCCCGTGGGACTCGAACCCACAACCCGCGGATTAAAAGTCCGCTGCTCTGCCAATTGAGCTAGAGGCCCGGGACGCGCGATCGTGCCACCACGTCCACGAGCGAGTATCGCAGAGGTCTCTGCTGGGTGGGGCGCGGCGACCCCGCCGGCGACGGCGCCCGGTGGCTCAGAGGCCGTTGAGGACCGTGACCATGTCGTCCTCGGTGTCGCTGCCGATCTTCTCGAAGACGAGCTTGACGACGGGCGCCCCGAGCTTCGCCGCGCCCTTGAGCTCGATGTCGGCGTCGTACGTGATCTCGCTGCCGGTGCCGGACGGGAGCACCGTGATCGTGTCGGTGCTGCTCGCGGTGTCGTTGGTGCCCACGAACACGATCCGCTCGTCCGTCAGCTCCTTGAGCTCGTACTCCAGCTCGGTCGAGACACCGGCGATCTTGGAGGTGTTGTGCCAGCGGCTGCCAACCGCGACGGGTCCGCCGTCGAGGCGCTTGCACGACTCGGTGCCGGGGTCCCACGCCTCGGCATGGGAGAAGTCCTTGAGGTAGTCGAGGACCACGGTGGGGGAGGGGGCCACTTTGAACGTCCTGCTGATCTTCGTCATGGAGGGATGGGTACCCAGGGCCGGCGCGACTCAACCGTCGGCGCGGACGCACCGGAGTGAGGAGCGGCACGGTGGTTCGGCCCTCGTCCGGCGCGCGGGCGAGTAGGATCGAGGGACGAAATCGCGAGGGACACGCCCTCAACCAGGGCGCTCCGGCGCGAGGGAGTGTGGACGGGTGCACGGCAGGTGGGCCTACGGCCGACTCCAGGACGACACGATGGACGCGACGGTCGCCGCGTGACGGCGGACGAGCGGGATCCTCTTCTCGAGCTGCGCGAAGCCATCGACGCGCGCCAGCACCTCGCGCGACGGCTGGCGGCGCTCGCAGCGGACCAGCCCGCGATGGACCACCTGGCGGGGCTGGCCGCGCGCCTGCTCGGCACGGCATCGGCGCAGGTGTCGCTGATCTCCGACGTCCAGACCGTGGTCGGCGGCATCGGCAGCTCCGCGCCCTCCGTCGGCGTTTCGACCCCGGTCGAGGAGTCGGTGTGCTCCGTGACGGTCGGGTCGAGTGCGTCGGTCCTCATCCCGGACGCCACCGCGGACCCGCGCGTCCAGCACATGGAGGCGGTCCGGGCGGGCGTCGTCGGGGCCTACTTGGGCGTGCCGCTGGTCGTGCGCGACGAGACGGTCGGCGCCCTGTGCGTCTACGACCCCGTGCCACGCGAGTGGACGGAGGAGGACGTCCTGCTGCTCGAGCAGCTCGCGGCGTCGGCCGTCACCGAGCTGCAGCTCGCGGCCCTGGCCGAGGAGTACGAGGACGAGCGGATGCGGTGGCAGCTCGCCGTCGACGCCGCCGAGGTGGGCGCATTCGACTGGAACCTCGTCACCGGGGAGCTGCGGTGGGACGAGCGGCTGGTGGAGCTCTTCGGCCTCGAGCGCGGCGCGTTCGGGGGCACGATCGAGGCCTTCAACGCCTCCGTCCACCCCGACGACCGGGCACGGGTCGGCGCGGCCCTGTCGGCCGCGGTCGATGCGTGCGGCGTGTTCACGTCCGAGTACCGCATCATGCTGCCGAGCGGCGGTACCCGCTGGGTCGCGGCACGCGGACGGGCCCTCGCCGGGTCGGACGGGGGTGCCGTCCGCCTCCTGGGCGCCGCCTACGACACCACGGCCGTGCAGGACAATGAGGCACGGGTGGCCCGCCTGCTGGAGGCCATGCCCATGGCGTTCTTCCAGCTCGACCGCGACTGGCGGTTCACCTTCCTCAACTCCGAAGCGCATCGGCTGCTGGGCGCGATCGGCTCCGACATCGTCGGCGGCATCATCTGGGAGCTCTTCCCCGACGCGGTCGGCAGCGACTTCGAGACGCACTACCGGGCGGCCGTCGACACGAACGAGCCCGTCGAGTTCGAGGCGTACTACCCGCCTCCGCTCGACCGCTGGTACGAGATCCGCGGGTGGCCCACGCCCGACGGCCTGTTGGTCTACTTCATCGATGTCTCCGAGCGGCGCAGGGCGCAGCACGCCGCCGAGACCGCCGCCGCGCGCGCCTCGAACCTGGCCGGCATCACGGCGTCGCTGACCGGGACCCTCGACATCGACGTCGCCGTGGCGCAGCTCGCGGAGGTCGTCGTGGGACCGTGGGCCGACTGGAGCATCGTGACCCTCGTCGACCACTCGGTCTCGCAGGTGCCGGGCACCGCGCGCCTGGAGGGCTCCCGCCACCTGTGGCGCCGGGGCCTGCGGGACGTCGCGGGCTGGCACGCCGACCCGGAGCGACGCGGTCTGGTCGACCGCTATCTGGAGCACCGGATCCCCGATCTCAACGATGTGTCATTCCTGGCCGAGGCCATGCGCGAGGACCGTGCCGTCGTCGTGGTCGACGGCGCCGGCGACGCCATCGCGTCGATGCTGCGACCGGGCGCGGCCCTCGACGCGTGGACGCAGCTGAGCGCTTCGTCCGCCGCCGTCCTGCCGCTGCGGGGGCGTGGGCGCACGATCGGACTGCTCACGGTGTTCCGCGGAATGGACCGTCCACCGTTCAGCGACGACGACATGACCGACCTGGTCGACGTCGCGGACCGCGCCGGCGTCGCGCTCGACAACGTCCGCCTCTACGCCGAGCAGCGCGACCTGTCCGAGGGCCTGCAGCGCAGCCTGCTCACCCCGCCGCCGGCACCCGATCACCTGCACGTGGTGGTCCGGTACGAGCCCGCCGCCAAGGCCGCCCAGGTCGGTGGCGACTGGTACGACTCCTTCCTGCAGGGCAGCGGTGCGACGAACGTCGTGATCGGCGACGTCGTCGGGCACGACACCGTCGCGGCCGCGGCGATGGGGCAGATCCGTGGCCTGCTGCGCGGCATCGCCGTCACGACGGGAGCGGGCCCCGCCGAGGTGCTGCAGCGCCTCGACGAGGCCATGGCGACGCTGCAGATCGAGACGATCGCGACAGCGATCGTGGCTCGCCTGGAGCAGACGCCCGACGAGCTCGAGGCGGGGGTCACGCGGCTGCGGTGGTCGAACGCCGGGCACCCACCACCGCTCGTCGTCGTCCACCCCGAGGCGCCCGAGACCCCCGAGACGGTCGGCGAGCCGCCACGCGTCGATCCCCGCGACGTCGAGGTCACGGCGCTGTGGCCGGACGAGGCCGACCTGATGCTCGGGCTGGTGCCGTCCGGCGACCGCACCGAGGCGGTGCTGACGCTGACCCGCGGCTCCACGGTGCTGCTGTACACCGACGGACTGGTCGAGCGCCGCGGCGAGCTCATCGACCGAGGCGTCGACCGCCTCCGCGCCGTCGTGGCCGAGCTCACCGCCGAGGGACGTGACCTCGAGGAAGTGTGCGACGAGCTGGTGCGGCGCATGCTGCCCGAGCGCCCCGAGGACGACGTCGCGATCGTCGCGGTCCGTCTGCACCCGCAGGATCGTCCCCGGCCCCCCGTCGCCGGTCCGCCGCGCGTCCCCCCGACCGTCGACTAGCGGCGGTCGCCGCGAAATCGAGGCCCCGGGCTGCGAGTGCCCGTCCCATGGACAACCCCGCCCGGGCGGAGTAGGACTTGAGCATGAGGTTCGGACGGGTCCTCGGGGGAGCGGGAGTCGCGCTGGGCGCCGTGGCGGCCCGTGACCTGGTGCAGAAGAAGCATGCGCTGCTGCGCAACTTCCCGGTGGTCGCGCACGCGCGGTACTGGCTGGAGACGATCGGGCCGGAGCTGCGGCAGTACATCGTCACGTCCAACGACGAGGAGCGTCCGTTCAGCCGCGACCAGCGGTCGTGGATCTACGCGTCGTCGAAGCAGGAGAACAACTACTCCGGATTCGGCACCGACAACGACATCGAGCACCTGCCGGGCTACGCGATCATCAAGCACCGCACGTTCGCGGAATCCCTGCCTCACGACCACGCCGAGCACGTGGGCCTGCCGGGCGCCAAGGTGCTCGGCGGCCCCCGCGGACGAGCGAAGGCGTTCCGGCCGGACTCGCTGGTCAACTTGTCGGGCATGAGCTTCGGCTCGATGTCGGGCAACGCGATCCAGGCGCTCAACCGTGGGGCGAAGCTCGCCGGCTGCATGCACAACACCGGCGAAGGTGGCCTGTCCCAGCACCACCGCCAGGGCGGCGACATCGTCCTGCAGATCGGCACGGCGTACTTCGGCTGCCGCAACCCCGACGGCACGTTCTCGCTGGAGCATCTGTTGGACGTCGTGGCGTCGGCGCCGGTCCGTGCGATCGAGATCAAGCTCTCCCAGGGCGCCAAGCCGGGGCTCGGGGGGCTGCTGCCGGCGGCGAAGGTCACGCGGGAGATCAGCGAGATCCGCGGCATCCCGATGGGCCAGGACTGCGCGAGTCCGTCGCGGCACACGGCGTTCACGGACGTCGACAGCCTGCTCGACTTCGTCGAGCTCGTCGCGGCCGAGACCGGGGTGCCGGTCGGCATCAAGAGCGCGGTCGGCGAGATGGGCTTCTGGGACGAGCTCACCGCGCGCATGGCGCGCGAGGACCGCGGCGTCGACTTCGTGACCGTCGACGGCGGCGAGGGCGGGACGGGCGCGTCGCCGCGCATCTTCGCCGACTCGATCGCCCTGCCGTTCCGGCTCGGATTCGCCCGCGTGTACGGGACGTTCGCAGCGGCCGGGCTGACCGACGACGTCACGTTCATCGGGTCGGGCAAGCTCGGCCTACCCGACAACGCGATCGTCGCGTTTGCCCTGGGGGCGGATATGATCAACGTCGCGCGCGAGGCGATGATGTCGATCGGCTGCATCCAGTCGCAGAAGTGCCACACCGACAGGTGCCCGACAGGCGTCGCCACGCAGGACCCGTGGCTCGCGCACGGCCTCGACCCGGCGTCGAAGGCCGAGCGCTGCGCACAGTACGTGCGCACCCTGCGCAAGGAGCTCGTCAAGGTGTCGGAGTCCGTGGGCGTCGCGCACCCCGCACTCATCACCGCCGACGACGTCGACATCCTGTGCGGCGACTACGAGGCGCGCCCACTGCGCGAGGTGTACGGCTACGAGCCGCGATGGGGACGGCTGGGCGACGGCCTCGCCCGGTCCGTCACCGAGCTCATGGCGCCGGGCGGTTCGCGGCCGGAGTCGCGCTCGATCGAGCAGGGCGAGGGCGAGAAGCCGCTGGGCCACGATGCGGAGAGCATCACCTGACGGACGGGGCGCACGTGCGGCGGCGATCCGCCACGGGTCACGGGCGGCCGGGACGGGGCAGGTGCGGCAGCACGAGCCGGATCTGGGTCGTGGGGGAGTCGGCCACCGCGACGAACCCGCCCAGCGACTCGGCCTGCGTCGCGGCGTCGCTGAGTCCCGCGTCCGCGCCCGCGGGCGAGGCGTGCACCACCCCTGTCTCGAAGGCACGCGGGCCCTCGTCGGAGACGCTGTACTCCAGGCGCCCGTGGGCGCGCCCGAACGCGACCGTGACCGTCCCGGTCCCGTGGCTCAGGGCGTTCTCGATCAGGATGTCGAGCACGTTGTCGAGCGGAGCGCGGACGACCCGCGCCGGCGCCGGGTCGGAGGCGGCCAGGGCGATGGGGCGTCCCAGCGACCTCGCTCGGTCCTTCCACCGGTCGACCGCGTCGGCGGCCACCACGTTGAGGTCGACGTCCGACGTGACACCGAGGTGGCGTCCGTCGCCGCGTTCCAGGAGCGTCGTGATGACATTGCCGAGCCGGTCGACCTCCGCGAGGCTGTGCTGCAGCTCGTCACCGACGTCCGGCGGGGTCTGCGGCCACAGGGTGAGGTCCTCGAGCGACAGCCGCAGCGCGGTCAGGGGCGTGCGCAGCTCGTGCGACGCGACCACCGCCAGCTCCCGCTCGCGGCGGACGAGAGCGTCGAGCTGACCGGCCGCGTTGCGCAGGGCGTCGCCCATGTCCGCGGCCTCGCGGATGGAGGAGCGGTGGACGTCGACGTCGAAGTGCCCGGCACCGATGCGCTGCGCATCGGCGGCGAGCCGCCGGAACGGGTACGCGAGACGTCGCGCCAGAAGCCAGCCGATGACGCCGGCGATCACCGCGAGCGACAAGGCCAGCAGCACGAGGGGGAGCAGCTCGGCCGCCAGCCGGTCGGAGCTGACGGAGGCGGACTGTCTCAGAGTGACCCGTCCGTCATCGGCGTCGCGGGTGGCCGAGATGTCGTCGTCGTGCCGGTCGACCGTGCCCGAGCCGATCGTGGTGCCGTCGGCGGTGACGTAGGTGATGGCCTGTTCGGGGTGAGCCAGCGCGGAAAGAAATTCCTCTGTCACGTGGGCGTCTCCTCGCGCCTCGACGGCAGCGGCGACAAGATCGGCGGACTGCTGCACCATCATCCGATCCTGGTCCTCGACGAGGTCGGCGGTGGAGTAGGCCCGCACGGCGCCGAAGATCGAGATCACGGCGACCGTCATCGCCACCAGCGTCACGACCAGTCGTTCACGCATCGGACGGGCTGCTCTCCAGCCTGAACCCGACGCCGCGGACCGTCACGATGTGGGACGACGTCCCGCTGTCCTCGAGCTTCTGGCGGAGGCGCCCGACCGTGGTGTCGAGCGTCTTGGTGGAGCCGAACCAGTTCTCGTCCCACACCTCGTCCATGACCCGCTCGCGGGTGAAGACCGCGCCGGAGGCGGAGTCGAGCAGGGCCAGGACGTCGAACTCCTTGGCGGTGAGCACGAGCTCGTCGGCGCCGACCCACACACGGCGGGCATCGCCGTCGACCTGCAGCGTCGTGGTGTCGGCCCCAGCGGCGGCCGACGCCGTGGCAGGGACGGGGGCGGCGGGCGCCGGGTCGTCGGCCGACGGTGCCGCGCGACGCAGCAGCGCCCGGGTGCGGGCGAGCAGCTCGGCGAGACCGAATGGCTTGGCGAGATAGTCGTCGGCGCCCACGTCGAGCCCGACGACGCGGTCCAGCTCGCCGCCGCGGGCGGTGAGGATCAGCACGCCCCCGGTGTAGCCGTTCGCGCGGATGCGGCGGCACACCTCGAGTCCGTCGACGTCCGGGAGCCCCAGGTCGAGGAGCACCAGGTCGACACCGCGAGCCTGCACCCGCTCGACCGCCGGGAGGCCGGCCGCGACGCGTTCGACGACGTAACCCTCCCGCTCGAGCGTGCGGATGAGGGGCGCGGCGATCTGGTCGTCGTCCTCGACGAGCAGCACGAGGTGGGGCATCTCAGACAGCATACGGCGAGTCGTCCCGCCTCGATGCGGCTCGCCGGGCCTGGTCGATCGCGAGGAGGACCAGGACCGCCGCCGACAGCGCCAGGACGGACGCCGCAACGAGGTTCCACCGGCCGCCGCCCATCTGTCCCGGCGGGCCCAGGGTCATCGCGAGGGCGACGCCCCCGCCGTTCGCGGTCGCGAGCAACGACACCGCCAGGCGGGACTCCACGCAGTTGTCGCGATGCAGCTTGACCGAGGCGGCCGACGTGCCCAGCACCAAGGCGACGAGCAGTGCGACGACGTACGGCTCGTGGTCGCCCATGACGAGGTTCAGGACCTGCACGAGCACCAGCAGTGTCGTGGCGGTGTATGCCCCGCGCGAGGTCGGGGTGTGATCGGCGCGCATCAGAAGTCCAGGTCCGGGGAGCCCGACTCGGCGACCGCGGCGGTGCCGATCGCGTTGCCGGCGAGGTCACGGATCGTCGCGGCCGGCGTCCACGACATGGTGGCGGGCTCGGACACCTGATTGCCGGTGCTGCCCGTGAACCGTAGCGTCACGACGGTGCGGCTCACACCGTCCTGCACGACGGTGGCGGCGCTCATGACGACGTGAACCGAGGACGTGGTGCGGCCCACGAAGTCGGCGTTGAGGCTGACGGTGCCGAGGTCGGCGCCGAAGGGTCGGGTGACGTCAACCACGTCACCCGTCGACACCTCGACGGTGCCGGAGGTCGCGGCGCCCGAGGACGCGGTGGCCGACCAGACGGAGTAGATCGTGCTGAGGTCCATCTGCTCGCTGAACGTGAAGACCATCGTGTCGCCGGTGTCGATCCGCCCGGCGGTGCCGCCGTTGGTCGTCTGGATGTCGACGCCACGGCCCGCGGTGTTGTCGACGACGCGGTTCGCGACGACGGGCGACGCCGTCGTCCGGCCGTTCGAGTCGGTGACGACGGCGCGCAGGTCGTACGTGCCGTCCGCGACCCCCGTCGTCGCGAACGAGCACGTGTAGGGCGAGGCCGTGTCGGCGCAGACCGGGGTCCAGGTCGCCGCGCCGGCGACCGAGCGCTGGAACGCGACCGAGGCGACCGTGCCGTTCGTGGTCACGGTGGCCGCGAGCCCCACGGTGCCTCGCAGATGGGCGGCCGGTGTCGTCAGGGTGACGGTGGAGACGGTGTTCTGCACGGCGCGGTTGGTGACGGCGGTCGAGGTGGCCGTGTTGCCGGCGACGTCGGTCGCGACGGCGCGGAACGAGTAGGTGCCGTTGGCGAGCGTGCCGGTGTCGACCAAGCAGCTGTAGGGGGCCGAGGTGACGGTGCACAGCTCGGTCCAGGCCGTGCCGGTGGCCGACTGGATGACGACCCTCGCGACACCGGAGTGGGCGTCGCCGGCCGTGGCCGCGAACGTCTTGGTGCCTCGGAGCGGCGTGCCCGGATCGGTCATCGTGACGGTGGGGGCCAGGTTGTCGACGGTGATGTCGCGGACGACGGCGGAGATGTACGTCGTGGTGCCCGCAACGGCGACCGAGCGGATGTCGTAGGTGCCGTTGGGCCCGGCCGTGGTGGGGACCGAGCACGTGTACGGGGCGGCCGCCACGGTGCAGATGGTCGACCACGAGGTCGTGCCGGCGGGTGCGTACTCGACGCGGACCGAGGGGGCGAGCGATCCGGCGTTGCTGACGGTCGTTGTGAGGATCACCGTGCCGCGGATGACGTCGGCAGGGGGCGTCAGCACGACGACGAGGGCGTTGGCGACCGTCGCGCGGACCGTGGCGGACGTCGCCGTGTTGCCGGCCTTGTCGACCGCGATCGCGCGCAGGTCGTAGGCGCCGTCGTCGACCGAGCCCGTGGCCCACGAGCAGGCGTAGGGGGAGGTCGTGGTGGTGCACAACGTCGTCCACGAGGTGGCGCCGGCGTCCGCGCGCTGGATCGTGACCGTGCCGATGCCGGAGTCGGTGTCGGAGGCTGTGGCGGTGATCGTCGCGGTTCCTTTGAGGGCCGCTGGGGGCGCGGTGACGGCGACGGCCGGCGGCGTCCAGTCGGCGGCGGCGGTGACCGTGCCGGTCGAGCTCGTGCTGGAGACGTAGGAGGCGGAGGACGATCCGGTGGTGGCGACTGAGGCCAGGACGGCCAGCAGCACGACGGCGAACAGCAGCAGCCGGCGACCGGCCGGCTTCGTCTCCTCGCGGTGGCGGGGCTGCGTCAACGTCATGTCTCAACCTTAGGAAAAGGCGATGCACGGGATCTCCACACGATTGCCCCGCGATCTCCACATCTGGACGGACCTCCTCCCACGACGAACATGCCGCCGACCAGAGCGGTCGGCGGCACGTCGTCAAGCGGGTCGGGGGGTACCCGCAGGTCTGGGTTACTGGTTGGTCGTGGTGGCGTCGGCCTGGATCGAGTCCCACTGGAAGGCGGCCGAGGCGGTCTTGCTCTGGTCCGCGGTGGTCGTGGCCTGGGCGAGCTTGACGCTGAAGACGTAGTCGTTGCTCACGCCGGGGGCGACGAGGCCCAGGTCGTTCTTGGCGCCGTCGACGAGGCCGCCGAACGTGCCGGTGTACACGACCTTCTCGGTCGTCGCGTTGGTGATGACCATCGTCAGGTTGCTGCCCGTGAAGGTGTTGGTCGACGCGGTCTCGGTGAGAGAGAACGTGGCCGGCAGCGTGCCGGTGTTCTTGATCGTGAGGCTGCCGTTGACGACGTCGCCGGGCTTGACGTTCGTGAGGTTGAAGACCGCGGCGTTGGCCTTGGAGTTGCTCTGGCTCAGGCTGCCCGACGTGACGGAGCTGATCGTGTTGGCGCTGGTCGACGTGAAGGTGGCGCCGGATCCGACCGCGACGGCGCCGGCGGCGACGAGGGTGGCGAGCGGGAGGAGGATCTTGGCGGTCTTCATCGGGGCGGTCCTTCGAGTCGGTGGGACGTGCTGAGTTGGCTTGTGACATCAATCTAGGGAGCCACGATGCACGGGATCTCCACGCGAGATCCCCACGATCTCCACACTTCGGACGCAGTTCGCCGGGGGATCAGCGGGCGTGGGCGACGGCACGGCGGACGGTGCGGCCGGCCTTCGCGCGACGGTCGCTGCCCACGGCCCGGGCGAGCTCGACGAGGCTGGCCAGAGCGATGAGGCCCGCCGGCACGCCGACGATCACCATGCGGGTCTCGCGGTCCGCGAGGGCCACGAACACCCACCCGACGTGCGGGACGGTGAAGCTCACGACCGCCTGGGTGCCCTCGGTGAGGTTGAACTTCCACGGGTCCGGGTCGGGGTTCGCATCGCCCTGCGTCTGCAGCTGGCGCGAGCCGTCCGGGAGGATCGTGTCGCTAATGATGCGGTGCGTCACGAGATGGGTCACACCGCTGTCGGCGGGCGGCAGGTACGTGATGACGTCGCCGACACCCACCTGACCCACCGGGACGGGCTTCTCGACGGCGACCGAGCCCTTCTCGAAGGTGCCCGACATCGATCCCCCGGTGATGACGTAGCGCTCGTAGCCGAACAGGCTCGGCGCGACGTACGCGACGCCGGCCAGGGTCACGAGGATCGTGAGGAGGCTGACGAGCCCCGAGCCGATGCGGGCGGCGGGGCTGCGGCGGGCGCGGGGGAGTCTGCGGCTCATGATCGTCCTTCGGGATGTCGGGGTGGCTCGGTGGCTGGGGCGGGCTGCCCGGTGGGGGTGCGGTCAGGCACCCCGCGACGTCACTGGTTGGTCGTGGTGGCGTCGGCCTGGATCGAGTCCCACTGGAAGGCGGCCGAAGCGGTCTTGGTCTGGTCGGTGTTCGGGGTCGTGGCGGCGAGCTTGGCGCTGAACGTGTAGTCGTTGCTCACGCCGGGAGCGACGAGGCCCAGGTCGGTCTTGGTGCCGTCGACGAGGTCGCCGAAGGTGCCGGACCAGACCTTCGTGCCGGTCGTGGTGTTCGTGATGTCGAGCGTCAGGTTGGCGGCGGTGAAGGCGTTCGCGGACGCGGTCTCGGTGAGCGAGAACGTCGCGGGCAGTGTGCCGGTGTTCTTGATCGTCAGGGCGCCGTTGACGACGTCGCCGGGCTTGATGTTCGTGAGGTTGAAGACCGCGGCGTTGGCCTTGGAGCTGCTCTGGCTCAGGCTGCCGGAGGTGACCGAGCTGATCGTGCTGGCGCTGGTGGACGTGAACGTCGCGCCCGATCCGACCGCGACGGCGCCCGCGGCGACGAGGGTGGCGAGCGGGAGGAGGATCTTGGTCGTCTTCATGGGGGTGGTCCTTCGAGTCGTGGGGAGGGGCGCCGCATGGACTGATGACCTCAACCTACGAAGCGGCGATCCACGCGTTCTCCACGCGACATCCCGACGATCTCCACAGTTCCGCGCCACTGTCGTGGGGGGCGCTGCCGGCGCTCAGAGCGGCAGGTCGAACCAGACGCTCGTGCCGCCCTCGGCGGGTGTGTCCATGCCGATGTTGCCCCCGTGCGCCTCGACGATGCGCTTGGCCGTTGCCAGCCCGATCCCGTGGCCCGGGGCGGAGTCGTCCGCCCGGGCGAACAGGGTGAACATGGCGTCCTGGCGGGTCTGGGGCACGCCGATGCCGTTGTCGGTGACCCGGATGCGCCAGTGCCGGGGCAGGGGGTCGGCCGAGATCGACACGACCGGCCGGGTGCCCGGGCGCGCGAACTTGATCGCATTTGTCATCAGGTTCAGCACGACGGAGTACAGCAGGTCGGGGTCGACCGGCACGCGGGGCATGGAGCCGACCCGCACGTCCACGTCGTCGCGGCGCACCAGGGGAGCGATGTCGACCAGAACGTGGGCGACGATGTCGGTGAGATCGGTGTCCACGGGACGCAGCCGCCCGTTCTCCTTCGCGAAGGCCAGCATCTCCTCGATCATGGCGTCCATGCGATGGCCCGCGTCGTTGACCGCGTGAACCATCTCGGACACCTCCGGATCGCCCTCGACCGCGGGATGGGACGCGAGCAGCTCGGCGTTGATGAGAATCGCGGTGAGGGGCGTGCGCAGGTCGTGGCTGACCTGTCCCGCGAAGTGAGTCAGGTGCTCGTTGGTGAGTCGCAGGTCGTCGCGCGCCTGCGTCAGCTCGAGGAGCGAGCGCTCCAGTGCCTGGCTGCGGTAGCCCAGGTCGAGCAGGTCGGTCACCTGGGCGGCCATGACCCCCAGTGACCGGCGCTGCAGCGCGCTGAGCTCGCGCGGCACGTCGTCGAACACGCACAGCCGCCCGATCGCGAGGCCCTCGGGCGTTCGGATCGGGGCCGACGCGTAGAAGCGCACGACACCGATCTCGCCGGTCACGAAGGGATTGTCGCTGAAGCGCGGGTCCTGGGTGGAGTCGGCGACGACGACCGCGTCCGGCTTGTCGACGACGACGGCGCACATCGAGTCCTCCCGGGCACACACCGACGGCTCGAACCCGTGCGCCACGACCTGGTGCTGCCGTTCGCTGCCGATCACGTTGATGGCGGCGTGGGGGACCTCACAGATCGCCGCGATGAGGTCGACGAGCGACTGCAGGTCGCGGCGCGGGGAGCGATCGAGCATGCCGTAGCGCTCGATCTCGCGGTCGACGAGCGTGGGTTGGTGAACGGACGATGTCATGTGCTCCCCGATCACAGCGGTGACGTACCGTGGCCATCGTCTCACGACGTCCCGTGCTGTGGATTCTGCTGCGTGGCGCCGATCGACCGGCTAGCCTCGGGTGAGGGAGATCGCGCGACGGCGTCGCGGGTCTCCCGACGAGACGCCGAAGCCGAACGACACCCTGGAGCACCCCCCTCATGCCCGAACCCTTGGACAGTCGTCTCCGCGACGACCAGGCGCTGGACGAGATCGAGCTGACAAGCCGGCTCATCATCGCGGCGTCCGCCAGGGACGGGCACCTGTCGCAGCGTGAGGTCGATGAGATCCTCGGGATTGCCACCGCCAGCTGAACGGCAGGTGACACCCGCGATTGACACTCGAGAACACCGTGCCTCTAGCATGGGTCTGCCCTACTCAGCAGTGACAGGAGCTAGTCGTGCGTCTTCGCATCCGACCGGTTGAAACATCGTTCTACGAGTTGTTCACCGAGATGGCGAATCACCTCGTCGAGGGAGCCAATCTGCTGGCGCAGATGCTCGACCCCGCCACCGACAAGACTGCGCTCGGCGAGGAGATGCGCGAGGCCGAGCACCAGGCCGACGAGACGACCCACGCGATCATCCGGCGGGCCAATTCGACGTTCATCACCCCGTTCGACCGCGAGGACATCTACCGTCTCGCCAGCAGCCTCGACGACGTCATGGACTTCATGGAGGAGACCGTCGACCTCGTGGGCCTGTACGAGCTGGGTGACCTGCCCGCCGACTTCGCCCCGCAGGTCGAGGTGCTGCAGCGCGCCACGCAGCTGACCGCCGACGCGATGCCCCGGCTGAGGACCATGAAGGACCTCGACGAGTACTGGATCGAGATAAACCGCCTGGAGAACCAGGGCGACCGTTCGTACCGCCGCATCGTGGCGCACCTGTTCAGCGGCAGCTACAAGTCGCTCGAGGTGCTCAAGCTCAAGGACGTCGTCGACTCCCTCGAGCACGCCATCGATGCGTTGGAATCCGTCGCCAACACGGTGGAGCAGATCGCCGTCAAGGAGTCCTGAGTAGTGGACCAGACACTGGCGATGGTCATCGCCGTCGTTGTCATCGCGCTCATCTTCGACTACACGAATGGGTTCCATGACGCCGCCAACGCGATCGCGACCTCGATCTCGACTCGTGCGCTCACGCCCCGCATCGCCTTGGCGATGGCGGCGGTCCTCAACTTCGTGGGGGCCATGCTGGGCGTCGGAGTCGCCAAGACGATCCAGGGCATCATCGACATCGACACCGCCCCGGGGGAGGGGTCTGCCCACGCGCTGACCATCGTCTTGGCAGCGCTCGTCGGAGCCATCACCTGGAACTTGTTGACCTGGTACTTCGGCATCCCGTCGTCCTCGTCGCACGCCCTCATCGGCGGCATCGTCGGTGCCGGTCTTGCGTCGGCGACGACCGTCGAGTGGGACACGATGGTCGAGAAGGTCGCGATCCCCATGATCCTGAGCCCGCTGCTCGGATTCCTCGGCGCATTCCTCATCATGACCGCGATCATGTGGATCTTCCGGCGTGCCAACCCGTTGCGGGTCAGCCGTGGCTTCCGGCATGCCCAGACGGTGTCGGCAGCGGCGATGTCGCTCGGGCACGGTCTGCAGGATGCGCAGAAGACGATGGGTGTCATCGTGCTGGCGCTCGTCGCCGGCGGGTATGCCGACGGCGACGACGTGCCGTTGTGGGTCATCTTCGCGGCCGGAACGGCGATCGCCTTGGGCACCTACTCGGGCGGCTGGCGCATCATGCGCACGTTGGGCCGGCGCATCATCGACCTCGACCCGCCGCGCGGGTTCGCGGCCGAGGCCACTGCGGCCACGGTGCTGTACGGCATGGCCATCGGTCTCCAGGCGCCGGTCTCGACCACTCACACGATCACCTCGGCGATCATGGGTTCGGGAGCCACGAAGCGTTTCAGCGCCGTCCGCTGGGGCGTCGCCAAGGGCATCGTCGTGGCCTGGATCATCACGATCCCGGCAGCGGCCTCCGTCGCGGCGGTCACGTACTTCGTCGCGCGCATCTTCCTGCCCTGATCTCGTAGCGGTCGGGGTAGGGGCCGGGGCCGGCGTCGGGGTGGACCGTCACCCGAACCGGCCCTGGATGTAGGCCTCGGTGGCCGGGTCCTGGGGGTTGGAGAAGATCGTCTCGGTGCGCCCCACCTCGACCAGGCGGCCGGGCTTGCCCACGCCGGACAGGTTGAAGAAGGCCGTCTCATCGGAGACCCGAGCGGCCTGCTGCATGTTGTGGGTGACGATCACGATCGTGTACTGGCTCTTGAGCTCGTGGATGAGGTCCTCGATGACGCTGGTCGAGATGGGGTCGAGCGCCGAGCAGGGCTCGTCCATCAGCAGGATCTCGGGCTCGACCGAGATCGCCCGGGCGATGCAGAGCCGCTGCTGCTGACCGCCCGACAGGCCGGAGCCGGGACGGTCCTGCCGCTCCTTGACCTCGGGCCACAGGCCCGCGCTGCGCAGCGAGCGCTCGACGATGTCGTCGGACTCGGACTTCTTCATGCGCTTGCTGTTGAGCTT
>JAOPXY010000117.1 GCA_025964895.1 Aeromicrobium sp.
CGCACTAGCGTGCCAGCGCCCTTCTGACCAAGTTGATCGACCGTTGGCTTACAGATCGGTCCCTGGGGCACGCACGATCGAAAACGTCCAACCCCATGCGTGAATGCGCATGACCTCTAGTCAGTCCGGATAACGCACCGGAGTCGTCACCGGGAACTGGACAGAGCGCTGGGGACACGCGCCCGGTAGGTCTCAGATATCCCCACCTGTGAACACAGCTGTGGACAATTACACCGGTGTATTTCCGCAGGTCAGGCTCGAAATCCACAGCTCGGGATCTCCACACCTGTGAACAACCATGTGGACGAATGACAAGGCTGTCATTCCGGAGGACCGACCACCGTCATGCACAGCTGTGCACACACTTGTGGATAGTTACATGGATGTGTTTCCGCAGGTCAGGCGGCGGGTCGCCAGCCCAGGAGGGGGCCGAGCACGGTCGCCAGATCGGTGAGGATCTGCACGTAGTCGGCGTGCTCGAACGAGAACGGCAGCGCGAACGCCACCTCGTCGACGGCCTGGAAGCCCGCGTGTGCGAGCAGGACGTCCGCGATCTGCGCGGACGTCCCCACGATGTCGGGCGCGAACATCATCTGGGCGGGGCCCTGCGGTGACCTGGTGCGGTCGAGGCGTGAGGCGGCGTACGCCTCGTACCTGGCGACCTGCGCGGGGGTCGCGGTGTCGGTGGGGATGACGACGAGCCCCTGAGACACCCGCGCCGCCGCGCCGAGGGGGTGCAGCTCGCGGAAGCGGTCGACCTGCGCCCGCTGGATGAGCGCGAAGTCGCCGGCGGACACGTGCTCGGCGCGCTCGGCACGGATGACGCTGCTGCTCAGCAGGTTGAGCCCACGCCGCGCGGCCCACTCGACCGAGGAGAAGCTGCCCGCGCCGTACCAGACCCGGTCGGCCAGTCCGGGGGAGTGCGGCTCGATGCGGGCCGAGAACGTCTCGATGCCTTGGGTGCCCTCGAAGGTGCTGACACGTCCACCCCGCAGGTTGTGCAGAAGTCGCTCGACGCGGGTGTACGAGAAGTCCTCGGCATCGGCGGTGTCGGGGTACAGATGGTCCTTGATGTCGTCGTAGTGGATCGGCGGACCGACGCTGACGCCCGGATTCAGCCGTCCGCCCGACAGGACGTCGACCGTCGCCAGATCCTCCGCCAGCCGGAACGGATTCTCCAGCCCGAGGGGTGTGACGGCCGTGCCCAGCTCGATGCGGTCGGTGCGCTGCGTTGCGGCGGCTAGCACCGCGACGGGGGAGGAGATGCCGTGCTGCAGGTGGCGGTGCCGCAGCCAGGCGCTGTCGAAGCCCAGCCGCTCGCCCAGCTCGATGACCTGCAGGGTGCTCTCGTGCCCGGGGCCCGGATCGTCCGCGTCGAACAGGCCGATCGTGAGGAAGCCGAGCTTGCGGAGCGGGGGAGTGTCGGGCATGCCTCCAGCCTATGGTTCCGTCACCGACTCGCGCCCGACACGGATAGGAAATGTGCGTGGATAATGCTGACTGCGGTGAACCCTGCGACCGGTCGCCACGCCCCCGAGAAGGAACGATTCCCATGAGTGCAAATCCCGTCCGCCTGCAGGCCATCACCGACGTCGAGGCGTACGTGCCCCCTGTGCCGAGCTTCAGCGCCGGGGAGACCCCCGGAGACATCTTCGGCATGAACGTCTTCAGCAAGGCCGTCATGCAAAAGCGCCTGCCGAAGTCGGTCTTCAAGTCGGTCATCGCGACGATCGAGAACTCCGAGGTCCTGGACCCGCAGATCGCCGACGCCGTCGCCTCCGCAATGAAGGACTGGGCCATCGAGAAGGGCGCGACGCACTACGCCCACGTCTTCTACCCCCTGACGGGCTTCACCGCCGAGAAGCACGACGGCTTCTTCGACCCGGTCGGCGACGGCACCGCGCTGGCCGAGTTCGCCGGCAAGACCCTCGTCCAGGGCGAGCCGGACGCATCGAGCTTCCCCAACGGCGGGCTCCGCAACACCTTCGAGGCCCGCGGCTACACCGGCTGGGACGTCACGAGCCCCGCCTACATCCTGGAGAACCCGAACGGCAACACCCTGTGCATCCCGACGGTGTTCATCTCGATGACGGGTGAGGCCCTGGACCACAAGACGCCGCTGCTGCGCGCGCAGCAGGCCATGGCGGTCCACGCCGAGCGGGTGCTGACGCTGTTCGGACACAAGCCGTCCGCGGTCGTGTCGTACGTCGGCCCCGAGCAGGAGTACTTCCTGATCGACCGCCACTTCTTCGTCGCGCGCCCCGATCTGCTCAACTCCGGCCGGACGCTGTTCGGCGCCAAGCCGCCGAAGGGCCAGGAGTTCGACGACCACTACTTCGGCGCGATCCCCGAGCGGGTCCTGGGGTTCATGGCCGACACCGAGCGCGAGCTGTTCTAGCTGGGCATCCCGGCGAAGACCCGTCACAACGAGGTCGCCCCCGGCCAGTTCGAGATCGCACCGATGTTCGAGGCCGCCAACGTCGGGGCCGACCACCAGCAGCTGCTCATGACGACGTTCAAGACGGTCGCCCGCAAGCACGGCATGGAGTGCCTCTTCCACGAGAAGCCGTTCGACGGCGTCAACGGCTCGGGCAAGCACGTCAACTTCTCCCTCGGCAACGCGACCGAGGGCAACCTCCTGCTGCCGGGGGACACCCCGCACGACAACGCGCAATTCCTGGTGTTCTGCGCCGCGGTCATCCGGGCCGTCCACCAGTACGGCGGACTGCTGCGCGCCTCGGTCGCCTCGGCCAGCAACGACCACCGCCTCGGGGCCAACGAGGCGCCGCCCGCGATCATCTCGATCTTCCTCGGCGATCAGCTTGCCGGCGTCTTCGAGCAGCTCGCTAAGGGCCCCGCGACGTCGTCTAAGAGCCGCGGCCAGCTCACGATCGGCGTCGACACGCTGCCCGTCCTGCCGACCGACCCGGGCGACCGCAACCGCACGAGCCCGTTCGCCTTCACCGGCAACCGCTTCGAGTTCCGTGCGCCCGGCTCGCTGCAGACCGTCGCGGTGCCCATGACGACGATCAACGCGATCATGGCCGAGGCGCTCGACCACATCGCGACCAAGCTGGAGACGGCCGTCGAGCTCGGCACCGAGTTCAACACCGCGGTCCAGGAGCTGCTGACGGAACTCATCACGGAGCACGGATCGGTCGTCTTCAACGGCAACGGGTACTCCGACGAGTGGCAGGTCGAGGCGGCCGAGCGTGGCCTGCCGAACCTGCGCACGACGCTGGACGCCCTGCCCGAGCTGATCAGCGAGTCTGCGGTGCAGCTGTTCGAGCGCTATGGCATCTTCAGCGCGTCGGAGGCGCACAGCCGCTACGAGATCGGGCTCGAGCACTACACGCAGAGCATCATGGTTGAGGCGCTCTCGACGCTGGAGATCGGGCAGACCTCGGTGCTGCCGGCCGCGGTCCGCTACCAGACCGAGCTCGCGACCAACGTGTCCGCGCTCAAGGCGGCCGGCGTCGACGCCGATATGGACCTGCTGAACGAGGTCAGCGCGTCGCTCGCCGAGCTGCGGATCGGCATCGGCGCGTTGCGCAACGCCCTCGAGGGCGATCACGGCGACGAGGCGCTGGCCGAGGC
>JAOPXY010000126.1 GCA_025964895.1 Aeromicrobium sp.
CCGGCCGTCGCCCCCGCGACGGTCGCGGGCCTCGCGGGCGGGCTGGTCGCCCTCGCGTGGGAGCCGGCCGGCCAGCTGTGCGGGACGCTCGCGGGCGCCGCCACGAGCTGGATCCTCACCGTCGGGCACACCGCGGCGGGGCTGGAGTCGGCGTCGCTGCAGTGGCACGCCCCGTGGCAGGTGCTGCTGCTCGTCGTGCCGCTCGTGACGTGGATCGCCGTCCGGCTGTCGTCGCGGCCTGCCGTGGCGCTGGGACTCGTGCTGGGGCTGGTGGTCGGCATCTGGCGTCCGCCGCACACGGGCTGGCCGCCGCCCGGCTGGGTCATGGTCAGCTGCGACGTCGGTCAGGGCGACGCGTCGGTGCTGCCCGTCGCGCCGGGGGAGGCGATCGTCGTCGACACGGGCCCCGAGGATGCACCGGTCGACCGCTGCCTCACCCGCCTGCACATCAGCACGGTCCGCCTGCTGGTGCTGACCCACGGCGACGCCGACCACGTCGCCGGGTGGCGCGGCGTCGTCGAGGGGCGCCGGGTCGACCAGGTCGTCGTGGGCACGTCCGGCGGGCCGAAGATCCCGGGCACCCCGCGCCATGTCGCCCTGGCGGGGGAGTCGTTCGCGCTCGGTGAGACGTCCGCGGACGTTCTGTGGCCATCGCCCGGCGCGCCGGCGGCCGACGACCGCAACGCCGTCAGCGTCGTGCTGCGGGCGACCGTGCGGGGCGTCCGCATCCTGCTGACCGGGGACGTCGGCGAGGAGGCGCAGCAGAAGGTGCTACGCACCGGCGCTGACGTGACGGCCGACATCCTCAAGGTGCCGCACCACGGCAGCGCCGACCAGGACGAGAGGTTCATCGCGGCGGTCCACGCCAGCATCGCGACGATCAGCGCGGGGGAGGACAACGACTACGGGCACCCCACGGCATCGCTGCTGTCGCTCCTGCGCGAGGACGGTGTCGCGTGGTGGCGCACCGATCTCAACGGCGACATCGCGGTGGTGCTGCGCGACGGACGGCTGCACGTCGTTGCCCGTGGCTAGCGTCTCGCGCAACTACAGTGGTCCCGTGGCCACGGCATTCGGCAAGATCCTGCTCATCACCGGCAATGCCGAGTTCCTCGCCGACCGCACCCGCGCGAAGGCGATCACGGTCGTCACCGGCGAGCAGCCCGACTGCGAAGTGGCCACGTCGACGGCGTCGGGCCTGCAGCCCGGCGAGCTGGCCGGCCTCACGAGCCCGTCGCTGTTCAGCGACGCCACCGCGCTGGTGCTCACCGAGCTGCAAGACCTCCCTGACGCGGCGCAGAACGAGCTGCTGGCGTACGTGGCCGAGCCGTCGCCCGACATCGCCGTCGTGCTGGTCCACAGCGGTGGGCAGAAGGGCAAAGGCCTGCTCGACAAGCTCCGCAAGTCGCCCGTCGTGAGCGAGGTCAAGGTCGAGCAGCCCAAGTACGAGCGCGACTTCGCGCGCTGGGTCTTCACCGAGGTGCGCGAGCTGGGCGCCCGCATCGACGAGCAGGCCGCGTCGCTGCTGGTCGCCTCGGTCGGGCAGGACCTTCGTGCCCTTGCCGGCGCGGCCGACCAGCTCGTCGCCAATCTCGAACCGGGCACCGAGATCTCGGCGTCGCTCGTGCAGCAGTACTTCGGCGGACGGGCCGACGTCCGTGGCTACGAGATCGCCGACGCGACGATCGACGGCCGCATCAACGTGGCCCTCGAGCAGGCGCGGTGGGCCGAGAGCGCGAAGGTCGCGCCGGTCCTCATCACCAGCGCCCTCGCGTCCGGCCTGCGATCGCTCGCGAAGCTCGCGGGTGCACCGGACGGTCTGCGCGACAATGAGCTGGCCGCCCACATCGGGGCTCCGCCGTTCAAGATCCGCGCGATGCGCCAACAGCTGGGCAGCTGGGACGCCAAGGGCCTCGCGAACGCGATCTCGGCCGTCGCCCAGGCCGATCTCGACGTCAAGGGCGGAGCCGCCGATCCGGCGTTCGCGGTCGAGCGCATGGTGCTCCAGGTCGCCGCCCAACGGCGCCGCTGACATGCCCCGCCCGTCGATGCCCCGCGTCGACGCGGTCGACGTCGCGCGCGGCATCGCCCTGCTGGGCATGATGTTCGCCCACCTGGGGCCGCAATGGGTCGGCGAGAACCCGCCGGTGGGCCAGATGCTGTCGAGCGGGCGGGCCGCCCCGCTGTTCGCGATGCTGGCCGGTGTGGCGCTGTCGCTCGTGCACCGGCGCGACCCGCACGGGGCTGGATCGGTGCGCGCGACGTGCGTCCGGGCCCTGCTGCTGGTGGGATTGGGCCTGTCGCTGGGCTCACTCGACGACATGCCGGTCTACGTCATCCTCGCTTTCTACGGGCTCATGATCGTCGTGGCGCTGCCGTTTCGCGCCCTGTCGACCCGGGTGCTGCTCGTGCTGGGCCTCGGCTGGGCGGCGATCGTCCCGGTGCTTCTGCTGTGGCTGCAGATCGTGCACGGCCCGGTCGTCTCCGACCAGGCCGAGCTGTCCGACGCCCTGCCACCGTGGCGGCTCCTGGCCGAGCTCGTCATCTGGGGCGCCTACCCGGCGGGCGTGTGGTTCGCGTACCTCCTGGTCGGCCTGGCGGTGGGCCGGCTCGACGTGGGGCGCGTGCGCACGGCGGCGGGCGTCACGGCCGGGGGAGCGGCGCTCCTGACCGCGACGCTCGTGACGGGCCTCGTGGCCATCGAGCGCGACGCCCTCGGCCCGACGGGCACCCACGGGTGGCGCCTGCTGTTCGTCCACAGCTCCTACCCCTACGCCGAGGCGTCGTGGGACGAGCTGTGGCTCGTCGGCGAGCACACCTCGCGCCCGCTCAACGTCCTGTCGGCGATCGGCTCGGCGCTGCTGGTCATCGGACTGTGCGCGCTGGTCCTGCGGCTGCCGTGGGCGCGCTTCGTCCTTTCGCCGTTACGGTCCGCCGGCGCCATGACCCTGACTCTGTACACGGTCCACGTGCTCTGGACGTGGCGCCTCGAGGTGGGTGCCACCGACAGCGGCGTGCCGCGAGAGGGGGGCTACGACGAGTGGCTGCTGCAGGTCGTCGTCCTGTGCGTCCTGGCGACGCTGTGGCAGCGTTTCGTGGGGCGGGGGCCGCTGGAGTCGGTCGTGCGGTTCGTGTCGGCGCCGCCGTGGCTGGCCCCGGAACGAGAGAGCGCCCCGGCCGAGGGCCGGGGCGCTGCTTCACGGGCGTGACGTCAGAGCGCCGCGGCCTTCTTGGAGATGGCCGACTTGCGGTTCGCCGCCTGGTTCTTGTGGATGACCTTCTTCGAGGCAGCCTTGTCGAGCTTCTGGGTCGCGACGCTCGCGAGCTTCTTGGCGTCGTCGGTGTTGCCGGCGGCGACGGCCTCCTCGAAGCGGCGGACCGACGTCTTCAGGGCCGAGCGCACGGACTTGTTGCGCTCGCGCGCCAGCTCGTTCTGACGGTTGCGCTTGATCTGCGACTTGATGTTCGCCACGGGGCAGTCCTACGTTTCTCTCGAAGATGTGAGCGGTGCAAAGTGTGGGTGGACGTGCCGGGGCACGCGACCGCCAACTCTATCAGCCCGCGGCCCGCCCCCTCAAATCGGCACGGGACGCCCTCGTGGCGCGAGCGGGTGCCCGGTGGTGGGAGAATGGTCCATCATGAGCACCCGCCCCGTACCCCAGCCCGGGGCCACCGACCCGAAGGTCCTGCGCAACTTCTGCATCATCGCGCACATCGACCACGGCAAGTCGACGTTGGCCGACCTCATGCTGCAGCACACCGGCGTCGTCGACGGACGCGACATGAAGGCGCAGTACCTCGACCGCATGGATATCGAGCGCGAGCGCGGCATCACGATCAAGAGCCAGGCCGTGCGCATGCCGTTCACCAAGAGCAGTGGGGACGACGCCGGCGAGGTGTACATCCTCAACATGATCTACACCCCCGGTCACGTCGACTTCACGTACTAGGTCAGCCGCAGCCTCGAGGCCTGTGAGGGTGCGGTGCTGCTGGTCGACGCCGCGCAGGGCATCGAGGCGCAGACGCTCGCCAACCTGTACCTCGCGATCGACGCCGATCTCGACATCATCCCCGTCCTCAACAAGATCGACCTGCCGGGCGCGCAGCCGGAGAAGTACGCCGAGGAGATCGCCGGCATCATCGGCGGCAACCCCGACGACGTCCTGCGGGTGTCGGCCAAGACCGGCCAGGGGGTCGAGGAGCTGCTCAACCTGATCGTCGACGAGATCCCACCGCCGAAGGGCGATCCGGACGGCCCGCCGCGCGCGCTGATCTTCGACTCGGTCTACGACACGTACCGCGGCGTCGTCACGTACGTCCGCGTCGTCGACGGCAAGCTGAGCCACCGCGACAAGATCAAGATGATGTCGACCGGCGCGGTGCACGAGATGCTCGAGGTGGGCGTCATCTCGCCCGAGCCGGTCAAGGCACCCGACCTCGGCGTCGGCGAGGTGGGCTACCTGATCACCGGCGTGAAGGAGGTGCGGCAGTCGCGCGTGGGCGACACCGTCACGTCGAACATCCGCGGCGCCACCGAGCCGCTCGGCGGCTACAAGACCCCCAACCCGATGGTCTACTCCGGGCTCTACCCGCTGGACGGCGACGACTACCCGACGCTGCGCGACGCCCTCGAGAAGCTGCAGCTCAACGATGCGGCCCTCGTGTACGAGCCGGAGTCGTCCGGCGCGCTCGGCTTCGGCTTCCGCATCGGCTTCCTGGGCCTGCTGCACCTCGAGATCGTCCGCGAGCGGCTGGAGCGCGAGTTCAACCTCGAGCTCATCTCGACGGCACCCAACGTCGTGTACCGCGTCGAGATGGAGGACGGCAAGGAGATCGTCGTCACCAACCCGTCGGAGTACCCGTCCGACGGCAAGATCGACAAGGTTTACGAGCCCGTCGTCCGGGCCACGGTGCTGAGCCCCAGCGACTACATCGGCGTCATCATGGAGCTGTGCCAGGCGCGGCGCGGCGTGCTGATCGGCATGGACTACCTCTCCGAGGACCGCGTCGAGATCAAGTACACGCTGCCCATGGGCGAGATCATGTTCGACTTCTTCGACGCGCTCAAGAGCCGCACGAAGGGCTACGCCTCGCTCGACTACG
>JAOPXY010000134.1 GCA_025964895.1 Aeromicrobium sp.
GCCGGCGACTTCGACAGCGCCGAGTTCACCGATGAGTACCAGGAGCAGCTTCGGACCCTCGTCGAGGCGAAGCTCGAGCAGGGCGACGCGCTCGACACCGATGCGACCTTCGGCCCGCAGGAGGACGAGGACGATGCGGAGGTCGTCGACCTGATGGAGGCGCTGCGGCGCAGCATCGACAAGAAGAAGGCCGGGTCGTCGGGCAAGGACCCCGCCAAGAAGTCCCCCGCAAGCGGCAGGGGCCCCCACCCGGCCAAGAAGGCGGCCGCCAAGAAAGCCCCGGCCAAGAAGGCCGCGGCGAAGAAGGCCCCTGCGAAGAAGCCGGCCAAGAAGGCAGGCTAAGCCGGATCCGCCTCGGCCCGCCCCGCCGCGGGCGCCGAGAATGTCGCGTCCGGGGAGCTGCGGTGGTCGACGACCCACTCCGCGACGTACCGCAGCTTGACGTTGTGGGCCTGCGACTGCCGGCGAAGGAACTCGAAGGCGCGGTCGGCGTCGATGTCGAAGCGCTCCATCAAGATCCCCTGGGCCTGACCGATGAGCTTGCGGGCATCGATCGCGACCTGCAGACCCTCCTCGTTGTGCGCGTTGGCGATCGCGACCGCGGCGTGCCTGACGAAGATCGTGCCCACGGCGACGTCGTCGTCCTCGAAGCCGTCGAGCCGGTCCGAGTACAGGTTGAGCGATCCGTACCGGCGGGCTCGCGTCTCCAGCCGCAGGCTCAGGACGCTGCGGATGCCCATCTCGGCGACGGCTGGGCCCCACTTGGGCCAGCGAGGGTCGCCCCGGACGTCACCGGAGCGGTAGACCGGCTCGCCGTCGATCGCGTCGAGGCACGGCCCCTCGTCGTGGACGATCTGCAGATTGTGCGACTCACCGACGCGCTGCGACGTGGCCGCCGCGGTCTCGATCTGCTGGCGACCGTGCACCAGCATGATGCCGGCCTCGTCACAGCTCGTGGCGAGCTTCGCGTACTCCGCGATCCGTTCGATCGTGGTGTCCGCGGTGGGCGCATCGTGCAGGTCGAGTGCCATCTGCGCGAAGAACGTCAGGCTTTCCAACGAAGGACTCCTCAGGGGGCGAAGTTTGCGGATCAAGAAAACCACAGCCCGCCACGAACGAACAGGCCGAAGGTCCTACGTCGTTTGCCGGTGTGCTGCGCGGGTACCCCCACCGCAGAGCAGACCCTCAGCAATTCTCCCATCGGTCGCCCGTCCGCACACCTCGGCCGGCCGCCCATGACTCGTGAAGAGATGGTCCCATGAGCACCGACCTCCACACCGGCGCTCCCACCGTGACGCTGTACGGCGACCGCGGCGAGCTCGACTCCGCCCTCAGCGACGAGCTGGGCAGGCGCGGCAACACGATCCACCGCATCACCACGCCCATCGGCTGGCTGCGGTCCGGCACGCACGCGGTCATTCGGATCGACACCCCCGCGGGTGAGCACGCCCTCGTGCAGCTCGCGTCTCAGGATCTGCCCGCGACTCACGTCGTGGCCGTCTCCGAGACGCCCCTCGACGATGCCGAGTCGACCCGCCTGGGCGATCTGTGCCGTCAGTGCGGCGACCACCACGAGGTCTTCCTCATCTGGCACCCGCCATTCGTGATCGACGTCAACGAGGCCATGACCCTGCCGGGCCTGCGGTCCGTGCAGTCCCCCGGAAATCTGGCCTCGACGGTGGCCGACGAGGTCGGCGTCCAAGCCGGACGGACGAGCCGCCCCTCGTTCACGAGCCAGGTCTTCGCGCCCCACGGCGAGGCCCCCACCGCTCACGGCTGACCGTCGATCTCGGTCGCGCCATCGTCGAACATCCTGACGGTTGCTCGAGCCTCCCACATCGCGACGGGTGAGTCATTCGTCTCCACCCAGATGATGTGGTCGGCCCCGGCGGACGCGATGACGTCACGGTGGAGCGCGAACTCCTTCAGCAGGTCCTGCTGGATCCGAGGTCCACTGAGGGAGAACCCAAAGGTGATGCGTGGCAACGGCGCTGCCCTTCCGGTCCGCGAAGCGCACGGCTGCTGCTGAACCGGTTCACAAGTCTAGCCATGACGAAGGTCCCGGGCTCCCCCAGGACCCGCGTCAGGACGTCATGCGGCCTCGGTGACTACCGCCTTCTCGCGCAGCTTCTCCAGCAGCTTGGCCAGGCGGCGCGACACCTGCATCTGGCTGACGCCGACCAGGTCGGCGATCTCCTGCTGCGTGCGGTCCTCGACGAAGCGCAGCCGGAGCAGCTCGCGCTCGTCGTCGGCGAGCTCCTCGCACAGCGGGCCGACCGTGACCCAGTCGTCGATGAACGCGTACGCCGCCTCGTCCCAGCTCAGCGTCTCGCCGAGGGGCTGACTACCGTCGCGCACCGGCTGGTCGAGAGACGTCGGCGAGAAGCAGCCGCGAGCCGCCATGGCCTCGCTGACGTCCGCGACCTCGGCTCCCAGCTCGCGGGCGATCTCGTGGACGCCGGGCATGTGACCGTCGCTCTGCAGCAGTCGCTCGGAGGCCGCCGTGATGTCGGCCTGCAGCTGCTGGATCCGCCGCGGCGGACGAACCCCCCAGCAGTGGTCACGAAAGTACTTCTTGATCTCGCCCAGGATCGTGACCGTCGCGAACGGGACGAACTCACCCCGGTCGTGATGGAATCCCCGGATCGCCTTGACGAGGGCGAAGTTGGCGACCTGCACCAGGTCGTCACGGTCGACGCCACGACCGGCGTAGCGGCCCGCAAGGTGACGGGCCAGGCCCAGATGGCGACGGACGACCTCATCCTCGAGGGCGGCCCGTTCGACGGCGCCGGCCCGTGCCGCCGCTTCCAGCAGTGCCGACGTCTCGTCGTTCGTGACGATGGTGGCCGATGTTTGCACGTAGTTCACGATTACCCCCAAAAGGCTCTCGATCGATGTACGGCTTCTGCTCAACCGACGAGTCCACAGTGGCAGTCCGGCCGAGCTTGCGCAAGACCTGTTCAGTAACAATTAACTAGACCGAGCAGTACGGCCGAGCTAGTCGATATGGTTCGAACGGACTATTGAACGATTCCGCACCTGCGCGTAAACCGGTTTTACCCGTGCTCGATCGGGTACTTCCGCGCCACGCGAGAGGGAGATCCCCGCCGTCGAGAGGACAGTGATGGCTCGCACCCGCACTCCCGACACGGTGTCGGTGGGCGGGCATCGCCTTCGCCTCACGAACCCCGACAAGGTGATCTATCCCACGACGGGTCACACCAAGGCCGACGTCATCGCGTACTACCAGGCCATCGCCCCGTTCCTCCTGCCGCACGTCACGGGCCGCATCGTGACGCGCAAGCGGTGGGTCGACGGCGTCGGCACGGCCGACCGCCCCGGCGACGTGTTCTTTGAGAAGAACCTGCCCGACTCGGCCCCGTCGTGGATCCGCAGCGTCGCGATCGAGCACAGCAACCACACCAACACCTATCCCGTCTTCGACGACGCGGCGGCGCTCGCGTGGGCCGGTCAGGTCTCTGCGCTCGAGCTGCACGTGCCGCAGTGGCGCGTCGACGGGCACGGCGTCCCCCAGAACCCCGACCGGCTCGTCCTGGACCTCGATCCGGGGCCCGGGGCCGGTCTCGCCGAGTGCGTCGAGGTGGCCAGGAGGGCCAAGGCGCTGCTGGCCGACCTGGAACTCGAGCCCATGCCGGTCACGAGCGGCAGCAAGGGCATGCACCTCTACGCCCCCCTCGACGGCACCCACGACTCCGACTACGTCAACGCCTTCGCCAAGGAGGTCGCCAAGGCGCTGGAGTCCGAGCTGCCCGACCTCGTCGTCAGCTCGATGCGCAAGTCGCTGCGCGGCGGCAAGGTGCTCGTCGACTGGAGCCAGAACAACGGCAACAAGACGACGATCGCGCCCTACTCGCTGCGCGGCACCCTCGAGCCCCACGTCGCGACGCCGCGAACATGGCGCGAGCTGACCTCCTCGCTGAAGCAGCTGACGCTCGATGAGGTGCTGACCCGCATGAAGCGGCGCAAGGACCCCATGGCCCACCTCGCCCCCGACCTGGTCGCCGACCGGCTCGCGACCTACCGTTCGATGCGCGATCCCGGCAGGACACCCGAGCCGGCCGGAGCGGGCGGAACCTCGTCGAACGGCCGGTCCTTCGTCATCCAGGAGCACCACGCCAGCAGCCTGCACTGGGACTTCCGGCTGGAGCACGACGGCGTGCTGGTGTCGTGGGCCCTGCCCAAGGGCGTCCCGACGTCGACGGCCAAGAACCATCTGGCCGTGCAGACCGAGGATCACCCGCTCGAGTACGGCACCTTCGAGGGCACGATCCCCAAGGGGGAGTATGGGGGTGGGGAGGTCACCATTTGGGACCACGGCACGTACGAGCTCGAGAAGTGGAACGCTCGAGAGGTCATCGCCACCCTCACCGGCACCAAGGAGGGCGGGATCGGCGGCCGCCGCAAGTACGCACTGATCCACACTGACAAGAACCAGTGGCTCATCCACCAGATGATGATCACCGCACAGTGACGAAACCAACCCTGAGGAGCACACGTCATGCCCAAGCCGTTCAAGAAGAAGACCTTCCGCGCCAAGCTCGAGAGCCAGCTCAGCGATCTCGCCGAGCAGACCGACGAGCTGCGCAAGCAGGTCGTCGACCGGGCGCCCGCCGTGCGCGACCAGATCGTCGGTCAGACCGGTGAGCTGCGCAAGCAGGTCGCCGACCGTGCGCCGGCCGTCCGTGACCAGATCGTCGCCGCGCTGCCCGACAAGGAGCAGCTCCTCGATCTGCGGGACGACCTGTTCGACCGCCTGCCCGAGAACGTCCAGGAGAAGCTGCCCGAGAAGGCCAAGCCCCAGCGCAAGCGCCTGCGCAAGGTCGCCGCGATCGGCGTCCTGACCGGCGCGGGTGCCGCCGCCTTCGCGATCCTGAAGCGTCGCGGAGCGTCGCGGAACGCCTACACGCCGACCACGCCGCCGGCCCCGGCTCCCGCCGCGCCCAAGGCGCCGGTCACGCCCGCCTCCGCGCCGACCGCCGGCGACATCGCCGACGACGCGGCCACGGGTGGTGCCACGAAGCCCTGAGGTGAACGGCCCGGACGGTGGCGCGAGCCGCCGCACGGGCCGGCACGTTCGTCCCCAGGGAATGCGACGACGGGTTGCCCCGCCTCGCCCTGGGTACGAATACCTCCGAAGGGGTACCACATGAATTCACCAGCCCGACGTGCGAGCATCCCGCCCGCGGTGGTCTCCCACCCGCGGTGGGAGCATTCAGGAGGCACTGCCTCCGAGAAAGTGGAGTACTCCGTGTTGCCGTTCCCGCAGCAACCGATGCTCACCCGCCCCGTGCGCGAGATCCCGGACGAGTCCGCGCTCGACGGCGGGGCGGTGTACGAGCCGAAGTTCGACGGATACCGCGCGATCGTGTTCGTCCAGTCCGGCACCTGCCGCATCCAGTCGCGCTACGGCCGTGACATCACCGCCGCCTTCCCCGACATCGCCGCCGCGGCGCTGGACAACCTTCCGTCGGGCGTCGTGATCGACGGCGAGCTCGTGGTGTGGGGAGACGACAGCGGCGACTTCACCGAGATGCACCGCCGGCTGACGGGCGGCGGCGGGCTCGACACGACCCACCCCGCGTCGTTCATCGCCTTCGACGTGCTGGCCGGTGCCGGGATGGACATGCGCCGCAGCCCGTTCCGCGTGCGGCGGCAGGCTCTGACCATCCTGTTGGACGACGCACCGGCCCCGCTCCACGTCGTCCCGCAGACCCGCCACGCCGACGAGGCGCGCACCTGGCTGGCCAACTACGCCGAGGCCCGCGTGGGCGTCGAGGGCGTCGTCGCGAAGGGGCTCAGGACGCCGTACGCGTCCGGTGAGCGCGGCTGGGCGACCGTGCACATCCGCGAGAGCTCGCAGTGCATCGTCGGCGCCGTGATCGGCGGCGTCCGAGCCCCCGAGCGCCTGATCCTCGGCCTCCGCGACACCGGCGGGCTCCTGCGCCCCGTGGGGTGCACGACCGACATGACGCTGCCGCTGCGCCGCCGTCTGGCGTCTCGGCTGCGCGCCGCCGAGGACGTCCACCCCTGGTCCGACACGACGGTGCGCGACGTGCCGGGCTGGACCGGCGACGCGGCGACGATGGTGCTCGTCGACCCCACAGCCGTTGTCGAGGTCGCCGCCCTGCAGGCGGGCACGCACGCCTGGCACGAGCCGCGCGAGCTGGTGCGGTCGCGCCCCGAGCTGCTCGCCGACGACCTGGAGCTCGTCGAGGCCTAGCGGGGCCGGGAGGCCGGGAGGGGCAGGTACCTACTCGGCCTCGTCGAGGCGCTCGAGCTCTTGCAGCTCCTGCAGCGCCCGCAGCGCCCGGTCCTTGGCCTCGACGTCGGCGCGCGGGGCAGGGGCGGGGGCCTCGTCGGCGTCGTCTTGCACGCGGATCGACACGATCGCGATGTCGTCGCGCGCCTCGCCCGCCTGGAAGTCGAGCACCTGCTGCAGCAGGTTGTCGGTCAGGTCGCCGGCCGACGTGACGCCGGCCTCGAGCACCCCGAGAACCCCCTCGAGCCCGAACGACCCGGCCTCCCCGCGGGCCTCGGTCACGCCGTCGGTGAAGATCACGATGCTGTCCCCCACGCCCACGACGTACCGCGCATCGGCCAGGCCGGGCTGGGCCAGCACCCCCACGAGGGAGCCGGATGCGCCGACCTCGGAGATCTCGCCGTCAGCCGTCGTCAGCAGCGGCAACGGATGGCCACCGGAGCTGATCGTGACGAGCCAGTCGTCGTCCTCCTTGAGCAGGCGCAGCACGACGAGGGTGCAGAAGCGGTCGGTGCCGTGCTGGAGCATCGCGGTGTTCAGCGCGCGGATGATCTGCGAGGGATCGTCCCACTGCACCGCGAGGGCCCGCAGCGACTGACGGACGAACGTCGTGACGACCGCGGCCTCGACCCCCTTGCCGCACACGTCGCCGACCGCCACGACCCACTCGCCGGAGTGGAGCTGGAACACGTCGTAGAAGTCGCCGCCGACCTCGCTGCCGTCGCCGGCGGGACGGTACGCCCCGACGACCTCCAGCCCCGGGATGTCTGGCACGAGCGCCGGGACGAAGGTCTGCTGGAGGGTTTGCGCGAGCCGGCGGGCCCGTCCCTCGGCCTCCTCCGCCGCCCGGCGGGCACGCAGGAGCTCCTGTTCGTACCGACGGCGGTCGCGGGCCTCGAACACGACGGTGCGCATGAACTGGCCACCCTTCCCGAGCGCCATGTCGGCGCTGACGAGGACCGGCACCTTCGTGCCGTCCGGGCGGACGAGCTCCATCGCGATCTCGCGGACCTCGCCGTGCAGCTGCAGCGTCGGCCGGAAGTGGGTCTCGAGGTAGATGCGGTCGCCGACGGCCAGCAGGGACGACAGGCTCACGGCACCGACGACCTCATCGTGCGGGCGATCCACGATCCGCAGGAACTCGTCGTTCGCGGACGTGACGACCCCGTCGTCACCGACCTCGAGGTACCCGCAAAGCACGTCGGCCGGCAGACCCTCCAGTCGCTGCGTCATGCGCGCACGAACTCACCGATGGCGGCCGCCGTCTCGGCCGGTGCACTCAGGTGAGGGCAGTGACCCGATGCGTCGAGCTGCCCGAAGGTCGCGCCGGGCACGTGGTCGCGGACGTACTGCCCCGCACTGAGGGGGGCGATGGCGTCGTTGCGGCACTGCAGGACCAGCGTCGGGACGGACACGCGGGGCAGGTCGGCGCGGTTGTCGGCCAGGAACGTCGCGGCGGCGAAGCGCCGGGCGATGTCCGGGTCCGTCCGGCAGAAGCTCTCGTCGAGCTCGGCAGCGAGCGCGGGCTGCTCCTCGTTGCCCATGATGGCCGGGGCGATCGCGTGCGACCAGCCGAGGTAGTTGCTGTCCATCGACTCCAGCAGCTCGTCGATGTCGGCCGACGAGAAGCCGCCGACGTAGTCGCCGTCGTCGATGTAGCGGGCCGACGGGCCGAGCAGCACGAGCCGGTCGAACAGCTCGGGTCGCTCGATCGAGGCCAAGACACCGATCATCGTCGAGACCGAGTGGCCGACGAAGGTGACCGGGGCACGGTCCAGGTGCTCGACGATCTCGATCACGTCCGAGGCGTACCCGGCCAGCGAGGCGTACTTGTCGCGGTCGTACGCGGCCAGGTCGCTCCCGCCGGCACCCACGTAGTCGAAGACGACGACCTGGAAGTCGGCCTCGAAGGCGGGGACCACGAGGCGCCACATGTTCTGGTCGCAGCCGAAACCGTGGGCGAATACGATGACCGGAGCGCCCTCTACCCCCGACACCGCGACGTTGTGGCGCGCCAAGACCTGCATACCCGAACGATAGCGATGGTTCGGCCGAAAGGCTGCCATCGCCCTGGCCCGGCCCTGCGTCGCAAGGATGTCGGACCGGTTTGCGCACACAGACGGGGAACTTCGCACAAGGACGAGTCGTGAGAGATCACCCGGCACCGCCAGCCCGCACTCGCGCCACCTGACCCCGAGCGGGGACGAGGGGCTACGCCAGCCTCGAGGTGGGGGTGGGGTCCTGGCGGCCCCTCAGGGTGGGGCTCCCCGCCGCCCTCCAGTGCCTCTGCTCGTCGCTGTTGGCCACGGTCACGGTCGTCGTCGCCACCAGGATCCGTCCCTCCACGTCCTTCGCGAGCTCGGTGAGCCGGGCCGCGGCGTTGACCGCGTCGCCGATCACGGTGTACTCGAACCGTGACCGGTGGCCGACGTTGCCGGCCACGGCCTGCCCCGTCGAGACGCCGATGCCGGCGCCGATCTCGGGCACCTCGTCGGCCAGGCGCTCGGCGATCCGCCGGGCCGACGCGAGCGCCGCGCCGGCGTGGTCGTGCAGGTCTGCCGGCGCCCCGAAGATCGCGAGGACGGCATCGCCCATGAACTTGTTGACGAGACCGCCGTGGTCGTCGACCTCCTCCACCACGACCGCGAAGAAGCGGTTCAGCATCGTGACGACGTCCGCCGGCGAGCGCGTCGTGGCGTACGTCGTGGACCCGACGAGGTCGATCATCAGCACCGAGACGAGCCGTGTCTCTCCGCCGAGCTCGACGTCTCCGTCGGTCGCGGCCTGCGCGACCGACTCCCCGACGTGGCGTCCGAACAGGTCACGGATGCGCTCCCGCTCCCGCAGGCCCTGCACCATCTCGTTGAAGCCCGACTGCAGCAGCCCCAGCTCGGTGCCGTCGTCGACCCAGATCTCCACGTCGAGATCGCCCTCACCGACCCGCGCCAGCGCCCGCTGCACGTCCGCGATCGGCGTCACGACGGAGCGGGCGTTGAGCACGGTCACGAGCAGGCCGAACAGCAGGACGACCGAGGCGAGCCCCAACACGATGTACGCGAGCCGGGAGATGCTCGTGTCGTCACGGGTCAGCGCCGCCAGCGCCGCGACGACGAGGCCCAGGACGGGGGCGGCCGTGCCCAGGCCCCAGAACACGAGCATGCGGCGCTCGACCCCGGCGCCCATCTCGCCGGCGTCGGCCCGTCCGGCGAGCGCGCGGGCCGCGACGGGCCGCAGCGCGAACTCGGTGAACAGGTACGCGATCGCGCTGACGACGAGGCCGGCGATGCCCACCGCGAAGATCGCGCCCAACACGGCCTCCGGCTGTGTCGTCGCCGCGATGACGGTGAAGATCACGACCCCGCCGATCCACAGGACCGACTGGATCAGCGTCAGCCGCCACGGGAGACGCAGCACGGTGCGGCGCTCCTCGGCCGTCGGCTCCTTGTCCTCCAGCGACCAGCGCAGGGCCCGCAGCGCGCTGACCGTCACGAGGCTCGCCCCGATCACGACCGCCACCGCGACGTAGACCGGCACGGCGATCGCGAGGGCCGTCAGGTACGCAGTGCTGGGTCCGTCGCCGGGGGTCACGAGGAACGTCAGGCCGAAGACGATCGCGGCGCCGATCACGTTGGTGCCGACCAGCAGCGTCGTGAGCAGCGCCTGCACGCGGATGCGGAGCCGGCCGCTCGGCTGATCGGGGGGCCCGAGCAGCCAGTCGCTGCCGTCCCGCCGCCGTTGCACTGTCGTCACGGATCGCCTCTCGCCTGGATGCCGCCCACGCCGAGCCCTCGCAGGGGTGACGCGAAGCCAATATAGTGACCAATCACGCGGCGCTGTGACGAGCGCCACGCTGCTGCCCGTCGACGACGGGCCACTCCCACCGAAAGGACGTCGCCATGGCGCCCAAGCAGAAGGCCGATCCCCAGGTCGTCGAGGCCCTCTCGACGCACACCACGTTCGACAAGCGGCTCGTCAAGAAGCTCGCGACGATCGGCACCGCCGTCAACATCCCCCAGGGCTGGTCGATCATCATGGAGACGACGCCGGCCGACTCCGCGTACATCGTCCTGGCCGGAACCGTCGAGATTCGCAAGGGTTCCGACGTCGTCGCGCACCTCGGCGCCGGCGACGTGTTCGGCGAGATCGCGCTCGTCAACCACAGCCTGCGCAACGCGTCGGCGGTCGCGGCGACGGACGTCCGCGCCCTCCGTCTCGGCGAGGACGCCATCGCCGAGCTGTCGGCGCAGGACAACGCCTTCGCCGACACGCTCCGGTCCCATGCGGAGAGCCGCCTCTCGGCCGATTGAGACAGCGATGGATTTGTTGTCCGGGACGAGAAATAGTGGCGACGCGACGTGATCATCGACGACGCGTAACCTTCGGTGAAGCGCGCCGCAGGTGAGCGCGTGACCCGGACACGAGAGGCATGCAAGATGGCAGACGTTGAGGCAGCACTGGATGCGGCCGGACTCACCAACCCCCACGTGCGCGAGTACGTTCACTACTGGGCCGACCTGACCGGGGCCGAGCGCGTCGAGGTCGTCAGCGCGTCGGACGACCCGCGGCTCGCGGAGGAGGCGCTCGCCGCCGGTGAGCTGCAGCCCGCGGGCGAGGGGCTGTACTACTCCCGCAGCTACCACAAGGACACCGCCCGCTCGGAGGAGCGGACGATCGTCGCGACGAGCAACGAGTCCGATGCCGGTGTCTACAACAACTGGCGCCCGTCGTCGGAGATGAAGCCGCTGCTGGAGAGCAAGATGCGCGGCGCGTCGGCCGGCAAGACGATGTACGTCGTCCCGTACCTGATGGCTCCCCCCGGCTCGCCGCTCGAGGCCTTCGCGGCCGGCGTCGAGCTGACCGACTCGCGCACCGTCGTGATGCACATGATCCGCATGGCCCGCGTCGGCATCGACTTCATCAACGACCTCGCCGACCCCAACAGCTTCGTGCGCGCCGTCCACGTGACCGGCGACCTGGAGAACTTGGGCCACGGCACCGACGACGACGCCCGCTACTTCGTGACGGTCGCCGACGAGCGGACGATCCTGCACTTCGGCTCGTCGTACGGCGGCAACGCGCTGCTCGGCAAGATCGCCCACGGCCTGCGCCAGGCGGCGTACGACGGCTGGGCGTCCGGCAAGTTCCTGTCCGAGCAGTTCATGCTGCTGGGCATCACGGACAAGGAGACCGGCAAGAAGTACCACATCTGCGGTGGCTTCCCGAGCGCGTCGGGCAAGACGAACCTCGCGATGACGCTGGCCCCCGACGCCCTGGGCGATCGCTACTACGTCGACTTCTACGGCGACGACATCGCGTGGCTGTGGGTCGATGAGACCGACGGCAAGCTCTACGGCATGAACCCCGAGTTCGGTGTGTTCGGCGTCGCCAAGGACACCAACGAGGCGACCAACCCCGGCGCGCTGCACTCGATCGACGCGGGCTCCGGCGCGATCTTCACCAACATCGCCTACAACCCCGACACCCAGGAGGTCTGGTGGGAGGGCAAGACGCCCAACCCGCCCGAGGACGTCACGGGCTGGGAGGACTGGAAGGGCGAGAAGATCTCCGAGCGCGCGGAGGGCGACGACGCTCCGTGGGCGCACCCCAACAGCCGGTTCACCACGACGCTCGACAACGTCCCGAACGTCGCGGCGGACTACAACAGCCCGCAGGGCGTCCCGATCGACGCGATCATCTTCGGCGGCCGCACGCGTGACCGCGAGCCGCTGATCAGGGCGATCACCGATCTGGCCGAGGGCGTCTACGACGGCCTGACGCTGGGCGCGGAGGCGACGTTCGCGGCCGAGGGCGTCGACGGCCAGCTGCGCTACGACCCCATGTCGATGCGTCCGTTCATGTCGTACCCCGAGGGCGCATACGCGGCGCACTGGCTCAAGATCATCGGCCAGGCCACGGAGGCGCCGCTGTTCGCGCACGTCAACTGGTTCCAGCGCGGCGAGGACGGTCACTTCCTGTGGCCCGGCTACCGCGACAACCTGCGTCCGCTGCTGTGGCTCATGCAGCTCAAGGCCGGCGAGGTCACGGGCCGTCAGACGCCGGTCGGCATCATCCCGACCAAGGACGAGCTCAACCTCGATGGCCTCGAGATCGTGCCGGAGGACCTCGACACGATCCTGACGATCGACAACGCCCGCTGGCAGCAGGAGATCGAGCACCGCGAGGTGCACCTGTCGGCGTTCACGGATCTGCCCGAGGAGATCTGGGAGGCCCACCGCCGCGTGGCCGCCGCCCTCGAGGCCGACGCCTGACCCACACCCTCGGGTAACCGCTGCCCTAGCCCGCTAGGTGCACCTCCCGCTTGCGGGGGAGTGGTGCGGATCGGACGTTCTAAGACGGCGCGTCTGTCCGATCCGCACCTCTCGCGACCCGGTTCGCACCACTCGCGACGGGGAAGCGGCGCCAGGACCCATCGACTCTGACGCCCTCGACCGCCAAGCTCTTCGTCTTCTGACACGTTCCCGAGTGGTGCAAAAGAGGTCCCCAGCGGCGCGACACGGACAGACACGCCGTCTCAAAACGTCCACAATGCACCACTCCCCCGCAAGCGGGAGGTGCCGCCAGCGGTCTCCGGGGACCAGGGTGCTGTCAGGGTCGGGGTGGGCCGCTTACCTGATGTGCGCCACGTGGCGCAGGCGAGACAGTCGTCCCCATGATCACTGTCGAATCACTCACCAAGACGTACGGCGGCTTCCGGGCCGTCGATGACGTCACGTTCACCGCACGACCCGGACGGGTCACCGGCTTCCTGGGCCCCAACGGCGCCGGCAAGTCCACCTCGATGCGGGTCATGGTGGGGCTCACCCCCGCCACGTCCGGCCACACGACCGTGTGCGGCCGCTCCTTCGCCGACCTGCCCAACCCCGGCCGCGAGGTCGGTGTCCTCCTCGATGCGTCCGCCCAGCACGCCGGCCGGACGGGCCGCGAGATCCTGACGATCGCCCAGCGCACGATGGGCCTGCCGCGGACGCGCGTCGAAGAGATGCTTGACCTCGTCAGCCTCACCCCCAGCGAGGCCGACCGCCGCGTCCGCAACTACTCGCTCGGCATGCGCCAGCGCCTCGGCATCGGGACGGCGCTGATCGGCGACCCCGACGTGCTGATCCTCGACGAGCCCGCCAACGGCCTCGACCCGGCGGGCATCCGCTGGATGCGCGATCTGTTGCGCGGCTACGCCGACCAGGGCGCGACGGTGCTGCTGTCGTCCCACCTGCTGCACGAGATCGAGGTCATCGCCGACGACCTCGTCGTGATCGGCAACGGCCGCATCGTGGCGCAGGGCACCAAGGCAGAGCTCCTCGCGTCGGCCGGAACCCTGGTCCGCACCAGGGACGTCCCCGGCCTGTCGGCCGCCCTGACCGCCGCCGGCGTCGCCAACACCGAGAGCTCCGCGATGGGCGGCAGGGACACGCTGCGCGTCGAGGCGGAAGCCGAGGTCGTCGGCACGATCGCCCTCGACGCCCGGATCGCCCTGCTCGAGCTGCGCGCCGCCGAGGGCGCAGGCCTGGAGGAGATGTTCCTCGAGCTCACCGCCGACAACCAGCGCGAGATCACCGCCGCAGACCAAGGAGAAGCAGCATGACCACGATCGCCATGTCCCCCGACCCGGTCGTCCCCCGCGACCGCGCACCGTTCCCACCCATCCCCTTCGGCCGGCTCGTGTCGGTCGAGCTGCGCAAGTGCTTCGACACCCGTGCCGGCTTCTGGCTCATGGCCAGCATCGGCATCACAGCCCTGCTCGCGACGGGCGCGGTGCTGCTGTGGGCGCCGGACGACGAGCAGGTCTACTCCTCGTTCGCCGCAGCGATCGGCATCCCGATGACGGTCATCCTGCCGATCATCGCGGTGCTGTCGGTGACGAGCGAGTGGAGCCAGCGCAACGGGCTGACGTCCTTCACGCTCGTCCCGAACCGCAACCGCGTCATCGCCGCGAAGGGCGCCGTGACGCTCGGTATCGCCATCGTGTCGATGCTCGTCGCGATGGCCATCGGCGCGGTCGGGAACGTCGCGGGGTCCGCGATCCTCGGCATCGATCCCGTCTGGGACGCGACCTTCACGGACCTGTCGCTCATCGTGCTGGCCCAGACGCTGGGCATGTTCGTGGGCTTCATGCTCGGCGTCGTCATCCGGCACTCCGCCGGTGCGATCGTGGCCTACTTCGTCTACTCGTTCGTGCTGACCGGCCTGACCCAGCTGCTCGCCGAGACGCAGCAGTGGTTCAGGGACATCCAGCAGTGGGTCGACTTCAACTACGCCCAGAGCGCGCTGTTCAACGGCTCCCTGACGTCGACGCAGTGGGCCCACCTCGGCGTGACGTCGGTCATCTGGCTCGTCATCCCAATGGCCCTCGGCCTCTGGGCGCTGATGCGCTCGGAGGTGAAGTAGCGCGAAGGGGTCCGGCCGTGCGTCAGCCGCCGAGCAGGTGGACGGCCGCCGTCAGGGCGGCGGCCTCGTCGTCCAGCCGGGCGGCGCTCCGGTCGTCGCCGAGACGGTCGATCAGCTCGTCACGGTCGATCACCTCCAGCGCCCCGCGGAACTCCTCGGTCCCGAGCTGCTCGGCGCCGATGACGGCGATCCGTCCCCCGACGAGCCCGATCGTCGTCCGACCCCCCTCGGCGTCCAGCAGTGCCTGGAGGTGGTCGGTCGTGATGGTCTGCTCAGCATCGGTCATGACGTCCCTGTGCCCCCCGCGGCGCCACTCCAATCGCACCGGACGGCGTGAGGCTCGTCCGCGTGGGTACGCCCCAGGCCACACCCCGAGGAGATCAGATGACACAGACACCACCAGACGACGTCGACCAGGACTCGGAGCCGCCCGTCGGGGCGCCTGCACCCGATCCCGGCGGCGAGCCGGTCGACTCCGAGGCCGAGGGGTCGGGCCGCGTCGAACACCCCGAGTCCGGCGCATCCGAGGCGGACGCCACCGGCGGCTGACCGGTGTCGCCGCACATGACGAAGGCCCCGCCTTCCCGGCGAAACCGGGAGACGGGGCCTTGCCTTGCGCGCCCGAAGGGATTCGAACCCCTAACCTTCTGATCCGTAGTCAGATGCTCTATCCGTTGAGCTACGGGCGCACGCCCTGGTGGGCCTCGTCGATCCTACAGTGAGCACGCCGCAGGTAAAAATCCACCCCGTATGCGTGAAGCACCGTGGACGTCCGACTTCTCGCCTAAAGTAGGTCGGCACACCACCTTCACCGATCGGGGAACCTCCTTCATGGCATCACGCACCTGGCGATCAGTCGCCGGCGCCACCTCCACCGTCGCCCTGATCGCGGGCGGGATCGTGGCGGTGTCGTTCGCAGCACCCGCCCAGGCCGCACCAGGTGACGATCCCTGTCCCGCCGCCTACCCGCTGACGCAGACCGTCGGCGGCAGCACAGTGTCGAACCTGACCGCGGGCCAGCCCGTCACGGGCCTCACGTCCGTCGACAGCGGGCCGCCGGTCGAGTTCACCGGCGAGTACGTCGGCACGATCGACAACGGCATCGCCGACGGTCTCGACATGCTGGTGTTCGACCTCGAGGGTCCGCGCATCACGAACGCCGACGGCACGGTCGACGCGGGCAACTGGGCCGGCATCTCCGGCTCGCCCGTCTACGACGACGCGACCGGCGCCCTCATCGGCAGCGTGTCGTACGGCTTCACGTCCGCCCTGTCGCCGCGCGCCGGCGTCACGCCCGCGACGTACATCTACGACCTGACGGCCCCCGGCTACTCCGCGTCCGCCCAGGCACCGGCCACGGTCAAGGCCTCCCGCGCCGAGGCCGCGGCCATCGCCCGCGCCAGCAGCAACCCGGCGCCGCTGGGCACGGGCCACGTGCTCGAGCCGGCCAAGCAGGTCAGCGGCGTCAACGCGGCACTCGCCAACACGTTCGCCAAGAAGTCGCCGCTCCTGCAGAAGAAGTCGCCCGCCCTCGCCGGCGGCTTCCGCGCCGGGGCCGGCGGCGGCGGCAGCGACGTCGACTACCCGATCGTGCCCGGCGGCAGCATCGCGCTGACGGCGTCGACCGGCACCATCACGACCGGCATGGTCGGCACCGTGACCGCCGTGTGCGGCGCCCAGGTGTTCGCCTTCGGCCACCCGGCCAACTTCACCGGCACCTCGACCATGACGTTCAACGGCGCCCAGACGGTGACGATCCAGGAGGACGGCATCTTCAGCCCGTCGTTCAAGATCGCCAACATCGGCCGGGTCAAGGGCGTCATCAACCAGGACCGCGTCCAGGGAGTCGTCGGCACGCTCGGGCAGGCACCCTCCGCCGCCACGGTCACGACCTCGGCGACGGCGCCGCGCCTCGCCGCGCCGCGGGTCTCCAGCACCTCGGTCAGCGAGCAGGAAGCGCTGCCGTACGTCGTGGCGTCCCAGATCGGCAGCGACGCCATCTCCGCGCTCAACCAGTACGCGGCGGGCGACGCTCTGATGTCCTGGACGATCACGTACACCCGCTCGGGCTCGGCGGGGGTCAAGACGTTCAAGCGGACCCAGCGCTACTCCACCTCCCAGGGATTCCCCGAGCTGGTCGCCTTCGACGCGGCCAGCGACGTCGAGGCGCTGCTGACGAACGGCTTCGAGAAGGTGCGCATCTCCTCGGTGGCCGTCTCGTCGTCCCTGCAGCCGACCTACCGTGCGGTCAAGCCGTCCCGCGCCCAGTACTACTCGAAGGGCACGTGGCACTGGGTAGGACGCAACGGCATCAAGGCCAAGCGCGGATCGACCGTCCCCGTCCGCCTGCGGGTCGTCGCGGCCGACGCCGACTCGGTGGCCCGCCCCGCGTTCACCTCGCAGACCAAGGTCAAGATCTCCAAGAACGCCCGCGGCACCGGCAAGCTCGTCTTCGAGGGGCAGGCGTCCTCCGGCTACAGCGAGGACGACGAGTTCGCCGACGACGACCTGCTCGCCCTGCTGCTGGCCGAGGAGACCGGCGAGGACGACGAGGAGTACGAGGGGCCGTCGAACCTCAACGAGCTGCTCGACCTGCTGTCGTCGCAGCAGCGCCAGGACAACGCCGTCGGCACGCTGACCTACAAGACCAAGCGCGGCAAGGTCGAGAGCGAGCGGACGGTCCGCGGACCGTCCGTCGTCAAGGGCACGCTCAAGGTCCGGCTGACCTTCAAGAAGTAGGCCAACCAAGAAGTAGGGCCTGGGCGGCATAGGAGGGCGGCACCGACACGGTGCCGCCCTCCTGTCACGTGTGACCAACTCCACCCGTCGCGGGCTGTCCGCATAGAGTCGCCGGCCGTAGAGTCGCTGGAATCGCCTCCGCCCGTCGGTGGCGACTCATCACACATCAACTGCCCGGGAGCCGCTCCCGGGGGTGCGATCCAATGCGCTTGGTTCGCGATGCGCGAGAAGGAAAAGTTCACACATGTCTGCAGACACGAGCACGCCGTCCACCTACCAGACTTCCCACCCGAGGCTCAGCGCCTGGGTCGACGAGGTAGCCGCCCTCACCAAGCCGTCCGACATCTACTGGTGCGAGGGGACGCCGGAGGAGTGGGTCAGCATCACCGACAAGCTCGTCGAGGCCGGCACCTTCAAGCGCCTCAACGCCGAGAAGAAGCCGAACTCCTTCTACTGCGCCTCCGACCCGAATGACGTCGCCCGCGTCGAGGACCGTACCTACATCTGCTCCGTGGACGAGAAGGACGCCGGCCCCACGAACAACTGGATGGCGCCCGATGAGATGAAGCAGATCATGACCGATCTGTACGACGGGTGCATGCAGGGCCGCACGATGTACGTCATCCCGTTCGTCATGGGTCACCTCGACTCCGACCACCCGATGTTCGGCGTCGAGATCACCGACTCGGCCTACGTCGTCGCGTCGATGACGGTCATGGCCCGCATCGGTCGCGAGGTGCTGACCAAGATCGAGGAGACCGAGGCCGACTACGTGCCCGCGCTGCACTCGTTCGGCGCCCCGCTGGCCGACGGCGCCACCGACGTGCCATGGCCGTGCAACGACACGAAGTACATCGTGCAGTTCCCCGAGGAGCGCATGATCTGGTCGTACGGCTCGAGCTACGGCGGCAACGCCCTGCTGGGCAAGAAGTGCTACGCGCTGCGCATCGCGTCCGTCATGGGCCGCGACGAGGGCTGGATGGCCGAGCACATGCTGATCCTCAAGCTCACGAACCCCGAGGGCGTCGTCAAGTACGTCGCCGCCGGCTTCCCCAGCGCGTGCGGCAAGACCAACCTCGCAATGGTCGAGCCCACGATCCCGGGCTGGACGGTCGAGACGATCGGCGACGACATCGCCTGGATCCGCGTCGGTGCCGACGGCCGCCTGTACGCCGTCAACCCCGAGTTCGGCCTGTTCGGCGTCGCGCCGGGCACCGGCTGGGACACCAACGCCAACGCCATGAAGACCATCGCGCAGGGCAACTCGGTGTTCACCAACGTCGCGCTGACCGACGACAACGACATCTGGTGGGAGGGCATGACGGACGAGCCGCCGGCCCACCTCACCGACTGGAAGGGCAACGACTGGACGCCCGACAGCGACCAGCTCTCGAGCCACGCCAACAGCCGCTTCTGCACGCCGATCAAGCAGTGCCCGATCCTGGCCGACGAGTACGACGACCCCAACGGCGTCCCGCTCGACGCGATCTTGTTCGGTGGCCGCCGCAAGACCACGATCCCTCTCGTCACGGAGGCTCGCGACTGGACCCACGGCACGTTCATGGGTGCGACGCTGTCGTCGGAGACCACGGCCGCCGCGACCGGTGCCGTCGGCGTCGTGCGCCGCGACCCCATGGCGATGCTGCCGTTCATCGGCTACGACGCGGGTGACTACTTCGGCCACTGGATCAACATGGCCAAGAACAACGACGAGTCGAAGTTCCCGAAGATCTTCTACGTCAACTGGTTCCGTCGCGACGAGGACGGCGGCTTCCTGTGGCCCGGCTTCGGGGAGAACAGCCGCATCCTGAAGTACGTCATCGACCGCGTCGAGGGCAAGGTCGAGGCCTTCGAGACGCCGATCGGCCTCGTTCCGCCGACGTCGTCGATCGACACCGACGGTCTCGATGTCACCGACGAGCAGCTGGAGAAGGCGCTGAAGGTCGACAAGGACGAATGGTCGAAGGAGATCCCCCAGATCGAGGAGTGGTTCGAGCAGTTCGGTGACACCCTGCCCGCCGTGCTCTGGACCGAGATCGATGGCCTGAAGGCCCGCCTCGGCCTGTAGGCGGATCGGCTCCTTGAGCTGGTCGGAGACTCCTTTCGACCAGCTCAGGGAGCGGTGGGGTCAGAGGGCGTCCATGACGTCGTCGGGCAGCTCGAGACAGTCGCTCAGGAGTGAGAGGCTCACCCCGACGAGGCTGGAGTCGTTGTCGATGGCCCTGAGCTCTGCCCGCACGCTGAACGCCACACCCGTGGACGTGGTGTGCGTCAGGCGGACCGTGTCGGGCGCCGCGGCCTCCGCGTCCCATCCCCGGGCCTTCCACGCGCCCAGGATCTGCTCGGCGCCGACGCCGACGGAGCCGTCATCGACCACGAATGTCCCGCCGGCCTCCAGCTCGCGATATCGCCGGCCGTAGATCGGATCGCAGATCGTGTCGCTGGCCCGGTCGGCCCCGTTCAGGCGCCGGCCACCGGCCGCCGCCATGGCAGCCTCGACGGCCTGTTGCAGCACGTCGTCGACCTGGGACGTGGTGGTCTTGTACTCGGCGCGATCCTTGATCGGCGTGAACTGTGTTGGTTCCGCGGCGCTCTCGCATCCGGCGCCCAGCACGATCGCGCCGAGGAGCAAGGTCGCCCGCACCCCGAGCTTCCGGACCATCGTCATCCTCCTCGGTGAAGCACTCGGTCGAGCCAGCTGTGACCCGCCTGCTTGATCCACCATGCGTCGTTGTCCTCGGTGCGGGGTGACACCTGGTCGACCGTATCCCCACGCCCGGCGACGATCTTGCCCACGTTGATCAACGAGTCGGAGTCCTGATCACCCCGATGTTCTCGGCTCATCTGGTCTGCGTCGTCGAAGTACGAGGTGTGGTTCTCGATCCCCGCGTCCAGCCCATCGCCGTCGAGCCCGAACTCTCCTTGCGGCTCGACCCTGAAGCGCGTGCCGCCGAAGTCCTCGTTCGCGGGATCGACGCCGAGGGACTTGTCGTCCGTCGAGCCGAGATGCGTCACGAAGTCCTCGTCGGATGAACCCACGTAAACCCTGCCGTGCAGATCGGACGCGTGCGGGTTCTCGTCGCCTGGCCCCGGACTGCCGACGAGGACGACGTCGTCGACGTGCATGTCGCCGCCCGCCGCCTTGCCGACTGTGACGGAGCCGTAGCTGTGGCCGATCACGGTGTAGTGAGCCGGGTCGTCGCCCTGGCGGGTGGCCCGGAGGCCGTCGACGAAGTCCGAGAGATTCCTCGCTCCGGCAGCAGCTCTGGTCTCCCCCGCCACGCCCAGGCCGTCACGGATGCCGTCGACCGACGCGTCGAAGTCGGGTGCGTCGTAGCCGAGCCAGGCGATCGACGCGACGCTGCCATCGCCGTTGCGGGCGGCGCTCTCGCGCACGGCGGCCGCGTCGCCGGAGACACCGTCGAACGTGTCCATCGTGCTGTCCAGGCCGGGGACGTTGACCGACACGTGGTCGGCCGTCTCGGGATTGCCGAACGCGATGGCGGCGTGACCGTCGCCGTCGGCGGCATCGGGGTCGAACCCCATGAGGTACGTCGGCAGCGGATCGCCGTTCTCGTCCAGCTGGTCCTCTGCCTTGTCGAGGCCCTGGCGGATCGCGTCGATCTTCTTCTGCAGCTCGCGGTCGGCGTCGGTCAGCTCGTCATCGGCCGCCCGCTGCTCGAGCGTGTTGTGCAGCGCGCTGAGCTCGGCGCGGTTGGCCTCGTCGCGATCGACGATCGGGATGCCGTCGGTGTTGCCGATGAGCTCCGGCCGTGCGATCTTCAGCGCCTCCCGCTCGGCGCGAGTGAGGCTCTTCCACCAGGCGAAGAGGGCGACCGGGTCGCCCTCGATGTCGTCCAGGTCGTCGGCCAGCCGCGGGACGTCCGGCATGTCGGACGCCAGGCGGTCAGCCTCCGAGGTGCCGTCGGCGCTGCGCAGGGCCGCGATCAGACGGTCCTCGGCGCGTGTGATGCGACGTTCCCAGGCGGTGACGGCGGTCGCGAACGCGTCGACCTCGCCGTTGTGGCGACTGACCTCACCGTCCAGGCCGGCGGCGGGATCGGCGGCGGCACGGCGCTCGAGGTCGTCGGCCGCCGACACCAGGTGACCGTGGCGGGTCACCAGGTCGATGCGGTCGGACCGGAGGCCCTCCGTCGCGTCGCAGAACGCGTCGAGCGCCGCCAACCCGACCTGGAGCGCCGCGACGGCCGCCTCGACGTCGTCGGCCGTGGACGTCATGGCGTGGGTGGCGGTCTCGGCAGGATCGCCCTCGAAGCCGCTCGGCGCCGCGTTGTGCCGCATGACGTCACCGACGTCCGACATCACGACGGCGCAGGCCCTCACGCCGGACGCGACGGACCGGGCACCCGGCTGGATCGTGAGCTCGGGCACCGCGACCGGACGGCTGACCGCGGTCACGGCGTGGGGCCGGGGTTGGGGATCGGACTGGGGATGGGACTGGGGATGGGACTGGGGCTCGGCCCCGGGTCGTCGGTCGGAAAGTCGGGCAGCCCGTTCGACATCGTGGGCCGCACGGCGTCCTGGTTGTCCCACGGCAGCATCGCGCGGAGCTCGGCGGCGGCCGTCTCGTCGAAGTACTGGACGCTCGACGTGAACGTGTCGAGCCCGTCGGCCCGAGACTGTGCCGCCTCGGCCAGCGTCGTCAGCTGCTCCAGCCACGTCGCGAGGTACGTGCCGGCGACGGGCCCGGCGCGGTCGCCGAGGTCGTCGACGGCGTTCTTCGCATCCGTCAGGCGCTTGTGCCCCCCGCGCAGCTGCTCGGCCTGGTCGTCCCACGTGTCGGCCGTGCGCCGCACGACCGACAGCATGATCGCGAAGGTGTCGCTCATGCCGGATCGTCCTCGAGCCGGAGCGGGGCGCTCGTGACGGTGACGACGAGCTGGGAGTGCTCGACGGCGACATCGGCCCGCAGACCGGCGGGCGAGGTCGCGACGAGCCACGGCGCCGGGGAGTCGACGGGCTCGGGCTGCCAGCCACCGCCGTCGAGCACGCCACCGAGGCGCAGCAGCGACTCGGTCGCCGAGTACGAGTCGTCGTGGTCGACACGGGCACGCGCCACGTGGACGTGGACGTCGCCCCGCTGCCGGTCCCACCGCTCGTGGTCGGAGCGCGGACGATCGGCGACACCCGACTCCTGCAGGAGGGTCCGCACGGTCCGGACGGTGTCGCGGGCCGCGGCGTCGGCCTCCTCGCGATCGGCGGACGGCACCGGCACCGGCTGCTCCTCGGGGGGCAGGATCACGATGTCGACATCGGGCTGCAGCTCCCGGAACGCCTCGAAGAACGGCTCACCCGACTGCGACATGCAACCCCCCGGTCATACCGTCACGGACACCTGACGATACACAGATGGCGCCCCGCCCGTCTCCCTTCCAAAATGTCGGCGGAAATGTACCGACGACGGCCGGAGGGACGTACATTCGCGCCGGCATCTCGGGCGCCGTCAGGCCCCGGGCCTACGAGCGGCCGGTCCCCGGCAGTTATCCGGTGTTTCTCAGGCCGGCGGAGATGCCGTTGACGGTCAGCAGCAGGGCTCGTTGCAGGTCGTCGTCGGGTTCGTCCGACGCGCGCACCTGGCGCAGCAGCGAGACCTGCAGGGCGTGCAGCGGAGCGAGGTAGAAATCGCGCAGCTCGAGCGTGCGGCGGAGCACCGGCGCCGACTCGAGCAGGGTCGTCTCGCCCGTGATGCGCAGCACCTGCTCGACGGTGCGCTCGTGCTCGCGGCGGATGACGTCGAAGATGTCCCGCGAACCCTCCGGCACCAGTGCCCCCACGTACTCCGCGGCGATGTCGAGATCGGTCTTGCTGAGCGTCATCTGCACGTTCGACAGGAACGTCCGGAAGAACGCCCACGAGCCGTACATCTCCTGCAGCGTCTCGCCGCGGCCGTCCTCGGCCGCCGCCGCGAGGCCCGAGCCGACGCCGAACCAGCCGGGCAGGATGATCCGCGACTGCGTCCAGCCGAACACCCACGGGATCGCGCGCAGGTCGTCGAGCCCGCCCGCACCTCCGGGGCGCTTCGCCGGACGCGATCCGATGTTCATCTTGCCGAGCTCGTCGACCGGGGTCGCCGCGACGAAGAACGGCACGAGCGCGTCGTCGCGCACCAGCGTCCGGTAGGCCTGCTTGCCCTGCTCGGCCACGAGGTCCATGGTCTCGTTCCAGCCGTCCAGCACGTCGGCCGGCAGCAGGGACGTCCGGTGCAGCACCGACGCCTCGAGCACCGCCGCCAGCGCGGCCTCGAGATTCTGGCGGCCGAGACCGGGCAGCGCGTACTTGTCGGAGATGACCTCGCCCTGCTCGGTGATCTTGATCGGGCCGTCGAGGCTGCCGTACGGCTGCGACATGATCGCCTCGGCCGTCGGACCACCGCCGCGTCCGGTCGAGCCGCCGCGGCCGTGGAACAACCGCAGCACGACGCCGTGCTCGCGGGCGATGTCGCGCAGCTGCCGCTGCGCCCGGTGCACCTGCCACTGGGAGGCGGCGATGCCGGCGTCCTTCGAGGAGTCGGAGTAGCCCAGCATGATCTCCTGCACGTCGCCCCGCGCCGTGACGAGCCGCCGGTACGTGGGGTCGCTCAGCAGCGCGTCGAGCAGCGGCCCCGCGGCCTCGAGCTCGGCGACGGTCTCGAACAGCGGCGCGAAACCGATGCGGGCCACGACCGCCTCGGGATCGGACGGGGTGCCGGCCAGGTCGACGAGGCCGACCTCGCGGGCGAGGACGACGACCGCGAACAGGTCGTCGACGTCGTGCGTCATCGACACGATGTACGTCTCGATGACTTCTGGACCGTACGCGTCCAGCGCATCGCGGATGACGCCGAGGAGCCCCAGCGACGCGGTCGCCGCCTCGCCGAGGCCACCCGTGCCGACACCCGTCAGCGGTCGCGGCGACGCCATCTCGCGCGACAGCACGGCGATGCGCTCGGGACGCGCCAGCGACGCGTACCCGTCGTCGCCGAGCCGCGCGTACAGCTCGGCGAGCGCCGCGTGGTGCTTGCCGCTGTGCTCGCGGACGTCCATCGTGGCGAGTCCCGCGCCGAACGTGACGGCGGTGCGGATCAGACGCAGGATCGCCCCGTCGCCGGTCAGCCGGTCGCCGCCGGCGAGCATCGAGTCGCGCACCAGGACGAGGTCGCGCACGAGCTCGTCGAACGTCAGGTAGTCGCGTCCCGGCTCGTGCGGCGTCCCTTTGGTGAGGCGGTCGCGGGCTCGCAGCAGCCGCACCCGTACGAAGCTCAGCTTGAGCCGGTACGGCTCGTCGGCGTTGAGCCGGCGGATCGTGTTCCACGTGATGGGCAGCGCCTCCGCGTCGCCCGCGAGGCTCGCGCGCAGCTCGTCGGTCGCGTCGACGATGCGTGTCGAGGCGGTCATCTCCGACAGGATCTCGTCGACCATCTCGATCAGCTCGGCGAGCCCCGAGGTGTGCTGCAGGTGCAGCACCTCGAGGGTCACGGCGGGAGTCACATTGGGGTTGCCGTCGCGGTCGCCGCCGGCCCACGTGCCGAAGCGCAGCGGACGGGCGGTGGCGGGCAGCTCGACGTCGAGACGCGCCAGCTGTCGATCGAGCTCGCCCAGCAGGTCGGGCACGACCTCCGAGGCGATCGACCGCAGGTAGTACACCGCGGTACGCGCCTCGTCCATGGGCTCGGGCCGGACGACGCGCAGCTCGTCGGTCTGCCACAGCAGGTCGACGAGCTCGGCCAGACGTCGCTCGTCCGACCGCACCTGCGACGACGGGCGCCGCGGGTCCTCCATCGCGCGCACCGTCTCGGCGACCTTGCGCAGCAGGCGCAGGACCGTGCGGCGGCTGGCCTCCGTCGGGTGGGCGGTGAAGACGGGGCGGTACTCGAGCCGGTCGAGCACCGACGTCAGCAGCTCGCGGGACACCGTGCCGTCCTCGAGCGCGTCACCGATGCGGCCGATCGTCGCGGCCAGCGGACCCTCGTCGGTCGCGGCCACCTCCTGCCAGCGGTGCAGCTGCTCGGTCGTGTTGACGAGCTGGAAGTACGCCGTGAACGCACGGGCCAGGACGACCGCGGTGCGGGGATCGATGCCATCGAGAACGCGCCGCAGCTCGGCGTCCTCGGGCTGCCGGGCCAGCCGGCGCACCTGCTCGACGAGCGCCAGCAGGTCCGCACCTTCGTGCCGGGTCAGCGCCTCGCCGAGCAGCGTCGTGAGCTGGCGGACGGACGCCCGCAGCGCCGCGTGCTCGGCATCGGAGGCGAGACCGCCGCCAAACTTGGCCGGATCGGGCTGGCGACGGTCCGACGCGAGGATCTGCTCGGTCGTGCGTGGGGTGGTCACGGAACCAGTCTGCCCAAGGCATGTTGCGAACAGATGATCAACCCGCGTGGAGCCGGCCGCCCCCTCCCCAGCCCCCGGGTCAGGTGCGCGGCTTCCAGCCTATTGCGGGGAGGACGTGCTCGGCGAGGGCGGAGAGCAGGCGGGCGTTGTACTCGACGCCCAGCTGGTTGGGGACGGTGAGCAGCAACGAGTCGGCCGCCTGCACCGCGACGTCCGCCGCCAGCTCAGCCGCCAGCACATCGGGCTCGCCCACGTACGACTTGCCGAAGCGGGCCAGGCCGCCGTCGAGATGACCGAGCTGGTCCTCGCCGGACCGCTCACCGAACCACGCGCGGTCCTGCGCGTCCAGGACCGGGATGACGCTGCGGCTGACCGACACCCGGGGCTGCCGCTCCCATCCCGCGGCGTCCCACGCGGCGCGGAACCGCTGGATCTGCTCCAGCTGCAGCTCGTCGAAGGGCACGCCGGTGTCCTCGGTCAGCAGGGTCGAGCTCATGAGATTCATGCCCTGCGCGGCGGTCCACTCCGCGGTCGCCCGCGTGCCGGAGCCCCACCAGATGCGCTGGGCGAGGCCCGGGGCCTGCGGCATGACCGGCAACCGCACGGAGCGGCCCGTCATGCGCGGATCGGAGTCGGCGACGCCGGCGCCGTCGATCGCGGCACGGAACAGCTCGGTGTGCGCGCGGGCCATGTCGGCGTCCGACCTGCCCTCGGGCGGCACGTGGCCGAAGGACTCGTAGCCGCGCAGCGCCGTCTCCGGTGATCCCCGGCTGATGCCGAGCTGCAGCCTGCCGCCGCTGATCAGGTCGGCCGCGGCGGCGTCCTCGGCCATGTACAGCGGGTTCTCGTACCGCATGTCGATGACCCCGGTGCCGATCTCGATCCGCGACGTCTTCGCGCCGACGGCCGCCAGCAGCGGGAACGGCGACGCCAGCTGGCGGGCGAAGTGGTGCACCCGGAAGTACGCGCCGTCGATGCCGATCTCCTCCGCGGCGACCGCGAGATCGATCGACTGCAGCAGCACGTCCCCGGCCGTGCGGGTCTGCGAGCCGGGGACGGCTTGGTAGTGGCCGAAGGAGAGGAAGCCGACGTTGGTCATGCAACATTCAACCATCGCCGGCCGCAGAATGTTCCTACTCGCTCTTGTCGCCGATCAGCGTGCCGGCGGCGACCATGCCGAGCTCGGGGTGGTCGGGCTCGCCCACGAGATGCTCCTCGATGACCGCCCGTGACACCCGCGGGATCAGCAGCGCGACGATCGCCGCGATGATGAATCCGACGGTCAGCATGATGAATCCGTTGGTGTAGCCCGACTCGTGCGGCAGCCCGTTCGGGAACACCGTCGAGGTGACGACGCTGGCCATGACGGCCGCACCGATCGAGCCGCCGATCGTCCGGATGTTGGCGTTCATGCCGCTCGCGACACCCGTCTGCTCCGGCGGCACCGCCGCCACGATGAGGTTCGACAGGCACGCGAAGACCAGCCCGACGCCGACGCCCATGATGGCGGTCGCGACGTACAGCTCCCACTTCTCGTCGTGCGCAAACGCCAGGATCGCCATCGAGGACGCCGAGATCAGGCTGCCGATCACGACGACGGTCTTGGGACCGATGAGGCGCACGAACGTGCCGGACAGCAGGCCGAGCACGAACATCGTGACCGACGACGGCAGCAGGATCAGGCCCGACTCCGTGATCGACGCGCCGAAGCCGTAGCCGGCCTCCGACGGTGTCTGCGTGAGCTGCGGCAGGAAGCCGAAACACGCGTACATGCCGAAGCCGACGAGGAGCGCGACGAGGTTCGTCGTCCACACGGCCGGCAGACGCATCATCTGCATGTCGATCAGCGGGGACTCCGAGCGGTTCTCGACCCAGATCCACACGGCGGCGACGATGATCGCGGCGATGACCAGGCCGATGACCCGGCCCGACGTCCAACCCCAGCTGCGGCCCTGGCTCAGGGCGAGCAGCAGGCACACGAGCCACACCGACAGCAGGATCGCCGGGAGGACGCTGATCTTGCCCGGCGTGCGGACGGGCGACTCCGGCACGACGACGAAGGCCGCGATGGCCGCCAGCAGCGTGATGATCATCGGCAGCCAGAACAGCCAGTGGTAGTTGAGCGCGTCGACGATGGGCCCGGCCAGGACGATGCCGACCCCGGCACCCACGGCGGCGAGCGAGGCGATGATGCCCACGGCGCCGGGGATCTTCTTCTCGGGGAACTCGTCGCGGATGATGCCGAACGCCAGCGGCAGCACGCCACCGCCGACGCCCTGGATGACGCGCGCCACGATCATGGGGCCGATGCTGGTCGCGAGCGCGGCGATGAGCGAGCCGATCGCGAGCCCCACGAGGGCGAACACCAGCATGCGCTCCTTGCCGACCTTGTCACCGATGCGGCCGATGATCGGCGTGAAGACCGAGGCGGACAGCAGGTACGCCGTCAGGACCCACGTGACGGTCGTCTGGTCGGTGCCGAGGTCGACCTGGATCTCCGAGAGCACGGGAGTGACCAGCGACTGAAGCAGGGCGAAGGAGGCTACGGAGACGGCCAGCACGATGAACGTGAGCTGGTAGTGCGACCGCTGGGCTGTCGATGCCATGAGGCCTTTCATAGGTCGTTGCGCCAAGCAATCACTTTCGCGCTCAAGCAGGTTAGCAGCAGAAACGGAGACAGTCTCCGCGACGTGAATCACACCCGCGGCGACGAAGCGGATAGCCTCGCTGCGTGATCGTCGTGAGCCTCGCCCTCCTGCTCGCCGGCCTGGCGACGGCACCCCTGGCGCGCGCCGGCTCGAGGGCGCGTCCTCCCGCTGCGGCGAACATCCCGGGACAGCCGATCTGGGTGCGACCCACCCCGCCGTTCGGCTTTCGCGTGTGGGTCGCCGCCGCCGCGGCCACCACGGCGCTGACGGTCGTCGCGATCGCCCTCGCCCCGGCCTTCCAGGTCGCGGCGGCCATGCTGGCGCTCACGCTGCTGGGCGTCATCACCGCCATCCTGCGCCGCTACGCCGCCGGCTGCGCCGAGGCCCGGACGGCCCTGGACGCGTACCGGCCCATGATCGCGATGCCGTACGCCGGCCAGGCCCTGGTGCACATCGGCATGTGGTCGCCCTGGATCGATCGCGCCGGCATCCCGTGGGTCATCGTCGCCCGCACGCCCGCGCTGTTCCACCAGCTCGCCGAGATGTACCCGCGGACGCCGATCGTCCAGGGCAACATCCCGGCCAGCGTCACGGGTGCCCTCTACGCCCACGGCGCCGCCGCCAACGCCGACTTCATCGCCGCGTCCGCGGCCACGCACGTGTTCCTCGGGCACGGCGACAGCGACAAGCCGCTCAGCGCGTCCGAGCGGGTCCTGCAGTACGACGTCGTCGCGGTGGCCGGCCAGGCCGCGATCGACCGGTTCGCCGCCGCGGGGCTGGACGTCCCGCCGCACAAGATCCGCGTCATCGGGCGGCCTCAGACCGAGGGCATCGCGACGGGCTCGAGGCGCGTGCCGAAGAACCCGACCGTCCTCTACGCCCCGACGTGGCGCCACGCCGACGACGCACTCAACGTCTCGTCGCTCGCGGTCGCCGATCGCATCGTGCAGGCGCTGCTCGACCGCGGGTGCACCGTCGTGTTCCGCCGTCACTTCGCCGGCCAGAATCACGTGGAGGCCGAGGCAATGATCGTGCGGGTCAACGAGCTGCTGATGGCCGATCACGAGCGCACGGGGCGTCCGCACGGGTGGGGCGCCGAGGCGATGGAGCGCCCGCTGATCGACGCGTTCAATGACGCCGACGCGATGGTGTCCGACATCTCCGGCATCGTCGTCGACTTCATGGCCAGCGAGAAGCCGCTCATCATGTACGCCGCGCAGTTCACCGATCCGGACGCGTTCCGCGCCGCGCACCCCACCGCGCGGGCGGCGTACGTCGTCGACCGCGACCTGGTGCAGCTCGACGCCGTCCTCGACGCCGCGCTGGGCAAGGACCCCCTCGCCTCCGTCCGGCGCGGTATCGCCGACCGCTACCTCGGCGGGCCCGATCGCGCCGAGCCCGCGCGGCGGTTCATCGAGCTCGTCCGCGAAATCGGCACACCGTCAGACCGCTGACCTCGCGAGATCGGGGCGCGCCTCCGACGCGGCATCGGCCACGTGCCCGGGCACCCGCGGGATGAACAGCGCCGCACCCGCGCCCACGACCAGGACGGCCGACAGGACGAGGAATCCGTCGCGGTACCCGACCTCGGCGGGGAATCCGGCGACACGGTCGTGCGCGGTGATGACGCCGGCCATCATGGCCGTGCCGATCGATCCGCCGATGAGCCGGATGTTGGCGTTCATGCCGCTCGCGACTCCGCTCTGGTGACGCGGCACCGAGCTGAGCACGACGCCGGCCACGCTCGAAACGACGCAGCCGTTGCCGAAGCCCTGCAGAACCATCAGCGAGCTCAGCTGCCACGTGTGCTCGTGGAACAGGGCGACGCCGGCGAAGGCGACCACGTTCGCGAGGGCCCCGGCGCAGATGACCCGCCGGGCCGACAGCCGGCGCACGAGCCTCGGGGCGACGAACCCCATCACGAATCCCGTGGCCGACGCCGGCAGGAGCACCCAGCCCGACTGGGAAATCGTGTCGCCGAAGCCGTAGCCGGACGCGACGGGAGTCTGCAGCAGCTGGGGCAGGAAGCCCAGCGAGGCGAAGGTGCCGAAGCCGGCGACGAACGCGACGACGTTCGACGTCCAGACGCCGCGCACCCGCATCAGGCCGAGATCCACCAGCGGCACCGACGCCCGTCGCTCGGCCACGATCCACCCGATCATCAGCAGCACGGCAGCGCCGAACAGCCCCAGGATGACGGCCGACGTCCAGCCCCGGTCGTTGCCCTCGCTGATCGCCAGGAGCAGCGCCACGAGCCAGCCCGAGAGCAGCACCGTGGACGTGAGGCTGATGCGTCCGGTCATGCGCACCGGCGACTCCGGGATGAACAAGACCGCGCCGACCGCCGCGATGGCCGTGGCGATCGCCGGCAGCCAGAACAGCCAGGTGTAGCCGAGGATCTCGACGATGGGCCCGGCCAGCACGATGCCGATCCCGAACGCGGCAGACACGAGCGAGGCGACGATCCCCACCGCGGTGCCCGCTCGGGCCGGCGACACCTCGTCGCGGATGACGCCGAACGCGAGCGGCAGCACGCCACCGCCGAGGCCCTGCACGACGCGGGCCACGATCATCCACTCGATGCTCGGCGCGAGGGCCGCCATCGCCGAGCCCACCGCCAGCAGGGACAACGTCACGACGAGCATCTTCTGCTTGCCGACGGCATCGCCGATCCGTCCGATGACCGGCGTCGCGACCGCCGCCGACAGCAGGTACGACGTCAGCACCCACGTGACCGTCGCCTGGTCGGTGTCGAAGCGCTCCTGCACCTGCGACAGCACCGGCACGATCAGCGACTGCAGCAGGCCGAAGGCGCTGACGCCCACCGCGAGCACCATGACGGTGACGCGGGGGGACGGCGGCAAACGCGTCATCATCGGGGTCGGGTCAGGCTCCCATGATCGCGAGCTCGCGGTCGGCGCGCTCCTGGTCGAGCTTCCGCTCGAGCTTCTTCTCCGAGATCGACGGGATCAGCAGGCCCGCGAGGGCGCCGACCAGCAGCGCGCCGCCGAGCACCAGGAAACCGGCCGTGTAGCCGACCTCCTTCGGGAAACCGCTGGGCAGGAAGTGCGCCGTGACGATGCTCGCCATGACGGCGGTGCCGATGGAGCCGCCGATCGTGCGGATGTTGGCGTTCATTCCGCTGGCCACGCCGGTCTGCTCGGGCGTGACGGCCGCGACGATGAGGCCGGCGAGGCAGGCGAACGCCAGGCCGATGCCGGTTCCGGTGACGGCATTGCTGACGGCGACCTGCCACGTCTCGTCGTGGAACGCGGCCATCAGGAACATGCCGGCCGCGCCGAGCGCCGAGCCGAACACGACGACGGTCTTGGGGCCGACGCGGCGGGCGATGGGTGCTGCGACCAGACCGGTCAGGAACGTCATGACCGCCGACGGCAGCAGGATCAGGCCGGACTCGGTGATCGTGGAGCCGAAGCCGTAGCCGTTGGCGCTCGGGGTCTGGTTGAACTGGGGAATGAAGCCGAACGAGGCGTACATGCCCACACCCAGCAGGAGCGCGACGAGGTTGGTCGTCCACACGCGGGGCTGGCGCATCATCTTCATGTCGATGAGGGGCACGTCGACCGTGAGCTCGACCTTGATCCAGGCCAGGACCAGCACCGCGGCGGCGGCGAGCAGCCCGATGACGGCCGGGTCGCCCCAGCCCCACTTGGGCGCTTGGCTCAGGGCGAGCAGCAGGGCGACGAGCCAGCCCGACAGCAGGAGGGCGGGCAGGATCGCGATGCGTCCGGGGGTGCGCATCGGCGACTCGGGGACCACCAGCACCGCGACGACGGCCGCCACGGCGGTCACGATGAACGGCAGCCAGAACAGCCAGCGAAAGCCGAGGCCCGACGTCATGGGGCCGGCCAGCACGATGCCGGTGCCGAAACCCACGGCGAGCAGCGACGACACGACACTGATCGCACCGCCGATCTTGGCGAGCGGGAACTCGTCGCGGATGATGCCGAACGCCAACGGAAGCACACCGCCGCCGACGCCCTGGATGATGCGGGCGATGATCAGCACGCCGATCGTCGGGGCCAGGGCTGCGACCAGGGAGCCGAGGGCGAGGGCGAACAGCGAGATGACCAGGAGGCGCTGCTTGCCGTAGGTGTCGCCGAGGCGTCCCACGATGGGCGTGAAGACCGAGGCCGACAACAGGTAGGCGGTCAGCACCCAGGTGACGGTGTTCTGGTCGGTGTCGAACACCTCCTCGATCTCGGCGAGCACCGGGATCGTGAGCGACTGCATCAGGGTGTACGAGGAGACGGCGACGGCGAGGACGGCGAAGGTCACCCAGTAGTGGGTGCGTCGGGCAGCGAAGAGCACAGAGAAACTTTCAGAACAGCGGGAGACCGTAAGCGATTGCTTGGTGCAACCATCTTAGAGGTCGAGGCGCCGGCCGCCAGCCGTCGCAGACGTGGGACTCATCACCCCCAAGGCAGGGCTACGTCGCCGACCAAGAACAGATGCGGCCGAGAAAGAGGACGCCCCCGACGTCGCAGGACGTCAGGGGCGTCGACGCATCCGGGACTCCCTCCCTGAAACACGTCGGCAGGAGACCGCCTGCGACACCCAGGGAGATGGGTGACCGCTCGTCGACGCGGGCCCACGCGACCAGCCGCCGTCCTGCTGCCCCCAATCTACCCCCCGGGAAGAGGGGCGCGGATCAGCCGGTGACGTCGCGCAGCTCGGCGAGCACGACCCGGACGAGCGGTGCCAAGCGCTGCGCCTCGGCGTCGCTCGCCCAGCGCTCGTACGCGAGGCGGAAGGCGAGCACCGCGGCCTCCGCGCTCAGCTCGGCGGTCGCGGCGTCCACACCACGCTCGCGCAGACCGGTGGACAGCGCCGATGCGAGCAGGCCCATCTTGGCGAGCTCACGCTCCCGCAGCTCGGGGTGCTCCGCGACGATGCCGGCGCGGCGGCGCGACCACTGCGCGTCCCGGGTGATGAGATCGCATGCCTCCTCGATCGCGCGCGTGACGATCTCGAGCGGACGCTCCCCCGCGGGCGCCCCGGCGACCGAGGCGGTGAGCTGCTCGGCGAGCCGGTCGCCGGCGAACAGCACCTCGCGCTTGTCGACGAAGTGCCGGAAGAACGTCCGCTCGGTCAGGCCCGCCCGCGCCGCGATGTCCGCGACGGTCGTCCGGTCGAAGCCCTGCTCGACGAACAGCTCGCGCGCGGCCTGGCCGAGTCGGCCCTTCGCGTCGGGATCCCAGCGACTCATGGCCCGATCCTAGGCGATGACAGTTTCTGACATCACCTGCTACTGTCCATGTCAGAAACTGTCATCACTTGTCGAAAGGTCCACCACCATGCGCATCCTCGTCACCGGAGCCTCCGGATTCATCGGCTCGGCCGTTGTGCCCGAGTTGCTCGCCCACGGTCACCACGTCACCGGGCTCGCCCGGTCCGACGCCGCGGCCGAGGCGATCTCGTCGACAGGGGCCCTGGTGCGGCGCGGCTCGCTCGACGACCTCGACGTCCTAAGATCCGCCGCCGCGGACGCCGACGCCGTCGTGCACCTGGCGTTCAAGCACGACCTGATGTTCTCGGGCGACTCCGGCGGCGCGATCGAGGCCGACCGAGTCGCGATCGAGACCCTCGGCGCGGCGATCGGCGGCGACGACCCGACCCTCGTCATCGCCGCCGGACTCGCCGGGCTCTCCGCCGGACGGCCGGCAGGCGAGGACGACGTGCCCGCCCCCGGCGGCGCGGCCGCG
>JAOPXY010000167.1 GCA_025964895.1 Aeromicrobium sp.
ACGCTCGACGGTGCCGCGTACGACGAGGAGGGACGCTCGGGCTCGCTCGGCGGCGACGTCGACACCCGGGTCTTCCACGTGCTGCGGTCACTGTGCGACGTCGTCGTCGTGGGCTCGGGCACCGCGCGCACCGAGGGATACGGGCCCGGTGACCGCCCGATCGCCGTCGTGAGCCGCAGCCTCGACATCCCCGAGAAGCTCCTGGTGCCCGGCCAGGTCGTCATCACGACCGCCGACGCACCGGCCGACGAGCTCGCCCGCCTGCGCCGGACGGTCGACGTCATCGCGGTGGGCGAGCAGCGCATCGACTGGCCGGCCGTGCTCGACGAGCTCGCCCGGCGCGGCTGGCTGAACGTCCTGTGCGAGGGCGGTCCGTCGCTGCACGGGGAGCTGGTCGGCCTCGACCTGATCGACGAGGTGTGCCTCACGATCGCACCCGTCCTGGCCGCCGGCGACGCGCCCCGCATCGCCCACGGCCCCAGCGGTCCGGGACGGGCGATGACGCTCGGCCACGCCCGCGAGGCCGACGGCGTCCTGCTGACCCGCTGGGTCCGCGACCGCGCGTAAGGTGTCACCCGACGAAGGGGAAGGGAATCCGCACATGTTCGACGTGGCACTGCTCATCGAGCGTCAGCTCATCGATCTCGACGCCGATCAGATCATCGCCCTGCACGAGGGGCTCGACGACACCGTCCGCTATCACCTGCTGCTGCCGGTCGAGAACTCCTCCGACGTGCTGATGTCGTCGATGGGTGCGCTGGGCGGTCAGATCCTGCCGATGACGGACCTCGAGACCGCCGACGAGGTGCACCGCAGCGTCCGCACCGCAGGACAAACCGAGCTCGAGGCGAGCGCGGCGCTGCTGGCCGAGCGGGGCCAGGAGGTCACCTCGTCGCTGACCGAGGACGACCCGATCGACGCGCTGCTGACCCTGGTGAAGGCGACCGCCTCGTCGGAGGTCATCATCCTCACCGAGCCCCACGTCGTGAAGGAGTTCCTCCAGATCGACTGGACCTCGCGGGCCCAGCGCAAGCTCGACGTGCCGAGTGTCCACCTGCTCGAGCACGTCCCCTTCGACGCCCAGCGCTGACCCGGCCGGCGCTGGTGTCCCGGCGTACGCTGGAGGCATGACGAAGCAGGGCGACAAGACGTACGACGTGGAGAAGACCGACGCCGAGTGGAAGGCCGAGCTCAACCCGGCCGAGTACCAGGTGCTGCGCAAGGCCGGCACCGAACGACCGTTCAGCTCGTCGTTCGAGACCGACCCGACGGTCGGCGTCTACTCGTGCCGCGCGTGCGGCTCGGAGCTGTTCCGCAGCGAGACCAAGTTCGACGCGCACTGCGGCTGGCCCGCGTTCTACGCACCGCTCGCCGAGGACCGCGTCGAGTACATCGAGGACCGCTCGATGTTCGGCGTGCGCACCGAGGTGCGCTGCGCGCGCTGCGGCTCGCACCTGGGCCACGTGTTCGAGGGCGAGGGCTTCGGCACCCCCACCGACCAGCGCTACTGCATCAACGGCGTGGCACTGACGCAAACCGCCGACTGACCCAGCCGCGCCCCCCGGCGCCTTACGGCCAGAGGTTGACCAGCTCGGTGACGGGGTGCACCTTGCCGGTGTAGAACGGGATCTCCTCGCGGACGTGCCGGCGGGCCTCGGTGGCGCGCAGCTCGCGCATCAGGTCGACGATCCGGTACAGCTCGGCGGCCTCGAAGGCCAGGATCCACTCATAGTCGCCCAGGGCGAACGAGGCGACGGTGTTGGCGCGCACGTCGGGGTAGTCGCGCGCCGCCATGCCATGCTCCTTGAGGATCGCGCGGCGCTCGTCGTCGGGCAGCAGGTACCAGTCGTACGACCGGACGAACGGGTACACGCAGACGTAGGTCTGCACCTGCTCGTCGGCCATGAACGCCGGGATGTGCGACTGGTTGAACTCCGCGGGCCGGTGCAGGGCCATCTGCGACCACACCGGCGCCATGCGCGAGCCCAGCGCGGTGCGGCGGAAGGCGTTGTAGGCGGCCTGCAGGGCCTCGCTGGTCGGCGCGTGCCACCAGATCATCAGGTCGGCGTCGGCGCGCAGCCCGCTGATGTCGTACGTGCCGCGCACGATCGTGTCGTCGGCCGCCAGCTTAGCGATCAGCGCCTCGACCTCGGCCGCCTCGGCCTGGCGGTCGGCGTCGCCCAGCACACGATCGAGCCGGAACACCGACCACATCGTGTAGCGGATGGTCTCGTTGATCTCCTTGGCGAGCTTGCCCTTGCCCTTGATGCGCTCTGCGGGGACGGGAGCCGGTGCGTCAGTCATGACTCGATTGTCCCAACGTCGAGCAAGCGACGCGCAGCCGCCCGTCCGGACGCGATGACGGCGGGGATGCCGACGCCCCGATACGCCGCCCCGCACACCTCGAGCCCGGGCACCGCCGCCACGGATCGCTCGATCAGCTCGACGCGGTCGAGGTGGCCCACGTCGTACTGCGGCAGGCCGCCACCCCACCGCTGCACGAGCAGGTCGGCCGGCTCGGGCAGCACGCCGAACGCGTCGCGGAGGTCGGCCAGCGCCCGCGCCGCGATCACGCCGTCGTCGTATTGCAGGAGCGTCGAGTCTCCGGCTCGGCCCACGGACGAGCGGATGACGGTACGCCCACTCGCGGCGACCCACCCCCACTTGTTGGACGACACGGTCGCGGCCTTGATGAACGTCCCGTCGACCGGCGGCACCAGGAAGCCCGATCCCTCCGGCACGACGGCGTCATCGAAGACGTAGGTGATGATCGCCATGCTGGCGTAGTCGACGGCGGCGAGGGCGAACGCCGCGTCGGGTGCCTCCTGGGCGAGCAGGCGGGCCGCCGCCGGTGCGGGCGTGGCCACGACGACCGCGGCGACGTCGATCGTCTCGACGTCCGTCGTGGGTCCGACCGACAATCGCCAGCCGTCGGGCGTGCGGACGACCGATCGCACCGTGGCGCCGAGCCTGACCTCGATGCCGGGCGTCGCGGCCACGGCCGCCGGCAGCTGACCCACTCCCCCGACGAGCCCGGCGAACACGGGTCCGGAAGCGGTGGCCTGGGCGCGGTACCGCGCCGCTGCGGCCAGCAGGTCGTCATCGAGGGCAGCGATCTGTGGCGTCGTGGCCCGCAGCGACAGCTGGTCGGTGGATCCGGCGTAGACACCGCCGAGCAACGGCTCCACGAGGCGGTCGAGCACATCGCGACCGAGCCGCTCGGTCACGAACTCCGCGACCGAGACGTCTGAGTCGGGAGCCGGCAGGATGCGCGGCGCGGGCATCTCCGCGATGCCGGACGCCGCGAGCGCCGCCGGGTCGGCCGGGATGCCCATGACCGTCGGCGGCATGGCGCGCAGCGCCCCGTGCGTCCAGATCGAGGCGGTGATCGTCTCGGGGTGCACCAGCCGATCGTCGAGCCCCACCGCGTGGATGAGGTCGAGCCCCTCGGGGCGCCGCGCCAGCACCGACTCGGCGCCCAGGTCGAGGGTGAGGCCGCCGACCTCGCCGAGGCGCAGCTTGCCGCCGAGGCGGTCGGAGCCCTCGAGCACCACGACGTCCACACCCGCCGATGCGAGCTCGTGCGCAGCGGCGAGGCCGGCCATTCCTCCGCCGACGACAGCGACCCTCATCGTCACGCGACGTCGTACGAGTGGACGAAGTCGACGAGCCGGGTCAGCGAGTCGGGGTCCGTGGCCGGCAGCACACCGTGCCCGAGGTTGAAGACGTGCCCCTCGGCGGCGCGTCCGGCCTCGATGATCTGCGCGGCGCGGGCGTGGACGACCTCGGTCGGCGCGAACAGGGTCGTCGGGTCGAGGTTGCCCTGCACGGCCTTGCCGGGTCCGATACGGCGCACCGCGTCGTCGAGCGGCACGCGCCAGTCGACGCCGACGACGTCCGCCCCGGCATCGCCCATCGCGTGCAGCAGCTCGCCGGTGCCGACGCCGAAGTGGATGCGCGGCACGCCGAGATCGGCGACGGACGCGAGCACCGCGGCCGAGTGCGGCTTGACGTACGTCTCGTAGTCGGCGAGCGACAGGTGACCGGCCCACGAGTCGAACAGCTGGATCGCGGACGCCCCGGCCTGGACCTGCAGACGCAGGAACTGCCCGGCGATGGCCGCCATGCGGGCCAGCAGCGCATGCCACAGCTCGGGATCGGAGTACATCAGCTGCTTGGTCAGGCGGTGGTCGCGCGACGGTCCACCCTCGACCAGGTACGACGCGAGGGTGAACGGCGCGCCGGCGAAGCCGATGAGGGGCGTCGACCCCAGCTCGCCGACGAGGGCCGTCACGGCGTCGGTGATCGACGAGACGTCATCGGGCTCGACGTCGCGGAACTGCGCGAGCTGGGCGGCCGTCCGCACCGGGTCGGCGATGACCGGACCGACCCCGGGCACGATGTCGAGGTCGACCCCGATCGCCTTGAGCGGCACGACGATGTCGGAGAAGAAGATCGCCGCGTCGACGCCGTGACGGCGGACGGGCTGCATCGTGATCTCGACGACCATGTCGGTGCGGAAGCACGACTCCAGCATCGCGGTGCCCTCGCGCAGGGCCAGGTACTCCGGCAGCGAACGTCCCGCCTGGCGCATGAACCACACCGGTGTGTGCGAGGGTCGCTCCCCTCGGCAGGCCTGCAGGAACGCGCTGTCGGTCAAAGTCGTGGTCACCGACCCATTCTCTCAGGCGGTGCCGCAGCGCGGCTCGTGCGGAGTGTCGTGCGGGGTCCGGACGCCGACACGCCTACTATCACGGGGTGGGAGTCCGCAGCGAGATCGACCGAACGCCCGCTCGATTCACGGAGGCGGTCGACCAAGTACGTCAGGCCACGCTGCGCCCTGAGGTCGTGGTGGACGAGATGCCCGCGCCCCAGCGCATCGCGCCGCACGCGTTCGCGATGAGCGGCGACGTGCTGGTCGACGACGAGGAGCTGGCCACCGGCCGATTCATCCTCCTGCACGACCCGGCCGGCAACGACGCGTGGGGCGGGACGTTCCGCTGCGTGACCTTCGCCCGCGCCGACATCGAGGCCGACATGGCCGCCGATCCCGTCCTGCCCAGCGTGGGCTGGAGCTGGCTGACCGAGGCCCTCGACGCGTACGGCAGCGCGTACACCGCCGCAAGCGGAAGCGTCACGGTCGTGCGCTCGGAGGGCTTCGGCGAGATGGTCGACGACGGATCGTCCGCGCAGATCGAGGTCCGCGCGTCGTGGACCCCCGAGATGGACGCACCGGCGTCGGGCACGAGCGGTCACGCCTCCGCCTGGTCGAACCTGCTGTGCGCGATCGCCGGACTGCCGCCCCTGTCACCGGGAGTCATCCCGCTGCAGCGCAGGCGCGGTGGGCGATGACGGCCGACGATCTCGCGGGGGCGCCTGACGCTCCCGCCGCGACGGACGACGTCGTCGAGCCGATCACCCCCGACGCGCCGCGACTCGAGCTGCGCGACCCGCTGCCCCCCGTCGTCGACACGCCGGCCCAGCTGCAGGACACCTGCGACCGCATCGCCGCCGGAACCGGTCCGATCGCGCTCGACGCCGAGCGCGCGTCGGGCTACCGATACTCCCAACGGGCGTACCTGATCCAGGTCCGTCGCGAGGGATCCGGCACGCACCTGATCGACCCGATCGCCTTCGACAGCCTCGTGCCACTCGACACCGCGTTCGACGGCAACGAGTGGATCCTGCACGCAGCCACCCAGGACCTGATGTGCCTTGCCGAGGTCGGCCTCTACCCGGAGCACCTGTTCGACACCGAGCTGGCCGGCCGGCTGCTCAACCTGCCGCGGGTCGGGCTGGCCGCCCTCGTCGAGCACTACCTCGGCTTGAGCCTGGCCAAGGAGTTCTCCGCCGCCGACTGGTCCACGCGTCCCCTGCCCGAGCCGTGGCTCGTGTACGCGGCGCTCGACGTCGAGGTGCTGGTCGAGCTGCGCAACCTGATCGACGCCGATCTGCAGAAGGCCGGCAAGCGCGAGTGGGCTGCCGAGGAGTTCGAGGCGCTGCTGACGTTCCAAGGGCCGCCCGAGCGCAAGGAGCCGTGGCGTCGCACGTCCGGCCTGCACAAGGCCCGCGGCCGCCGCGCGCTCGGAGTCGTCCGCGAGATCTGGGAGGCCCGCGACCGCATCGCGGAGGATCGTGACACGACTCCAGGACGCATCCTGCCCGATGCGTCGATCCTGGAGCTGGCGACCACCCCGCCGACCGACCTCAACGCGCTCAAGGGCATGCGCATCATGCGCAACCGTGGCCCACGCCGGTTCATGAGCGAGTGGTTCGACGCGATCGAGCGGGGCCTCGCGCTCGACGAGCTCAAGCTGCCCACGACCAACCAGAAGACCGACGGGCCTCCGCCGCCACGCGCGTGGGCCGACAAGAACCCCGTGGCCGCGGAACGTCTGGGACGCAGCCGCGAAATCATCCTGCAGATCGCCGAGGCGAACGACCTGCCGACCGAGAACCTCATCAGCCCGCAGCTCGTGCGCAACCTCGCGTGGGAGCCGCCCTCGGACATCACGGTCGAGGCGGTCTCGGCGGTGCTGCGGCAGCAGGGCGCCCGGGCCTGGCAGATCGGTCTGATCGTCGAGCCGCTCACCGAGGCCCTGTCCTCCTGAGCCCGGCCGGACCCGTGCGCGACTCACACGGCGGGTGAGGCATGCCTTCCCATACACTCATGAGGTGCTCGCCAACTTCCTGATCGGTCTGCGCGAGGGTCTGGAGGCCAGCCTCGTCGTCAGCATCCTCATCGCCTACCTGGTCAAGACCGGTCGGCGGCACGACATCAGGTACATCTGGATGGGCGTGGCCACGGCCGCGGTCCTCGTCATCGCGGTGTTCACCGTCATCACGATCGCGATCGGCTCCCTGCCGTTCCGCACGCAGGAGCTCGTGGGCGGGACGCTGTCGATCCTCGCCGCGGGTCTCGTGACGTGGATGATCTTCTGGATGCGGCGCACGGCACGCGGCCTCAAGAAGGAGCTCGAGAGCGAGCTCGCCGGCGCCGTGGCGCTCGGCCCGCTCGCGATCGCCGTCGTCGCCTTCCTCACCGTCGGTCGTGAGGGGCTCGAGACCGCCGCGATCATGTACGGCACCGTCGCCAACGCCTACCAGGCGACGCCGTTCCTGGGCGCGGCCGCGGGCCTGCTCGTCGCCGTCGTGCTCGGCTACCTGATCTACCGGGGCGCGATCACCGTCAACCTGGGCACGTTCTTCACCGTCACCGGCTACCTGCTGATCGTCGTGGCGGCGGGCGTGCTCGCGTACGGCATCTACGACCTGCAGGAGGCCGGCTTCCTGCCCCGCCTGACCGGCAACGTCGGCAGCGTCTCCGATCTTGGCAACGCGGTCTTCGACATCTCCTCGACGATCCCTCCGGACAGCTGGTACGGAACGCTGCTCAAGGGCACGGTCAACTTCCAGCCCAACCCGTCCTGGCTGCAGGTCATCGGCTGGGCCGTGTACCTGGTGCCGGTGCTGTGGCTGTACTCCCGCAAGCCGGCCGCCGCTCCCACGCGTCCCGCCGAGAGCCTCGACACGGCTCGCTGAATTGTCCCGTCGGGTTACGGTTGGACCTATGACCTCATCGCCCAGGAGTGCTGCGTGAGCGAGTTCAAGAAGCCCTCTCTCCCCGGTCCCGCGCTCTTCGAGTCGCGGGCCGACGGCACGGATCCCGCCGAGCTGGCGGCCGCCGGCCATCGCATCGCGACGCTGCTCGTCCGAGGCCCCCGCACGGACGACGACCAGGGCCTCGTCGACCGCGTGCTGCACCTTGCCGACGAGGAGGGCCTCAGCACGATCGCCGAGCTGTGGTCGCACGCGGCGCCGGACAGCCTGGCCGGCGCCCTGTGGCGGCTGTACCTGCTGCGAACCTGGGTGCACCGTTCGCCGGACCAGGCGGCGCGCGAGTACGCGGCGGGCAAGGCGTACGCACCGGTGCACGAGGTGCTGGCCGGCGTCGTCGACCCACCGGGCCCGCAGGAGGTCATCGCGCTCGTCGACACCGTCGTACGCGGCATCGTCGGTGACGACTTCGACGTGACGCTCGACCGGGCCGCGTCCTTCGCCCACATATGTGGCGTCGGCCGGGGCCAGCTCGACAGCGGCGATCCGCACAGTGCCGCGAAACTCGTCGACACCGCACTGCACCTGCGCCGGGCCGCCGAGCTGGAACGCTCCGCCGACCTGCACTAGCTGTGATGCCCAGCCAGGTTGTTCAA
>JAOPXY010000186.1 GCA_025964895.1 Aeromicrobium sp.
CAGGGGCCGCCTCGACGGGGCGGACGACCGGCGGGTCGTCGACGACGGGCGGGATGGGCTGGGTCGAGGCAGGAGCAGCGGCCGTCACGGCCGGCGCCGCCGGCGCCGCGCCGTCCATCGAGAGGCGCCGCTCGACGCGGTCGAGGCGGGCCTGGAAGCCCAGCGTCGAGTTGTCGGCCCCGGGCACGAGGATGCGTGCGCACATCAGCTCGAGCAGGAGCCGGGGAGCCGTGGCGCCGCGGAACTCCATCAGCGCCGCGTTGACGATGTCGGCCGCACGGGTCAGCTCGGACGGGCCGAAGCCGTTGGCCTGGGCGACGAGCCGCAGCGCGCGGTCGCCCGGCACGTCGAGCAGGCCCTTGTCGAGGGCGTCGGGCACCGCGGCCACGATGACGAGGTCGCGGAGCCTCTGCAGGAGGTCCTCGGCGAAGCGGCGGGGATCCTGGCCGGACTCGATGACCTTGTCGACGACGCCGAAGACCGTCGACCCGTCGCGCGCGGCGAAGGCGTCGATCGCCTCGTCGAGCAGCGAGTCGGGCGTGTAGCCGAGCAGGGCGACCGCGAGCTCGTACGTGACGCCCTCGGGCCCCGCGCCGCCGAGCAGCTGGTCGAGCACGCTGAGCGTGTCGCGCACCGAGCCCTGGCCCGCCCGGACGACCAGGGGCAGGGCCGTGGGGGCCAGTGAGACACCCTCGACAGCGCACAGCTGCATCAAGTAGTCCCCGAGCGCCTTGGGCGGGACGAGCCGGAACGGGTAGTGATGCGTGCGTGAGCGGATCGTGCCGATGACCTTGTCGGGCTCGGTCGTCGCGAAGATGAACTTCAGGTGCGGGGGCGGCTCCTCGACGAGCTTGAGCAGCGCGTTGAAGCCCTGCGGCGAGACCATGTGCGCCTCGTCGATGATGTAGACCTTGTAGCGGCTGCTGACGGGGGCGAAGAACGCCCGCTCGCGCAGGTCGCGGGCGTCGTCGACACCGCCATGGCTGGCGGCGTCGATCTCGATGACGTCGATGCTGCCCGGCCCGCCGCGCGCCAGGTCGCGGCAGCTCTGGCACTCCCCGCAGGGATCGGAGATGGGCGCCTTCTCGCAGTTGAGCGCGCGGGCCAGGATGCGGGCGCTCGTGGTCTTGCCGCATCCGCGCGGACCGGAGAACAGGTAGGCGTGATTGACCCGGTTGGCGGCGAGCGCGTGGCGCAAGGGCTCGGTGACGTGCTCCTGGCCGATCACCTCGGCGAAGGTCTCCGGCCGGTAGCGGCGGTACAGCGCGAGGGGGGCATCCACACGGTGAACTCTATAGACCCCGGGAGACACCCGGCACGAGGTCGCGCACACAGCCCAGATCTGCGGGATCCTGCGCCGTCACACGATCCCGCGACGGTGCAGGCCTACGCAGATCTGGACTGGGCCGGGGCGAGGTGCGAGGCGCGCAGCCACGTGTCGACGGCGACGTACGCCGCCCGGCGGGGCTCGTCCTTGGAGATGAAGACGTCGTGGCGGGCCTTGTCGACCGGCACGACGGTCACGGCGTCACCGAGGCAGCCGGCCCAGCGCGCGATCTGCTTGACGTCGAGCACCGCGTCGGCCTCGTCGACGTCCGGCGAGTACGTCCGCGCGAACCGCGACTTCGTCGACCGCAGCACGAGCGACGGCACGCCGACGTCGAGCCCGCGGTGCAGCGCAGCGTGGCCGCGACGGACCGCCGTCAGCCAGCCGTACGACACCGGGAACCCGTTCAGCGGCTTGAAGACCGTGTCGAACTCCCACTCGCCGTGGCCGCTGACGTGCAGGCTCGTTCCGTACGCGTCGGTCGCCGGCAGCTTCATCATCGTGGTGGGCCTGACCTTCGCGATCGCCCCGATGACATGGGTGCCGACCGTGCGCATCCACGGCTTGCCCTGCAGGTCGAACCACGGGCTGTTGAGGATCTGACCGGCGATGCCCGCGCCGCGGGTGCCGCCCGGACGCCGGTTGAGCCGGTCGAGCCACAACGGCAGGATCAGGCCACCGGTGGAGTGTCCGGACACCACGACGGGCGCGCCGCCGGTCTCCGCGCGGATCATCTCCAGCGACGCCTCGAGCTCGGCGTCGTACAGCGCGAGGTCGGACACGTAGTGGCCCGTCTGGCCCTCGCGGCGCGAGCGTCCGCACTTGCGCAGGTCGAGCGCGTAGAACGCGAAGCCGCGCTCGGTGAAGAAGTCGGCCATCTCGGTCTGGAAGAAGTAGTCGCTGAAGCCGTGGACGTACAGCAGCGCGGCGTGCGGCTGCGCCGGCGGCGTGCGCCGCACCAGCGTCGCCTCGACGTCGCCCTCGCCGTCCGGGTCGGTCCCGAGTGCGATCGTGTGCCGCTCGTAGCCGTCACCCAACAGATCGGGCGTCCACTCGGTCATGCGTTCCTCCTGCGTCGACGGGCTGTCAGCGAAACCCTACGCCGAACGACGTCCGGACGCGGTTGGGTACAGGCGCCGCGGCCTCCATGATGGAGCCTGTGACGACTTCACGCCAGACGCACCAGACCCTCGACCTCGCCCTGCGGATCGGGGAGATGCTGCTGTCCAACGGCGCCGGGGCGGCCGACGTCACCGCCACCATGTCGTCGGTGGCGCACCACCTGGGCCTGCGCCAGGTCATCGTCGACGTCACCTTCACGACCCTCAGCCTGAGCCACCAGGCCTCGTTCGACGACCCGCCCGTGTCGGTGACCCGTCACATGACCCACCGGGAGACCGACTTCGACGACCTGACCCGGGTCGACCACCTCGTCGCCGACCTGCTCGCCAACGAGATCGACTTCGACGAGGCGCGGATCCGCGTCGCGCAGATCGCGTCGACGGGTCACCAGACCCCGCGCTGGGCGGTCACGGCCGGCTGGGGCGTGTTCGGTGCGGGCATCGCGCTGCTGATCGGCGGCGACGCGATCGTGACGGCGATCGCCGCGGTCTCGGCGACAGGCATCGACGTCCTGCAGCGCTACCTCTCCCGGCTGCGCCTGCCGTTCTTCTACGCGCAGGTGGCCGGCGGCCTGTTCGCGTCGCTGCTCGCGGTCGCGGTCGCGGCGACCGACGTTGACGTCGATCCGTCCCTCGTCATCACCGCCAGCATCGTGATGCTGCTGGCCGGGCTCGGGTTCATCGGCGCGATCCAGGACGCGCTCACGGACTTCTACGTCACGGCGGTCGCCCGCATCCTGGAGGTCATGATCTCGACGGTCGGCGTCATCGTGGGCGTCAGCGGCGGTCTGACCCTCGGCCGCATGGTGGGCGTCGAGCTGACGGTCGAGCCCGGCGTGTCCGGCCTGTCCCGGCTGCCGCTCATGGTGACCGGTGCGGCCCTCGGCGCGGCCGCGTTCGCGTTCTCGGCGTACGCACCGCGCCGCGTCCTGCTGCCGATCGCCGGCATCGCCGGCACCGCCGCCGCGATCTACCTGCTGATCGGCCAGCAGGACGCCGGCCGCGCCTGGCCCGCCGCGGTCGCGGCGGTGTTCATCGGCCTGGTCAGCTACAGCGTCGCCGGACGCGCACGCGTTCCTCCGCTCGTCATCGTCACAGCGGCGATCGTGCCGCTGCTGCCCGGCGTCTCGATCTACCGCGGCCTGGCACTGCTCGCTGGCGACGACTACTCCGGCATCATCGCGATGATCACCGCCGTCGCCGTCGCGATCTCACTCGCCGCCGGCGTCATCCTCGGCGAGTACGTCGCCCAGCCCGTACGCCGCGAGGCCCGGCGACTGGAGCAGCGACTCGCCGGCCCGCGCCTCGTCGGGCCCGTCCGCGCGCGGGCGCTGCGCAAGAAGATGCACTGACCATGCAGGTACTAACGCCGAGGTCTAGACTCGCCCTGCGCCAGATCCTGAAACCCCTGAGGAGCCGTCCATGAAGTTGCAGCTGTCAGAGGAGGACGCCGCGTTCCGCGAGGAGATGCGCACGTTCTTCACGACCCAGATCCCCCAGCACATCCGCGACACCGTCATCGCCCGGCGCGAGCTGAGCAAGGACCAGATCGTCGAGTCGATGCAGGCCATGAACGCCGCCGGCATCGCGGTGCCCAACTGGCCGGTCGAGTGGGGCGGCAAGGACTGGACCCCGCTGCAGCGCCACATCTGGCACGAGGAGATGCAGCTCGCGGGCGTCATGCCGCCGCTGGCGTTCAATGCGTCGATGGTCGGCCCCGTCATCGCGGCATTCGGATCGCAGGAGATCAAGGAGCGCTTCCTGCCCAAGACCGCGAACCTCGACATCTGGTGGTCGCAGGGATTCTCCGAGCCCGACGCCGGCTCCGACCTCGCGTCGCTGCGCACCACGGCGGTCCGCGAGGGCGACGAGTACGTCGTCAACGGCCAGAAGACGTGGACGACCCTCGGCCAGTACGGCGACTGGATCTTCACCCTCGTCCGCACCGACCCCACGGCCAAGAAGCAGGCCGGCATCTCGTTCCTGCTGATCGACATGACGTCACCGGGCCTCACGGTCCGTCCGATCGAGCTGATCGACGGTGGCCACGAGGTCAACGAGGTGTTCTTCGAGGACGTCCGCGTGCCGGTCGACAACCTCGTCGGCGAGGAGAACAAGGGCTGGGACTACGCCAAGTTCCTGCTCGGCAACGAGCGCGTCGGCGTCGCGCCGGTCGGCTCGACCAAGCGCACGCTGGCCCAGGCCAAGGAGTACGCCAAGACCGCGGGACCCGGCGGCACGTCACTGCTGGACGATCCGCTCGTCGCGGCGCAGATCGCCGATCTCGAGAACGACCTTCTCGCGCTCGAGCTCACCGCGCTGCGTGTCGTCGCGCACTCCGCGGACGGCAAGCCGCACCCCGCCTCGTCGGTGCTGAAGCTGCAGGGCACCGTGCTGCAGCAGGCCGTCACCGAGCTGTGGGTCGACCTGGCCGGGCCCGACTCGCTCGCGACCGGGGCCGGCGAAGGCTCGGACGTCCCCGACCTGGCGCGTGTCGCGACCACCAACTACCTCAACTACCGGAAGGCGTCGATCTACGGCGGCTCCAACGAGGTGCAACGACAGATCATCGCCGGCACGATCCTGGGACTGAGGGGCTGACATGGATTTCACACTCGACTCCGAGCAGATCGCGCTGCGCGACGCCGTGCGATCGCTGCTGGGCAAGGCCTATGGCTCGTCCGAGACCCGCCGCGAGGTGACCAAGACCGATCCCGGCTGGGACGAGAAGACGTGGCAGCAGCTCGCCGAGATGGGCGCGCTGGGTCTGCCCTTCGCGGAGGAGGACGGCGGCTTCGGCGCCGGACCCGTCGAGGTCTCGATCGTCGCCGAGGAGATCGGACGCGTCATCGCGCCCGAGCCGTACGTCGAGGCAGTCGTGCTCGCGGGCGGCCTGGTCGCCGCCGCCGGCACGGCCGAGCAGAAGACCGAGATCATCGGCGCTCTCGCCGAGGGCACGCTTGTCCCGGCCTTCGCGCACGTCGAGCTCAAGTCGCGCTACAACGAGCGGGCGTACGCCGTGACGGCCGCGCAGGCCGACGGCGGCTGGACGCTGTCGGGCGTCAAGGAGCCCGTGCTGGGCGGCGGACGGGCCGATCTGCTGATCGTCAGCGCCGACGTCGACGGCGCCACGGCCCTGTTCGTCGTGCAGCCCGACGCCGCGGGCCTGAGCCGCACGTCGTACGCGACGTTCGACGGGGGCCGCGCGGCTCGCGTCGCGTTCGACGCGACGCCTGCGACGCCGCTCGGCGAGGCCGGCGCGGACCAGTCGGCGACGATCGCAGCCGTCATCGCCCAGGCGCAGGTCGCGTACGGCCACGAGTCGCTCGGCGCGATGGACACGGCGCTGAAGCAGACGACGGAGTACCTCAAGACGCGCAAGCAGTTCGGCGTCCCGCTCATGACGTTCCAGGCGCTGACGTTCCGGGCGGCCGACATGTACGTGTCGCTCGAGCTGGCGCGCAGCACCGTCACGTGGGCGACCCTCGTGCTGCTCGACGGCGGGTCGGACGCCGAGGCGGCCATCGAGGCGGCCTCGCGGGCCAAGCTGCAGGTCAGCAAGGCCGGGCGCCACATCGGCCAGGAGGCGATCCAGCTTCACGGCGGCATCGGCATGACCGCCGAGTACAGCGTCGGCCACTTCATGAGCCGCCTGACCGCGATCGACCACACCCTGGGCGACGGACGACACCACCTCGGCACGCTGTCGAGCGCCCTCGACGGTCACGGGGAGATCAACCCCCTCCCCTGATCAGCCACCCGCACACGCACCCGGAGCGGTGCGCTGGCGTCCACCTCGACGATGATCGTGGACGCCGGCGCACCGCTCCTCGTGCGTCGGGGCGATCATCGCCGCCGGCCATCTGCGCCTGGACGTGAAGGACCCCTCGCGTACCCGACAGAGGTCACTGACCCTTGCTGCCTTCCGGCCCTGGGGGAGTTGGGTGATGTGTCGCCACGCGAGGGGCTGCTCCACATCATACGGAGGCATCCCGGTTCGCCCCAAGCCGGGGACGGCAGGTAGCCTCTTCGACGGAGGATTCGCATAGTGGCCTAGTGCGCTCGCTTGGAAAGCGGGTTGAGTGAAAGCTCTCAGGGGTTCGAATCCCCTATCCTCCGCCACCACGCACGAGAACCAGCCTCGGTCCGTCAGGACCGGGCTGGTTCTCTCGTTGGAGCGTTCTCTCGCGGTGCTGCGCGTCAGCCGTCGTCGTTCGTGCAGGCGGGGCCGGTGCGCTCCCACGCGAGGACGGCAGCGAAGGCCAGCAGGACGATGGCCCACCCGGCCAGGGCGTCGACGAGCCAGTGGTTGCCGGTGCCGATGATGACGATCGTCATCGTCAGCGCGTACGCCAGGCCCAGGGCCTGGACGATCTTCGGCACGCCCGCCATGATCAGGACGATCGCGACCCACAGCGACCATCCCGCGTGCAGCGACGGGAAGGCCGCGAGCTCGTTCGTGATGTTGCCCAGGCCCTTGGGGGCAGATCCGTTCTGGCTCCACCAGCCGATGTCGGAGTGCATGCTGAGGACGTCGTGGTAGCCGCCCTGCACGAGCCGGGGCGGCGCGGTGGGCATGAGCAGGTAGAACGCCAGGCCCGTCAGCGAGGCCAGCACCAGCGCACGGCGGGCCGTGACGTACTGGGCGCCGCGGCGGTAGAGCCAGATGAGGATGCCGAGCGTCACGAGATAGTGCGTCGTGGCGTACCAGTAGCTCGACGCGACGCCGATCCAGTCGTGCTTGACGAACAGGTCGTTGAGCCACGACTCGACGTCGATGCGCCAGGACTTCTCGAACGTCAGGATGTCGAGGGCGCGGCCACGAGCCGGCGCGAAGGACGACGACGCGAACGTGCGCGTGACGCAGTAGAAGATGTAGAGGACGCCGATGAGGGCGACCTCCACCGCGGCTCTTCGGACGGTGGGGAGCAGGCGCAGGAGGCGGGCTCGCTCGAGGACGGGGGCTTCCTGTGACGTCTGCACCATCGACCCTCCTCAGGTCCCTGTCGGGTCGGGACCCGAAGAACGGCGCCGATTGCGCCCCCGGCATTCATTGTTCGCGAAGCGTGTTGACCAGCACAACCAAGGAAGACCCTGAAATCTTCCTGAGGGTCATCCCGGAGCGCGCTGCGATCCTATGATAGTGCCTGTCACCTACGACGCTTGAAGACGTTCTTGATCAGCTCGCGTGCGATCGTGCGGCTCGCCTCGCCGACGGCCCGGTCCAGTGGCGACATCCTGCGGGATCCCGACGTCGATCTCGACCGCTTGACCGGAGCATCCTGCTTCCTGATCCGATCGGCCTCCTGGCGCAGCCGGGCGTCGTCAGCGGCCTGCTGGGCCGCCGCCGCGCCGGCCGCGGCCTGCGCGTCCAGGATCTCGCTCGCGGACTCCGGATCGATCGCGGTGCCGTACTTCGCGAGCAGCGGCGATGCCGTCACAGCGGCGGAGACCTCGGCCGGCGGCGTGGGGTCCATCGAGCCCTGCGGGGCGCGCAGCCGGGTCCACGCGACGGGGGTCGGCGCGCCCTTGTCGCTCATGACGGTCACGATCGCCTCGCCGATGCCGAGCGACGTCAAGACCTCCTCGAGGTCGTAGGCCGTGTTCGGGTACGTCGAGATCGTCGCCTTGAGCGCCTTCGCGGCGTCCGGGGTGTGGGCGCGGAGTTGGTGCTGCACACGCGACCCGAGCTGGGCCAGCACGTCGCCGGGTACGTCCTTCGGTGTCTGGGTCACGAAGAAGATGCCGACGCCCTTGGAGCGGATGAGGCGCACCGTCTGCGTGATGGTCTCCAGGAAGTCGTCGGAGGCGTCGGCGAACAGGAGGTGGGCCTCGTCGAAGAAGAACACCAGCTTCGGCTTATCGATGTCGCCGACCTCGGGCAGCTCCTTGAACAGGCGGTTCAGCAGGTACATCAGGAACGTCGAGAACAGCGCGGGCTTGTCCTGCACCCCCGGCACCTCCAGCAGCGACACGATGCCCCGTCCGTCGGGCGCGGTGCGCAGGAAGTCCGCGACGTCGATCTCCGGCCGGCCGAAGAAGTCGTCGGCACCCTCGTCGGCGAAGCCGATGAGCTCGCGCAGGATCACGCCGACCGTCGCGGCCGACAGGCCACCGAGCGCCTTGAGCTCGACCTTGCCGATGTCGCTGGTCAGGTGCGTCAGCACGGCCCGCAGATCGGCGAGGCCCACGAGCGGCAGGGACGCGGTGCGGGCGTAGTGGAACACCAGCCCCAGCGACGACTCCTGCGTCGCGTTCAGGCCCAGCACCTTCGACAGCAGGGTCGGGCCGAAGTCGTCGATCGTGGCGCGGACCGGGAGCCCCTGCCCGATGCCGCCGAGGGCGAAGTACTCCGTCGGCGTCGCGACGGGCTGCCAGTCCTGGCCGATGCTCGCGGTGCGCGCCAGCAGCTTCTCATCGGCGCTGCCGGCGGTCGCGATGCCGGACAGGTCCCCTTTGATGTCCGCCGCGAAGACCGGGACGCCGTGGGCCGCGATCTGCTCGGCGAGCACCTGCAGCGTCTTGGTCTTGCCGGTGCCCGTCGCGCCCGCCACGAGACCGTGCCGGTTGAGCATCGCCAGGGGGATGCGCACCCGCGCCGACGGCACCGGCGCCAGGTCCGGCGGCGTGCCGTCGAGCAGCGCGCCCATCTCGATGGCGGCGCCGTCGAAGGCGTAGCCCGCGCGGACGATCTCGGCGATCTCGCTCACGGGGACCGACTCCGGTGCGACCGCCGCAGCCGCGCCGGCGGCGGCCGCCTCCGCGGCGGCGGCGAGCTGCTCGGCCCGCTCCTGCGGGGCATCGGCGGCCTGCTGGGCATCGGCCGCGGCGCGTGCCGCCTGCTCGGCGGCTGCCCTGGCGTCCTCGCTGGCTGTCATGGCCACAGGCTACCGCCGAGGGCGGGGGTGTCCCTCTACACTGACCGGATGATCTTCAGGAGGGTGAGCGAGGGGCGCCCCTATCCGGACCATGGGCTGACGCAGAGCACCTGGGCCGAGATCTCACCGTCCCAGGTGCGGCTGGACGACCTGACCACGACCAAGACCAAGCTCGACCTCGAGCACCTGCTGGACGATGACT